>JBNAWM010000022.1:0-15230 GCA_049699855.1 Candidatus Cryosericum sp.
AACCAGTCCCGTATAGCCATCGCCTACCAGGGGCGGAGGCGACTCGACCTCGCCCTCGACAAAGATCAGTGCTGACGGATCTACCATCCGGATGGCGTCCACGTAGCGACGCACAAAGGGGACAAGGTAGTCACGCGCAAAATCGACCTCGCGCCCTCCCACATGTGTGAAGTAGTCCGGTTTGAGCAGAGCCGCCTTTCCATCGGCATCCACATCCCAGAGCCCTTCGGCGCGCCAGATGCAGGAAGCACCATCTTTCCATGCACGTGTATGCGTCTCATTCAATCGCCGATGCCCGCGCAGGCGAGCGCCCAGGCCCATGCTCCAGAAGCCAACTTCCTGCTCCAAGCCATCTCCCAGCGCAAAGGACTGCAGCGGCGTCGGCTGATAGTCGACCCTGAGCGCGTTGCTGTGGTTTGTGAGATCCTTCCATCCGATATATCCGTGGGATGGCTCGTTAAGCGGCTCGTACCCGATGACCCCCGGCATGCCCCGGAGGCGACCGGCCACCTGAGCCACGGCATCGATAAAGTGGCGCTGGAGATACTCCTGCACGGGCTCGCCATCGATAAGGACGTGTGGAGCAAAGTCATTGCCCCCAAAGAACAGCGTGAACATCGTCGCGGCCGCCAGGCGACTCAAGTTCGTAGGCCAGATGAGATGCGAATAGGGATCTCCATGCGTCTGGTGGACGATGCAGGCACACGTCTCGACAAACTTCGTCAGATCAAAGCCGACCGCCTCCAGTGTCCACCCCGGCGCCCCATCCCCTCCGGTAAACCGGCTCCAGACATCCTGATGGGGGTCGATGAACACCGTAAAACCCATCTCCCCTGCCAGCCGTACGACCTGTTCGATGTAATCCAGATATTCGCTGTCATAGAGACCGGGGCCAGCATGCTCGATGGCTTCCCATGTCACCAGAAACCGCAAGGTCGTCAGTCCCCACGACTTCAAGCGCGCAAAATGCTCCTCTGAGTCTGCGAGGGGAAACGGCCGTCCCACGAACGAAACCATGCGATGGTCAAAGAATCCTTCAGAGTGATGCGTCGCGCCGTCGGGAACCGTCGGGACCTTGGAATCGCCGCCAAGGTTTACCCCACGCAGGAGCAGCACGCGCCCCTTATCGTCCCTGAACCAGTTTTCGTCAGTGTTCATCGGCATACCGGGTGGTCAAACCTGTTCCGGATCTGCGTTCTCATCAGTCGCTGCCAGCCCGTGACCCCAGAGAGGTGCGCGCTGCACAGGGCAGCAACTCAAGAATCACGTTAACCTCGCTCTCATTCAGCGCAAACAGGTCCATGACCGCACCGTACTCCCTGAGCGCAAACACCTGTTCGCCCTCACGCGACAGAGCGATCTGCCACCACCAGAGAGCATCATGCCCCGACCCATGGCCATTCGCAATAGCTTTGCAGAACCCAGGGGTGACTGTGCCCCAGAACATGAGAGCTCCATCCTCGCGCCTCCGTTCGATGGTCTCCGCAAGCGGCATGAGCAGCTTGATGGCCATGGCATCTTCTCGCTGGCAGACAACCTCGAACACTCCTGCACGGCGGAGGACAAAGTCGGCCAGCGGAACCCAGAATGCCGTCGAGACCACCGTCGCCGTATTAGGCAGTATGCCCCTCAGTTCCGGGATCGTGATATGAAGCGAGACGAGCTTGTCTGTCATGTCAGTATCCATGACATCTGCTCCCGCTGCTGTTCCGGAACACTATGGGTTGGTTGAGCACTGCTCACCGTCATGACCACCTTTCGCACCTGCTCGGGGATACGTTCCAGCTGTACAGTCTATCACCTGGTGCAGTGAGTCAAGGCGTTCCCTCCTCGCTCTCCTGCAGAAAGGAGGCCAGGTCCCGCCATGGTTCAATGTCAAAAAAACGCCGCGCCAGGCCAGAGGTTGATGGAAGCACCCACAACACGGTTGCGCCGATATGGTCGGCCTGCCGGCCCACTGCCACGCGCCGGCCCAGAAACTGCTGTGCCACCGTCCTGCTGGTAAACGCAAGGACACGTGGCTGCCAGCGCATGATCTTCGCGCTCAGCAGCAAACGCGCCTGACCCAGGTCGACGTGTCCGTCAAAGATGCGCGCGTCCTGTCCATGATCCGTCTTGACGAGGTCGGTCAGTCCGATCCCCCACTGCGCCAGAAGGCGGTACTCCGATGGCTGCAGACGCCGCGGGGTCAATCCGACTTCCGCCAGTGTCTGCCAGAATCGGTTGCCAGGATTGGCATAATAGGCCCGCCGCTTCCAGGACACATCCCCCAACGCCGAACCACAGAAGACGAGCTTCAATCCTGCGGACAGCACGTCCGGGATCAGTTCGCCCGGAGCCTCGCCATCAGGCACCGGTCGATCACCGCCACCGCCCAGATTACCTTGTTGTCTCATAGTCTTAGTATAGCAGTGTGAAGCCCCTGTCTTGCAAAAAGAGCGTGGCCGGCTAATCTCAGAGAAACTGTATCAAGGAGCATGCATGAACGGCAAACGCATTTACAGCATTGCAGGAGGACAGTGTGGCCGCGAGACCCTGCTGGCCATCCTGCGCGAGCACCCGGAGATCCGGTTTGTCTCCCTTGTCGCCATTGACCTTGCCGGCAACGACACAGACGAGCGCATCCCCATTCAGACCTTCATTGCCGACATCGATGCCTTCCTGGCCGGCAAGGCAGTGCAGACCGACGGGTCATCGGTTGTCCTCACCGGAATGACGGCCTTGAACGATGCCCAGGTAGACTTGGTGCCGGACCTGACAGCCACGTGGTTCGTGGATTACAACGAGGAACATGTCGACCACGAGACGGGACTTCCTGTGGGGACCCTGCGCATTCCATCCTTCCTCATGCACCACGGGGAGCGCATCGATGCACGGTCGCTGTTGTCTGCCACCATCACCTATGCTCAGACAGAGATTCTCAAACTGCTGAAGGACCATGCCTCCTCGCCGTTCCTGAGCCACCTGGAGCCGGCACGTCTGGCCAGGATCGAGTTCACAGTTGGAACGGAGCTCGAGTTCTGGGTCAAGACCCCCACCGACACCGCCAATGTCGAGGAACTCTCGGCTGCCCAGATCCTGCAGGAGAATTACTGGCAGCGTACGCGCGGCGTTGCCCGCACGGCTCTCGAGCAGGCCGTCATGGCTCTCGAAGCGTATGGACTGCATCCTGAAATGGGCCACAAGGAGGTTGGGGGCGTCAAGGCCTCCATCGGAGCAGGCGGTGAACTGACTCACGTCATGGAGCAGATGGAGATTGACTGGTTGTATGCCACCGCCTTGCAGGCCGCTGACAACGAACTGCTGGCGCGCATCCTGGTAAAAGAGACGTTCCGTGCCAACGGTCTCACCGTCAACTTCAAGGCAAAACCTATCCCGGGAGTAGCAGGTTCGGGCGAACACACCCACCTGGGCGCTGCGGGCGTTCTGCCCAGCGGCAGACACATCAACCTGTTCGCCCCTGCGGACATGCACGGAGACTTCCTCAGCGTGGTCGGATACGGCGCACTGATGGGACTCCTGCGCAACTACGAGGTGGTCAATCCCTTCATCTCCACCAGCAACGACGCATTCAATCGTCTCAAGCCCGGCTTCGAGGCGCCTGTCTGCATCGTGGCTGCTCTGGGCACCGATCCCGCCACTCCCTCGCGCAACCGCACAGTGTTGGCCGGTCTGGTCCGCGATGTCGATAATCCCCGTGCTACCCGCTTCGAGTTGCGCTCTCCCAATCCCTACACCAACACGTACCTCGCCGTGGCTGCATCCATCCTTGCCATGCTGGACGGCATCACGTGGGCAGTCCAGTCTGCCACGTCACCGGAGGCACTTCTTGCCGAGATCTCCAAGAAGGCCGGCGAGCCTGCAGTGTACCTTGAAAAAGACCGTGCCTACCGGGCAGAGGAAAACGTGTTCGAGAACTATTCACAGGAAGAGCGGGACCGCCTCTTTGGCATCCCCCCTGCCACTGTGTGGGAGAACATGCAGAATCTGACTGCGTTCCCCGACCGGGTCCGCGTCCTGACTGCAGGGAACGCGCTCACGCCGCGCGTGATCGAAGCGTTCCGCAGTGCGGCCACTGCTCGCTGGAAACACGAGCTCCTTGTCCGCATTATTCCCGAGGACCTTGAGGTGATCCGCGCCTGCCAACCCCTCGACCTGAACAGTGACCGGGCAAGAGAACTGTGGAACCGCATCGACGCGCTGCGCCACGAACTGGCCGATGACACTCCCGGACATGCCTCGCTGTGCACCAGACTGACGTCGGCGCTCACACTCGACTCTCTTGAGGAGGCATCCCAGCTTCAACTTGTCCTCGCTCGTCGCATGGAAGAACTGCGGCAACTGGAGAACGAATACCACAACCTGGTCTTCTAGCGCACCGTCGGGCGGACTCCAAAGGTCCGCCCGACCGCTCCATGGTACGTCAAGTCAGCTGACTCGTGCAATGCGGGCACCGCGTGGCCCCGGCCGGGATTTCTGTCTTGCAGTAGGGACAGATCTTTGTCGTGGGAGTTGCGGGCACTGCCTTTCTCTCTGCTACCTCGCGCATCTTGTTCATCGCTCGCACGATGAAGAAGATCACCAGGGCAATGATGAAGAAATCGACAATGTTGTTGAGAAACGACCCGATATTGATGGTCGGCGCCCCCGCTGCCTGAGCAGCCGCAAAAGTGGGATACTTGGTGCGGCTGAGATTGATGTAGATGTTGGAGAAATTGACACGCCCCAGGATCAGCCCGATCGGCGGCATCAAGATATCATTGACCAGCGATGTGACGACCTTTCCTACCGCGCCGCCAATGATCACACCCACGGCCAGGTCGATCATATTTCCCTTCAGGGCAAACTTCTTGAACTCATTCCACATGGAACACCTCCACAAGCAGTATAGCACAGGTGTCCCGCTCCTCTGGGTGACGAAAACTCGCCCGGCAGTCATCGAGGTTTGTCGATTGACCCAGCCGTTGAATACAAGGCGACCTGCCCTATACTGCTGTGCGTGAAAGGCGCACGGGAAAACTGACATGATGATGGTGACTGCTGCAAAGCAAAGGCGCTTGTATGCCATCTGGAGATTTGGATCTGGAAACCCTACTCAGCGAATCGTTCTGAGTTTCGTTGCCGTGATCCTCACCGGCACTTTGCTTCTTCTTCTGCCAATTTCAAGCATCGGACGGCATCCGGGATTCCTGAGAGCCCTGTTTACGGCGACCAGCGCCACCTGTGTCACAGGGCTGGTGGTTGTGGATACGGGCACCTACTGGACCCTATTTGGACAGGTTGTCATTCTTGCCCTGATTCAGGTTGGCGGTCTGGGATACATGGTCCTGACCACGATGTTCATTGCCGCGTTTCGTCGCAGGGCTAGGCTGGGCCTGCGTCAGACAGGTGATTTTCGTGAGAGCGTTCCAACCCCCTTGCGAGGAAATCCCCTTGCATTCGCCCGGGTCATCACCCTTGTCGTCATATCCTGTGAAGGTCTGGGAGCCCTGTTCCTCTCCCTGCGCTTCCTGCAGACCATGTCTGCCGGCAGGGCTGTGTGGAATGGTATCTTCACCAGCGTGAGCGCATTCTGCAACGCTGGCTTCGACGTGCTTGGGGGTGGAATGACCAGTTTTGAACCGTATACAGGAGACGTCGTCATCAACCTGGTTATCCCAGGCCTCATCATTATTGGTGGTATCGGCTTTCCGGTCATCAACGAACTGGTGCGTCATCTGCATCAGGGGCAACACAGAAGGCTTTCGACGCACGCGCGGACAGCTCTTGCCATGACGGGCGTTCTCATCGTTGGTGGTGCCGTGCTGATCCTGGTACTCGAGAGCATAACGCCTACGGTATTTGCAGGCCTGCCCCTCAAGGACCGCCTCCTGGCGTCGTGGTTTCAATCCGTGACCGCAAGGACGGCCGGCTTCGACACACTGCGCATTGGCAGTATGCATTCAACATCACTGATGCTGATCATCCTCCTCATGTTCATTGGAGCCTCGCCGGGCGGAACCGGCGGTGGTGTCAAGACGACGACGTTTGCTGTTGTGGCCATGTTTGTATGGGGCGTCATGAATGGTTCAGACCAGACGCATCTGGGCAGCAGAGGTATCCGCCGCGAAACGGTCAACAAGGCACTCGTTGTTCTTGTGCTCAGTCTTTTCATCGTCATCGGCGGAACCTTTCTGCTGGCCCTCACCGATGGCGGCAAATTTCCGGCACTGAACCTCCTCTTTGAGGTCACATCCGCCTTTGGGACAGTGGGACTCAGCACTGGCATCACCCCATCGTTGTCCGCAGGCGCCAAGTACATCCTTGTTGCCGTCATGCTGGCGGGACGCGTGGGAGTGCTCTCGGCCACCCTGAGCCTGCTGTCTCCCATGCAACAGCATAAACACCCGATTCACTTCGCTGAAGATGATGTCGCGATTGGCTAGGAGGAACACACAATGAAACAGAGAATCGGCGTTATCGGCCTTGGCAAGTTTGGAAGATCCTGCGCCATACGCCTGGCGGAACTGGGATTTGAGGTATTGGCAATCGACGAGACACAAGGCAACGTTGACAGCATCAAAGACATGGTTGCCCTGGCCGTGGTCGCCGACACGACAGATGCATCGGAACTGGAGGCAGCTGGTATCACCAGTTGTGACACGGTTGTGTTGACGATCGGAGCGGAGATCGACCACAGCGTGCTGACGGCAGCCGTGCTCAAGGAAATGGGTATTCACCACCTTGTGGCCAGAGCGTCATCCGACCTGCATGGAAAGCTCCTGACCCGCATTGGTGCTGATGATGTCGTGTTTCCTGAACATGACATGGCCATTCGTCTTGCCAACCGCCTGAGCTTGTCCAGCATCTATGACTTTCTCGAGTCCTCGCCCGACTATGACATCCTGGAGGTTCCCATTCCTCGTGGTGCAGCCGGCAAGACGCTGCGTGATCTCGACTATCGTGCCCGCTTCGAGATCAACGTTGTGGGCGTTCGGCGCGGCGGCGAGATCGTCATCACCCTCCACTCCGATGATGTCCTCGAAGCAGGAGACCGCCTGATCATTCTGGGCAGTGTGCCCAATCTGCACCGTTTCGCCATTCAGACGCGTTCGTGAGGCATATGGTCCCTCCACACTCGATGCGCGGACCAGCAGTACGGGCGGTTGCCAGTCTTCTTGTTCTGGCACTCCTGGCAGTTATGTCTGGATGCGCAGTACCAGCTTCCCAGGTTGTTGCCGTGGGCTCATACGACATGACGGCCGTCAACGAATTCCTGCGGTCCGCTGCGCCAGCCGCAGGGGGAATGGCGCTGGTCGTCGTCAAAGATGGAAAAATCATCGAGAGCTCGGGCTTTGGCAGATTTGGTCCTGGGACCGTCGTGGATATCGGTTCAGCATCGCGGTGGCTGGCAGCTGCGGCCATGATGACGCTGGTGGACAAGGGCCTGCTTGGACTTGATGACCCCGTGTCCAAGTACCTGCCCGAATTCACGGGGGACAAGGCCGGAATCACGATACGGCAGCTCTGGTCTTATACCTCGGGACTGCCTGCCACCGATCCCTCCATCAGTGACCGGACACTGACACTGGCCGAATGCGTCCGGCGTATTGCGGCGGAACCCCTGCTCGCCGTTCCCGGCAGCACGGTCACGGACGGTTCGGTCTCCATCCAGGTGGGCGCCCGTGTCTGCGAGGTCCTCAGCGGGATGACCTGGCAGGAGTTCTTCCGTACCAGCATCGCCGAGCCGCTGGGCATGAACAGCACGACGTTCAATTTGATGGGATTCAATAGGAATCCCGATGTGGCCGGCGGAGCACGGTCAACAGCAGAGGACTATGCACGGTTTTTGACGATGCTTCTCCAGAATGGCACATGGTCCGGCAAACAAGTTCTGTCGCAGGAGGCTGTTGCTCAGCTTCAGCAGGATCAGGCCGCCACCGCTTCCATCGCTACGACACCCTACTCGACCACCACAACGCTGCTTCCATCCACAAGCGGAGCACGCCCCGGCCTTGGCATGTGGCGCGAGCAGTCCGACCCCGCCACGGGCGCGCTGCTGATCGCCTCCTGTCCTGGCACATATGGATTCACTCCGTGGATCGATACCCGATTCAACCTGGCAGGCGTGCTGTCCATGAAGTATGATCTGGGCACAGCGGCCTATGACATCATGCGCATCCGACAGCTGGTGCCGGAAGCCATCACCGCCGGTCCCCGCTTCGCCGACGTACCTGCCACGTCATGGGCCTTCACTGCAGTGGCGGATTTGAGCTCCCGTGGTCTTGTGTCAGGATATGCAGATAGCAAATTCCATCCCGATGCTTCCCTGACACGTGCAGAACTAGCCAAGCTTATGTGCGACGCACTGCACGTGGCACCTGATGCGGTCGCCACGACCACGTTCCGGGATGTACCTTCGACCTATTGGGCTGCGGGCTACATCGCCGCCGCCGTGCGCGAGGGCTGGCTGAAGGGGTATCCAGATAGCCTCTTCAAGCCCGAGGCCCCTGCCAGCAAGGCTCAGGTGCTTTCCGTCATCGCGCTCTCGCAGCACTGGAACAGCACAGCCGCGCTTCCTTTTGCGGACGTGCCAGCCATTTACTGGGCGCGCACGTCCATTCAATCCTGTTTCGAAAAGGGAATCGTCAGAAATCCGGACACCGGCATTGTCGTGAAGGGAAACCTCGACCCAGAAGGGACCTGCACGCGCGCCCAGGTCTGCGTGTTTCTGAGCCGTCTGCTGGCGCTCCACTGAACGTTTGACCCACAGGCGGGCAACATGAACCGCCCCGGAGCAGTCCGGGGCGGTTGCCGTGAGCACCTTGCTTCCGAGGGCTACTCGTCGTTGTCCTTGCCCGTTTCCTCGTCCTCTTCGGCTTCGTCTTCCTCGTCGTCCCAATCGGTATCACTGTCGACGAGATCATCAAGAATATCCTGAAGGTCATCCAGCCGGTCCATCAATTCATCGATGACGTCATCCGGCAGGTCAGACGCATCGATCTGCTCGTACGCCTCGTCCAGTTCCACGCGCAGGCGTGCTGCATCCTCCACGCTCACGCTGTCCTCATCAAGCTCACTGATTCTCAGCTCAAGACCGCTGACGATTTGCTCAAGCCGTACCTGTTCCTCGTCCATGACAGCCTCCCATGCACCCTAGGGTGTGATGTCCGCACTATAGGGAAAACGACAAACGTTTCAAGTCCCCTGGGCTCGACGAAGTGTTGCCACCACGAGGACGGCCAGCCTCGAACGCCCCTTCCCTCAGGAGGAGCTTTCGGTCTTGTCGACCGACGATCCTTCTACCGTTGGCTTCTGAGGCGCGTCCACCAGTTCCACCGCAATCGTATAAGATGCGGCCAGAGCTGCGATGGCACCGATCGCTGCCCAGATCGGCAGCAGAACCGCCCCCACAACACCCGCTGTCAGTGGAATCTCAAACAGCGTGACGCCGTCCTTGTTCTTGATCGTAATGCGCCGAACATTGCCTTGATGGACCAGGTCTTTCACCTGTTCAAGCAACTTCTCGCCGCTCACCTTGAATTCTTCGGTTCGATTGCTCATAGCTCATCTCCTCTGATGTCACGACCTGCCCGGCAGTACCTCGCAGGCTGTCACCTTGTCTACGCAGGTGAAGATACTCAGGTTACACAGGTGCTGGTACGGGCTCGTCCTTGGGGTATACTTTACTAACAAGTCTGATGTGAAAGGGAGGAACCTCATGGAGAAACGACCGTTTGGCAAGACCGGTGTGGAACTCCCGATCCTGAGTCTCGGATGTCAGCGACTGGTGGATGAAGAAGGCTGCAGCCGCGACCAGGCTGTCGCCATACTGGAACAGGCTCTGAAGCGAGGCATCTGGTATTTCGACACCGCCCCCGCCTACTCGGACGGCGAGAGCGAACGCCGTGTCGGGCTGGTGGCTGCCAGGCACCGAGAAGACATGTGGATAGCAACCAAGATCAACGAGCCAACCCATGATGGTGCCCGCCGACAGTTAGAAGCCAGCCTCGAACGCCTGCAGACAGATCACGTGGAAGAAGTGCGCTTGCACAATCTCTCCAGCTTCGACCGGCTCGAAGCCGTGACCCGCAGAGATGGCGCTCTTCAAGCCCTGATTGAAGCACGAGACGAGGGACTGGTGCGGTTCATCAGCATTTCGGGGCATGCAGATCCGCAGGTGCTGCTTGAGGCCATACGACGATTTTCTTTCGACTCCGCGCTGTGCCCCCTGTCGGTGCTGGATCACTTCATCTACAGCTTCGCCGAGGAATTTCTGCCGTTTGCCCTGCAGAAGTGCATGGGGATCATCGGCATGAAGGTCTTTGGCGACAAGTCTCTTGGCGGAGATTGGCAGCGGGCCCTTCGCTACAGCCTGGGACTTCCAGTCACCACTGTCATCGCCGGCTGTTCCACCATGGAACAGCTCAATGACGACATCGATCTGGCCGAGAGCTTTGTCCCGATGACCAGCGTGGAGCGCCTGGCCTTCTTCAGAGATGTCCTGCCGCTTGTGACGCCTCAAAACATGCCCTGGAAGTCCAAGGACTGGGCACGCAAAGACTGGATAGAACGAAACGAGCCGTTTGGCCTGACGCGCAGTCAGTGCCAGTAAGCGGACGGCGCAGTACAGCGTTCGCCGGCGACGCAGCACCCATGAACGCCGACGGCCTTCGCGGCACAACCGTGAAGGTACTCCATCAATAGCGAGGATACAATGAGCGCAACAAGAATTCTTCCCATAGCAGTGCGCAACGCAGGCGACCTTGCCACGATCTGCACGGGCGAAGGCGCCAAGTCCGATCCATTGTGGGAACGAGCAGCCAAAGCCAAGAGGCAGTGGATCCGTGATCGCCTCGGCGAGCTGGGGACGTTCGCCTGGGTCGCCTACAACGGTGCCGACCCGATTGGCATGATCCAGTGCCACCCGGAACATGATGCCAGTGGAACAGGGGTGGCCGTCATCGACTGTATCTGGGTTCCGAAGAAGTCGCGCTGGGGACGGGGAATCGGCAGCAAGCTTCTGGCTGAGGTAGAGACAACCATGCAGCGCCAGCACCACTGGTTCGACGGCAAGCCAGCCGACGGCATCGCCGCCATGGCATTCCACGGTGAAGCCGAGGGGCAGCAGTCCGCCGAATCGTTCTACCTGCGGCACGGCTTTGTGCATGTGGACGGACATCCTGATCTGATGTTCAAGCCCTTTTCGCCGGACATCGTCTGGACCCCTGCTCCTCCGACAGCCGTGACACCGACATCTCTGCCCGATGACAATGGACGCGTGACTGTCCTCCTGGGCCCTGTCTCCTGTCCATTTCAGTATCGCATGCTCAGTCAGACCGGAACCTATGTGGGCACCAAACTTGGCCTGCCCGTCGCCGAGGTCGATGCTGTCGGCGACCCCGATGGTTATGCCGCTCATGGCGGATGCACGGGTGTTCTCGTGAATGGCCGCCCGCTGAAATACGACCTTCTCCAGCGTGACAAGCTCGATGCAGAGGTTGCTGGGTTACAAGCCTAGTTTCCTGACACTTCAGCAGGGGCAGGGGTGCCAAACAGCGGACCCGTTTTCGCGCGGAGCACGTCTAGCGTGGGGATGACATAGGAGATGCCGTCAACATATTGTGGCACTCCTGGAAACGGAACCGACTCCACATCCTTGCTTGCCACATCCTTGTAGGTCATGGCGATCCGCGCCATCACATCAAAGGACATGTCCGTTGTGACGGCAGCGCGCACGGCACGGATGATGGCAGGGAGCCGCAACAGGGTCCGAAGGTCCTTTGTCTGGTCGATGACGGCTGCCACGAGCTTTTTCTGGCGAGCCACCCTCCCGTGATCTTCGCCAGCCCACGTCCCGAAGTCTCCGATTGCATCCATCCGGAAGCGTGCGTACTCCAGCGCCTGTTCGCCGTTCAGGTGCTGTACGCCCGGCTGCAGGTCGATGGTGACATCAACCGCCTTGTACAGCATCCGCTCCTCCACATCAATGGTGACGCCTCCCAGTGCATCAATAATAGCCGCAAAGCCCGCGAAGTCGGTCTTGACGGTATAGTCGATGCGCAAACCTGGCAGCAGGTCAGTGGTGATCGTCTTGATCAGCAAGGCGGTCCCGCCATCGCTGTAGTATCCGCTCGATGCCTGGTTCAGCTTGTTGATCCCATGGCCGGGAATCGAGACGCGCGTATCCCTCGGAAGCGACAGCAGAAGGATTCGCCTGGTAGTCGGATCCAGCCGCACCAGCATGATCGTGTCTGCACGCCCGGGGTCGCTGGCCTCGCGTGAATCAGCTCCAAGCAGGAGGATATTGAGAGGAGCCTCCAGGTCGGGTTCAGGCTGGAGGGGTATCGGTGGCACCATGCGCTGAGCAGGCGGCGGATGATCAGTGGAGACAGACACAGCGGAGCCGCTGCTGGACAGAGACCAGGCTGGCACCGCATGGGACCCAACAATGACCCCAGCAAGAAGGGCCACCATGAGTATTGATGCCAAAGTCATATGCAGAGAACGCTTTTTTGTCACGCTGCTCCTCATCCTTCAGAAACGTCAACTTTCAGTATACACTCTCCTTTGCGCTTCTCCAATTTTGGTTTCTACCACCGCCTACAGGCGTTTTGAGCACGGTTCTGGGCGCCCACAGACCAGCAAATCGGTCGAAGCCCATCCCGGTCCCACCGCATGCCATTGCTCAACTTTCAGCGTCGCTGGACTTGTTGTACTGGGAGCATACAATAATCCCACAGCATCGGTGGAAGCACAAGTGTCACGGTTGAGAGGGGAGGTCCCATGAATGAAGAGTGCATAGGCAAGCTCTTGTCAGGTCCGATAGCGGTCGAACAACTGGAAGCATGCGTGCACTCGGTGCTCAAGAGCATCGCTCAAACCAATTCCGGTTCAAGGATTGTCTTGACGTCCAACGGAGTTAAGGCAGGATATCTCACGGAAACGGTGCCCTTCGATGAAGTTAAAGTGTTGCGCTACTGGCGTGGCGCCCTTGGCATCAAGACCGAACTGTCATATCACAACAAGTTTGTTGGAGTTCTGCTTCTCAAGAAATGACGTTCGAGAAATACGACCCGATCGTTCCAATCGACATTGGCCTCACGCAAGGCTTGTCCTCAGCCTTCTTCACCATCATAGCAACACGGCTGGGAGCAACCCCCCTGTTGATTGGCATCATAGCAAGCAGTCCCTATATTGGCAACCTGCTTGCTCCCCTCTGGTCCGCCCTGACGCAGAGACGTGAGATCAAGAAGACGCTTGCGGTCGCAATCTTTTTAGCCGCAGCAACTGTCATCGCACTGTCCTTCGTGAAAACGCCCCTGCTGTTCACCCTCGCCGTCGTCGTGTACTTCCTCTTCTTTGGAGCTTGGGACGTGCTGTACCCCGCACTGATCGATTCAATTTACGCAGAAGTTGCAGTGAGCGTCATTGCTCGCTTTGATCAGTTTCGCAGCGTTGCCTACACTCTGGTCGTTGTTTTCTCTGGATATCTGATGGGCATTGCCGGCTACATGACAGCGTTTGCGCTGGCAGCCGTCTCCCTGGTCCTGGCAGGCTTTGCCATTCTCCATAGCAGAACTAAAGTCGCATCCTCCGATGACTTGGAGGAAGTTACAGCTATCGGTATTATCAACCAAGATGCACCTATCCGCAAGCTCGTGCTGATTTTTATGGTCGCGGGAACGGGCATGCTGATGATGCTGCCCGCATTGCCTGTCATCGAAGTCAAGACCCTCAAGCTTTCTGACGCCAGCATAGGAATACTGCTTGCAGTGAATAGCCTGGCCTATATTGTCGCCATGGAACTCTGGGCACGGATCGTGAGGAGTGTGGCAACTCTCCACGTGACGTTCATTGTTGGCCTTGTCTCCATCGCTATCATGGCATTACTCTACGGTTTCTTTCCTACGTTTGCGCTCCTGATCGTTGCAAACGTCTTCTGTGGCATAGGAGGGTCCTCGATCTCTTTCTTCTGGCAGACATTCTCCATAAGCCATCCCGATTACCGCACCGAAGACCTGTCCTCGCTGCATCTCTTCACGTGTGGAGTCCGGGGTGTCTATGCGCCGCTTGTCGGTGCACTGATCATTGCCGTGCTCGGTGCCAAGATGGACTTTGTGCTCTCGGCTGTTGTTGTTGCGATAGGGTTGCTGTTGTTCCTGGCCATCGGCAAGGATGTCTTTCCCGTGTGACCGACTGCCACGCCATAGAAAACCGCCGTGAGATGGTACTCGTTAACCCACGGCGGCTGTTTCGTCTCCAGCTACGATAGTTTTCCTGCAGAGAACCCCTCTGCTTAAAGCCTTTTCTCGCTCACAATCGTGATACCGTTTGCGAGCAGAAGCTGGCGTATGGCGTCAAGGTGTTCCGATATATCCGCAGTTGATGTGGAAGCGAGAATGAACTGCGCCTTGGAGGGGAACCTCTTGCCGTCCGTACTGAAGTTGAGGGAGGGTGAGGTTGCCTCGAATTCCACCAATTCATACTCATACTTCGATGCCAACTCTGCAAGCTTTCTCGGGATGTCCCGCTCAAGAATGTCCCCTAGCAGCTCGAATTTGACCCGCTGAGCGGCACTGGACACGAGCTTGTCCGCCTCGCTCTTGCGAAGGCCGTATTCCGTATCCAGCTCCTGGATGACGGCTTCGCCCGCCAGCAGCTCTCCCGTGGCCATGTCATTGAGGCTGACAACCGCAGGCGCACCCTTCCAGCGATCCAGGATGAACTCACCTGCCAGGCCCATAATAATTGCCGTAGGTATGATCAGTGCCGTCCTTATCAGCGTGAACCTCCATCCGAGAAACTGCGCTTCCAACGGAATCAGGGGGGCTTTGCCGCTCCAAGCTGTCAAGAATGCCAGAATGGCGGAGTCGGAAGCTCCCTTGTCCTTCAGTGACTTCGTGAGCGGCAGCATGGTGAAGAGGGAGCCGCCGAGCAGGATCGGTATGGTCGATGCAAACGCAAACCTCTTCCAACCTGCGCTCTTGCCCAGGTACCTCGACAGCTGCTCTGGCGTCACCCAGGCCTGGATCAGGCCGATGAAAAAGAACACCGAGATGATGATCCATGCAGCTCCTGCAAATGCCTTCCATGCGACTTTTGCAACCTGGACACTCTTCGCGACTGAAAATACGGCCACAAGGCCCCAGATGGCCAACCCAATCAGAATATAGATGACTGCTTCTTTCAGCATTTTTCTCATGGTTGACCGCCTTCTACATGAAATACTTGAAAACAAGCCCGATCAG
>JBNAWM010000022.1:15330-16993 GCA_049699855.1 Candidatus Cryosericum sp.
TTTTCTCATGGTTGACCGCCTTCTACATGAAATACTTGAAAACAAGCCCGATCAGAAAAACGATAACGAAGGTAAGTACATTCCGGACAATGGTGAACTTTCTGCCCATGAACTTGATTTCTGCGGGCAGCGTTGCAATGCCAATGAGCACGGCTGTAGAGGCGAACGCATAGATGACCCCGTAGGTTGCTCCCTTCGCAATAAGTGAACCAGAGAATGGGAAAACCGCGGCAGGCTCTATGAGCGCAATAGCCCCTACCAGTTCCCCAATGAGGATGCCCCATATGCCGCTCCCCGTACCGAGCAGCCTGGCAACAACGTCTTTCGTGACGTAGATATTGATGACTCCCATCAGTATGAATATGAAGAACAGCACCGGCAGCACGTTCAAGGCTATTTTGCCGGTCGTGATCAGTGCCTTCCGAGTCTTGCCCTTGTCCTTGATATATGACAACAGCATGAGTGCTGCTGCAATCCCCAGGTAAATGTAGCCGATATTGCTCATCCTCGTTCCTCCCATGTACAACATCGATGGCATGTCCTGCCATCGTGGACATACATCAAAACTTGCGACAGCTGTCGGTTCCTTCCTACTCCTTGTAAAAAGCCCCGACAACCATGCCCGAGATCACCGCAAAAACGAATATCAATCCATTGAACAGCAGTACAAACTTCCAACCGAGAACCGAGATTGCGAACGGGATCCAGGCGATCTTGATCGCCCACGTGCCTACGGTTGTTGCAATGATGTTTGCCCCGGCCCCCTTGTCCCTGAGTTCCTTGAAGAACGGGTAGAACATGTAGGCAGGGCCAACCATAAGCGTTCCAAACACCGCGCCGATCAGCACTCCCGTTACCCCGCTCCGCTTTCCGATCGCCTTCGCTATCACCGGCTTGGGAATTGTCGTTGAAATGAATGATGACAAGAGCGCCACAGCGACGATCACCACCGCCAGGTTCAAGTAACTCATGCTGGCCGAAATCAATGCCGCATAGACCTTGCCAGGATTCAAGATCCCCAACACCACAGCCACGAGCAAAATCACGAGCTCGATCGCCCAGTCCTTGAGAAACTGTTTCACAGCAGCACCCCCATGAGCAACGCGATCAGAATCGCCGAAATCAGCGTAAACGTGTTGCGCAGGAGCGTGAATTTCCAGCCCAGGAATTTGAATTCGTACGGC
The DNA here is from genome assembly GCA_049699855.1 of Candidatus Cryosericum sp. GTDB lineage: Bacteria > Caldisericota > Caldisericia > Cryosericales > Cryosericaceae > Cryosericum. The sequence continues at coordinate 16,515 of JBNAWM010000022.1, forward strand.
AGCGCCACGACACCTATCCCGACCCAGGTGAACAGAAAGGCTGAAACGACAGCAAAACCAGCGCCGTTGCTGACAAGATACTGTCCGATGGGGTAGCTTGTCGCGACGGGACCCATCATGATAGACCCAGCCAACGCGGCAACAACAATGCCCCACAGCCCATTGAATTTCAGCAGAAAGGAGGAGACAGCTGCCGGAGAGATGAACTTCTGAAGGATCGCAATGATGACAAAGATTGCATAAATCCTGATGGAGTTCTGAATGAACATCTTGATGCTCTTCTTTGAGGCGTCTTTTGCCTTCTTCTTATCCCCTCGTACGAAATAGACGGCGTAGAGAATGCCTACAAGGACGAGAAAAACGATTCCCTCAATCAGATTCGAGTTCAAATACTCACTCTCCTACGGCCCGTTTCACGTCAGGGTCCGCCTCAGCCTTCTGCCTGGATTCGCTCACCTTGCCCACTCCCTCTTCGATGT
>JBNAWM010000023.1:0-16845 GCA_049699855.1 Candidatus Cryosericum sp.
GGTTTCAGAGGATGACGGGACACTCCACCGGAATGTCACTTCTCTCGCCGCTGACCTAACCACACCAACGGTCCTCTACGCCGGCACTTATGGCACCGGTGTCTTCAAGTCAACAGACAAGGGGGACCATTGGACCCCGATGAATACCGGCCTTTCTGATCTGCATGCCAGTTCTCTTGTGATCAGTCCCGTTTCTCCCGCCACTCTTGCTGTAGCTACTGACAGTGGGATCTTCCGTTGGGACGGTACCACGTGGACCATGGCAAACGCTGGCATCACAAATCACACGCTGGCTCTTGCTGTTGATCCGACAACTCCAGCCGTCGTCTATGCTGGCACAGATGGAGCCGGTGTCTTCCGTTCCACGGATGCCGGGGATCACTGGACTGCCGTGAACACAGGTCTTCCCTATGTTCGTGTTTCATCTCTCGCCGTGGATCCTGCGTCCAAGGGCACCATCTACGCAGGGACCGACAGTGGTGTTTTCCGCTCGAGAGACAGCGGCACCACCTGGACGGCCGCCAATGCCGGCATCACGGAATGGGGTGTCAACTGCCTCGTCATTGACCCGCATACTCCTGCTACCCTGTATGTCGGTACGCACAACGGCGTCTACCGTTCTGATGATGCAGGCGATCACTGGATAGCTGCAAATGCGGGGATCACAAAGACGCGAATTGCCGTTCTCGCCATAAACCCTCAGACGCCCACGACGGTCTATGCCGGTACCAACCTCGGGGTCTTCCGTTCTACGGATAGCGGTGCGACCTGGACGGCGATAGACGCAGGTCTTCCGGTACATACAGATGTCTGGTCCCTTACGATTGATCCTGCAAACCCCGCTGTCCTCTATGTCAGCATCTGGACCATGGTTGCTACTTCCAGTGACATCTTTCACTACCCAAACTCAGTTTTTCGCTCCACTGATGGGGGCGACCACTGGAACGCGGTGAACGTGGGTGTCACAAATGAGGATGTTGAGTCGTTTGCCATTGATCCGGTCGTGCCTGCCAACTTGTATGCCGGTACTATGCATGGTTCCGTCTGCCGTTCCACGGACGGCGGAGCCACGTGGACGGTCAAAGGCATTGTTCCGTCCTATGGGGAGGTGATGGCTCTTGCCATCGATCCTAAGGTTCATAGCACTGTGTATGCCGGTACCAGCGTTGGTGCGTTCTGCTCAGTGGATGCTGGAGTAACATGGAGTGCCATAAGTACGGGCCTTTCGTCGAAATATGTTACAGAGCTAGCCGCTGATCGGCTTACGGCTGGTGTTCTGTATGCCGCTACCGATGCCGGCATCTCGCGGTATCAGGCTATTTCTCCTCTGAATCGAACAATCCAGCTGAAAATTAGCAGCACAACCATGCGCGTGGATGGGAAAGTCGTGCTACTGGAGGCAGCACCCATCATTATGAACTCACGTACTCTCGTTCCTCTCCGCGTCCTGATCGAGACGCTTGGTGGCCGGGTCGTCTGGAGTCCGTCTGCAAGAACCGTGGACGTGTTCCTGGGAGAGCACTCTGTGGACGTCGCTGTCGGGGGTAATATCGGATACGTCGATGACAAGGCGTTCCCCATTGATCCCGCAAACCCGAAGGTTGTGCCCATTATCATCAACAACAGGACCTTTCTCCCTCTCCGGTTTGTCGCCGAGGCACTTGGTCTAAATGTGCAATGGGATGCGACTACTCAAACAATATGGATAACGTATGCACTGTAGCAGAAGGGTTGATTTGACTGTGATGCGGGTACGCTGTAGAATGCTAATGGTTCTGGAAACTGGGTTCAATTCCGCTTTCCTGAGTGGACGAGAGTGTTGAAGGGAGGCATGTAAACAATGAAATCACGACTGTGTTCAGTGACGGCCACACTAATGAGCCTCCTCGTGCTGGTTGCTCTGGCAGTGACTCAGTTGCATCTTATCGCTACAGACGTTCTCCTCACCCGGGACCGGAACAAACACTGCACAAGACCTGTGAGGTGCTCGCCATGCGTCTGATTATCAAACAGAGGGTCTTCTCCTGGACCGACAGATTCCGCGTATGGGATGAGGACGACCGTGATCGATACTATGTAGAAGGGGAGTTCTTCTCCTTCGGGAAGAAGCTCCATATCATGGCTCCGGATGGTCGGGAGGTCGCTCTTGTCCAACAGAGAGTCTTCTCCTTCCTGCCTCGGTTCTTCGTTTGGGTAGACGACGTCCAGGTGGCGGAGATCGTCAAGGAGTTTACTTTCTTCCATCCCCGCTACACCGTCGATGGGTTGGGATGGGATGTCGAAGGGGACCTCTTCGCGCACGACTATTCCATCTCTCAGGAAGGGCGCGAGATCGTCACGATCCACAAAGAATGGCTGACCTGGGGCGACTGCTATGTTCTTGACATCGCCGACCCCAAGGATACCGTTACGGCGCTGGCGGTAGTGCTGGCCATCGACTGCGTATCGGCCGCAGCGGCGACCCGTGCCGCGTCAGCCAACGGGTTCTGAGGGCGGCTTCTCCAACGCTTCCATTTGCCCTATGGTACATTTCTGGGGCAGATGAGCTACTTCGAGTCAAGGCATGCATTTGCTTGGAATCAGTCAAAATTCTTCTATCGCGACATACATATGGGAAGTGGTGTTGTTTGTGTGGCGCTTTTGACAAGCATGATGTTCGAACGGCTTTGGTGACCGGGTTCCAATCTACCAATGCTGTTGAAAGTACGCGTTGGAGGCGCATGACATGAATACGAACAGATTAGTCAAGTTTATCGCAGTGAGCATAGTACTACTTCTCATTATCTCTGTCGGTGAATACCTTTTGTTTAGGCCGGCCACTACACCCCAGCCGAACGAATCAGACGTCAACGCTATCTACCAGGTTGTCGGCGAGTTCGGCGCGCGTCTCAAGGATGTGCCAGACAGTAGTGACGCGTCTCTGGCTCTTCTGATCAAAGAAAAGGGAGTCGGCGTTCGTGTCGTTGACGGCAAAAGGGTACTGCATACAGCGGATGGACGGGATCTCCCAATAGCCAAGGGAAGTGACGGGAAGGAAACCGTTAATATAAACAAATACGAAGCCAGTTACGTTCAGGACGAGCTGAATTATCAGCACGATATCGTGCGGCATGAGATGAGTGCTCGTACGGTTTCTGGCGTTGATGCAAACCTGAAACGATTCATCACCGCCCGCCTCTACCAAGAGTTTACGACCTATACAGACATTGTTCCCGGGAAGCCCGTTTCTGGACTATATCCCGGGAGTATCAGAATTGACTCCCTTCAGAAGATAGACGACGTCTCATACACAGTAAAGGGAAGTCTCATTTTGACGAGCGGAACGCAGACATCGCAGAACGGCAGTGCAGGAGAAAAACCCATCACGCTTTCGCTCAAGAAGGTGAGTGGCAGGTGGCTGATCGATGACGTGGTCGGCGGAACGTAGCCAAAGGCATGAACCGGGCAGCGGAGTAGCTCATATTGTGTGTTGGAGGCAGCAATGAGAGACGGGAGACGAGCAAGAACAATCATGTGGGTGTCTTTGTGGGTCGTATTCGTCGGCATATGTCTGTACTTTTTCTCACATTTCCCCCCGAAAACGGCGACGCTCAGCGGTTCGTCCGCGCACTGGAAAGCGGAGGATGTTGTTTATGTGCAGAAGCTGGACAGCAATTTCCGAACAGCTTCCGTTAGTGAGCTGAAGGTCTGGTGGATGGGGACTCCGCGTGAATTCAATCATGTTGAATATGAGATCAGTGGATTGCATGGGAGCATCATGAAAGGAAACGGTGCGTCCGGATCATTCAATCCATGGGTGACTCGACTCACCGACATTCTCCTTTCCGAGCCGCAACTTGAATATGGACTGGTTGTTACCATCACCTTGGACGGCAGCACTGAGACAATTCACCTTCGGAGGCAATAGATGAGAAGCGCTTGCTGGTTGGGGTCAAACGATACTAAATGGGTGACGTGGTTCAAATCCTCCATGGGGTATTTTGGTAGTATGAGGGTTATCACACCATGATGATTACGGGCTACGGGAATGGTGGTGATTTTCTCCTTTCCTATCATACTACGGCAGCACTTGACAATCCGCTTCATACGATCGCCAGCGGCTACAATTCTCTTCTCTGGGAGTTCAAGTTTTTCCGGATGGGGCAATGAACAAACGGTTTCTTCTTGTGATCGCTCTTGTTGTTCTTATTGTGATCGTCTTCGCAATAGGATTGAGCCCTTATGCGTGGATTACATCGAAGGAATTGGCCGCAAGACTTCATGGACCGTCCGCAGTGCAGCAGGATGTGATCCAGGCATACTATGTGATTCAGGCATACTATAAGGCTCTTGACACTTGCGATGTCAAAGCCTGTGAAAAGCTGGCCGTTGGGGGGGCCTGGCGGCAACCCTCAGTGGGCATTCAACGGATTGTGGCCGAATGAGAACATTCAGTGGGCAAAACTACTCTATATCAGTGGTCCGTTCCCTGCAAACGAAGGCGATGCTTACAAGCACGGTCCGGTCGCTTACCTGAAGTCAAAGCCAGCTGAGCTTGTAGAGTTCCGTGTTAAGGAGGTAATAAAGCGCAAAGACCAGAGGTGGCCTGATACAGATTTCAAAACCATTTTAATGATTAAGGAAACCAAAGATTCAAACTGGCTCATTGCTGCAGTAGGCTATTGATAGGCAAATGGGTGGGCTTGGGGGTCAAACGTTACCCTTGCCCATGTTACAATTCAGGGGCAGGCGAGGTGTTTCGAGTCATGGTATGTGTATGCCTGGAATCAGTCAGACTCTTCTATGACGTCATCCATTTGGGGCGTGCTGGTTACTGAAACTGAAGCCTCCTCGTTTAGTATTGTACACGAAATGAGGCTCATGCAACAATCAGGGGAGGGTTCCAGGGCAGGGACCACAGGGAGGACTGCCCTGGAACGCAGCGTGAAAGTGATGCCAGCTGGCTAGTGTCCCTTGCCGGCGATCATCTCCAGGGCGTGCGGAAGCAGGGGGATGAGCACGTCCATTCCATCCTCTACCGCGTGAAGGCTGCCAGGAAGGTTGATGATAAGGGTCGTGCCCCGCAGGCCCGCTTCGGCACGCGAGAGACAGGCGGTGGTGACGCCTTTGTTGAGACCGTACAGGCGGATGGCCTCACTGATGCCGGGGGCGCGGCGGTCGATGACCGAGAGCGTTGCCTCGGGGGTGACGTCGCGAGGGGAGAAACCCGTGCCGCCGGTGGTGATGATGATATCCACGTTGTGGCTGGTGGCCCACTTTTCAATGATTTCGGCTATCTCCATCTGCTCGTCGGGGACGATGGTCATCTCGTCGATGGTCCAACCGGCTCCCTGCAGCCGTCCTGCAATGAAGGGGCCGCTTTCGTCCACGCGGGTCCCTGCGGCACAACTGTCACTGACCGTCAAGACTGCTGCTTTCATGAGGTTTCTCCTTGGTCGATGATGGTGATGCTATCCCCGGCCTGGATTGTGCCGGGTGTGAGGACGCGAGTGAAGATGCCCTCACGGGGCATGACGCAGTCACCGACCAGGCGGCGGACTTCACAGTCCAGGTGACACGTTTTGCCGATCTGGGTGACCTCCATGATGACGGCAGGTCCAACCTGAAGCCGTGTTCCGATAGGCAATACCGGAAGGTTCAGGCCCTGCGTCGTGATGTTCTCGGCGAAGTCGCCGGGCTGGAGGACCATGCCGTGACCCTGCATCTTGTCGATACTCTCCTGTGCCAGCAGGCTGAGCTGACGATGCCAGTCGCCTGCGTGGGCGTCTCCTTCGATCCCCAGCATGGTAATGGTGACAGGGCCCTGCAGTGTGTGTTTGCGCTTTCCCCTCTGCTCTGAGATGTTGATTGCTACAACTGTTGGCTTGCTCATGTTTCCTCCCAGGTTCCACTCTGTCCGCCGCTTTTGCGGACAAGACGGAGATCGGTGATGCGGATGCCGCGCTCGACTGCCTTGCACATATCGTAGACCGTGAGGGCAGCGGTCGATGCTGCTACCAGTGCCTCCATCTCGACCCCTGTGTCTGCCCTGGTGCGAGTCGTTGCCTCGATGTCAACGCTGTGGTCCTTTTCATTGAGGGTCAGGACCAGGCCGGCAAAGGTGAGGCCAATGGGATGGCACAGCGGGATCAGTTCCCACGTGCGTTTGGCAGCCTGTATGCCTGCGACTTGAGCAACAGTGAGGACGTCGCCCTTCTTGAGATTGCCTGCCTTGACCAGGTCAAAGGTCGCCGGTGCCAGCAGGACGCGGCAGCGGGCAATGGCCTCCCGGACCGTCTCGGGCTTGCTGCCCACGTCTACCATGCGCGCGTTGCCCTGCTCGTCCAGGTGTGTCAGTTCGTTGCTTCCCATGTTATCCTCCTATGCTTCCCATGGCACGTCCGTAGTCGAGAGCTGACGCTGGCATACACCGTGGTTTCTCACGCATGGCGCGCTCCAGCAGGGCGAGCAGAGCTTGTTCATCGACCGTGGGACGCAGTGCTGGTTTCACATCGATCTCGTCCGGTCCAAACAGGCACAGCCGCAGATGCCCGTCGGCGACAAGGCGCAGGCGGTTGCAGGTGGGGCAGAAGTGCTCGGTCATGGGCGCAATGATCGCTACGGTCCCAGGAGCTCCCGGGATGCGGCGGTAGTCCTGGGCTGGGCCGTTACCCCGCGGCTTGTCGGCTGGTTCCAGGGTCGCCAGTGCCTCCAGCTTGCGGCGCAATTCGGCGGCAGGAACAAGGTAGTGATCCTCGCCCAGCGGGCCAATAGGCATGTATTCGATGAAGCGAACCTCGACCGGCAGACGCCTGGTGAGGTCGAGGAAGGGCGCCAGATCGTCGTTGATGCCTCGCAGAACCACCACGTTCAGCTTGATCGGACTGAATCCATTGTCGAGGGCCGCCGAGAGACCTGCGAGAGCAGCGTCCAGCGAACCAAGACGCGTAATGTAGCGGTAGACAGAGGAATCGAGAGACGGCAGGCCGATGTTTACCCTTGTCAGCCCTGCTTCCTTGAGTTGCGGAGCAAGCTGGGGCAGAAGGATGCCATTCGTCGTGATCGAAAGGTCCGTGAGCCCTGGAATGGCCACCAGCATGCGCACCAGATCAACAATGCCGGGGCGGTGCAGGGGTTCGCCGCCGGTGAGGCGCACCTTGACGATGCCTTGAGAGACGGCAACGCGCATGAAGGCGGCGATCTCTTCAAAGCGCAGGATATCCTCATGGTCCAGCATGGGGACACCCTCCTCGGGCATGCAGTAGCGGCAGCGCAGGTTGCAGCGGTCGGTGACGGAGATACGGATGTAGTCGATGGTGCGTCCGATGTTGTCGATCATCAGTGGTCCTCCGGCAGGCTGATGAGCTGAACATTGACAGTCTGCCCTGCTTCAACGACGGGTCTGTCTTCGGGGACGACAGCTATACCCATGGCAAGCGCCATGGATGTCAGAATGCCGGATCCCTGGGGACCGGTGAGGCGGGCATGCAGTGTTTGATCATGTTCCTCCAGGAGCACCCGGACGAAGTGCGCCCGCCCTGCATCCGATCCCTTGGCGTAGCGTTCGTCAAAGACCGCTGAGCGCACGGGGCGGTACAGCAGTGTGTGGCCCATCATCTTGCGGACCATGGGGCGTACATATTCCTCGACCCCCACCATGCAGGATACGGGGTTGCCGGGCAGACCGACGATCCGTTTGGAGCCCATTGTCCAGAATGCCATCGGTTTGCCGGGCTTCTGATTGACTCGCCAGAAGACCAGTTTCGCCCCCATCTGCTCAAGGACTTCTTTGACAAAGTCGTAGTCGCCGGCTGACACGCCGCCATTGGTCAGCACGATGTCTGCCTGTGCCAGTGCCAGCTCGAGAGCGGTGCGCACGGCTTCGGGCGTGTCCGGCACGCGGGCAAAGACCAGCGGTTCGGCGCCGATGGAGGCGACCTGAGCGCGCAGAGAATGGGCGTTGGCGTCGCGGATCTGTCCTGGCCCGGGCACCTGGCTCGCGTCGACGAGTTCACTGCCCGTGGTCAGGATGGCCGCTCGTATGCGCGGGTAGACGGTGACCTCCATCTGACCCGCCGCGGCACAGACGCCAATTTCGGCAGGATTCAGCAGTGTGCCGGCCGCAAGCACGGTTGTGCCATCCTTCATGTCTTCTCCCGCCCTCCGCACGTTGGCGCCCTTCTTGAGTGCCAGCAGGACCAGAACATCGTCGCCCTGGGTAGTGGTCACCTCGAAGTGGACAACGGTGTCAGCGCCGTCCGGAAGGGGGGCGCCGGTCATGATACGAATGGCGGTGCCGGGACGGACGGATTGCGTTGCGACGCTGCCTGCGGAGACATTCTCCAAAACGTGCAAGCGAACGGGCCTGGCCTCGGATGCCTCGCTGATGTCTCCTGCCAGAACGGCAAAACCATCCATCGCAGAATTGGCAAACGGCGGCACGTTGCCGCGCGCAATGACATCCTGAGCGAGCACCAGCCCCGCCGCTGCGTCCAGTGGCATGGTGACGGGCGGTAGCAGTGAAGCGTGTTGCAGCATCGTATCAAGTGCTTCTTGTATGTTTAGCATGATTTCTCCTCCCACAGATGTGTGTCAACTGCGTTTTTTTCATGTTACACAAGCAGCTCACCTGCAATGAAGCGGCGAGTCTGGTCATCACGCGGGTCTGAGAAGAACGCTTGGCGTGATGCCTGTTCAATAATGCGCCCTTGATGCAGGAAGGCCACCTGGTCAGCGATGCGGCGGGCCTCAAAAATATCCTGTGTGACAAGGATGATCGTCATGCCAAGACCATCACGCATGTGGAGTAGAAGGTCCTCCAGCAGTTTTGTTCCATACGGATCCAGGCTTGCAGACGGTTCATCCAGCAGAAGGAGACGCGGCTGCAGGGCAAGAGCGCGTGCCAGTGAGAGACGCGCCGCTTCGCCGCCGGAAAGGGATGAGGCATGCTGATGAGCGCGTTCAGCGATCCCGACCTCCTGCAGGGCAGCCATGGACGTTGCCTCTGCCTCGGCACGGGTTACGCTGCGCAGCAGCAGCCCGTAGGTCACGTTGCTGAGGACCGAAGCATTGAAGACTGTCGGATGCTGGAAAGCCAGCATCATCTGGCGCCGCAGCTGCAGTGCATTCTGGTCCCGGGCAGGGTCTGTGGCCGTGGCGCCAAAAGTGAACGCTGGTGCGTCCGGGACGATGCCATCGTAGCAGAGGGTACCACCGTCAGCGGGTTCCAGCAATCCCAGGATACGCAGGAGGGTCGTTTTGCCGGCACCGTTGGTGCCAAGGATGACGGTGATGCTCCGGGGTGGAGCACCGAGGTCGATGCTCCGCAGTACCTCGCGTGTGCCGAAGCGCTTCGAGACACCTTTGACGGTGACCAGGTCAGTCGAGATGGCGGACATTGCCGGCCTCCGATGTTCCCTCTCCAAGGCGGGACAGCAGTACGTTCACAAAGAACGACACGACTAACAGAATGATGCCCAGTGCAATGGCGCGATCAAAACTTCCTTCCCGGGTTTCAAGCACGAGCGCTGTGGTGAGGGTCCGGGTTGAACCCTGGATGTTGCCGCCCACCAGCATGGCAGCGCCCACCTCGCTGATGGCGTTGCCGAATGCAGTAATGACTGCGCCCAGAATGGCCAGGCGGGCTTCGCGCACCAGAGCGATCGATGCCTGCGGGCGCGTGGCGCCAAGCGTGAGCGCCAGGTCAACAATGCCTTTGTCGGCACTGCGCAGTCCAAGGACAGTGAGGCCAATGATGACTGGGAGTGCCAGGGTGATCTGAGCCAGCACCATGGCCGTTCGGGTATACAGCAGTCCCAGCGGTCCCAGGGGACCGCTGCGCGACAGCAGGAGGTAAACCAGGAGTCCCGCTACCACGGGCGGAAACCCCATCAGCGTGTAGATGACGTTCATAATGGCCTGCTTGCCTGGGAAATGCTTGAAGGCGAGCAGGATGCCAAGTGGAAATCCCGCAAGTGCCGACCACAGGAGAGCACTCATAGTGACAGCGAGGGACGTCGCCAGGGCCTGGTAGGTGTCAGGATCCAGCGAAACAATGAGTCGGATCGCCTGAACGAATCCCCGGCCGATATCACCCATGTGCGTCCCTCGCCGTGCTATTCACGTTATTTCTGGATTTGGACTTTGTAGATGTACTTGATGCTGTTCACCAGGAATGCCCCCCTGGTTGTCATGAGTGCCATGAAGCCATCGTTGGTCGAGAGTGTTGCTCCATTCTTGAGGTAGACGATGGTGATCTTCGTGCCGGTGCGTGCGTTGTAGATGTCGTCATAGCTCAGCGTGACGTGGCTGCCATCCGTTGCCGTCGCAATGACGGTGAGACGCTTTGCGGATGCTAGATCGGGAGAGATTACCTTCAGGATATCGATGAGCTGGACGCCGCCATAAGGGACAGGAGCCAGCGACTGGTTATTCTGAGGGTAGACGTTGATCGTCGTCACGGGGAACTTTCGCACGTCGTTCAAGCGGTAGGTGACCTGCCTGCCCGTCGGAAGTATGATATCAAGACTGCGCGTGGCCTTCCACTCGGTGGAGTCTGGAAAGAACAGGCTCTGGCCGTACTGCTCGACGCCAAAGCTCTTGATCAGCTCCTGACCGGGCAGTCCCGTCATGAAGTCGGCGAAACGGACCGCGAGGTCGACCTTGACCGAGGGGTACTTGGCGGGGTTGACGGGCATGAGGCCATAGCGATTAAGCAGTCCCTGGGATCCCTGAACAAGGATCGGCAGATGGATCTTCCCACTGTTTTCGTAGGAGAGATACGTGGCGCGGTCCGTCAGCGTATACGCCTGTTTCTGGTCGGCCATCATGAGGACTTCACCCATGCCTTGCCCTGCACTCACATACCAGGAGTTGCCTGCAGGTTTGATGCCGGCGGATTTCCAGATGTCATTCTCTTTCGTATTTGTCCCTGAGTTGTCGCCACGGCTGATGAAGGTCGAGCCGGAGGCTGCGAGCTTCGTGAAGGCGGCGGTCGCATCCGTCATACCCTTGATTCCCGCAGGGTCACTGGCTGGTCCTATGATAATGAAGTCGTTGTACATGACGTCATCGCGGAAGAGGCCAAAGCCATCGGCCATGAACTGGTCTTCCTGGGCACGTGCATGAACGAGCAGGACATCTGCATCCCCCTTGCGTCCGGTCGCGATTGCCTGGCCGGTACCAACAGAGATGATCTTGACGTTGACGTGGTTGGACTTCTCGAATATGGGGATCAGGAAGTTCAAAAGTCCCGAATCATAGGTGGAGGTCGTCGTCGCAAGAATCATTGACTGCGTCGCGGGTGCCTTGTAGTTGAGCATGGCAGGGAAGTAGGCTGCAGTCTGGGCGCGGGTGATAGCCGAGCCTGGTTTGGTCACATCCTGGACCATACCTTCCTGCACGCACGCGGCTGCAGCTGTCCGAGCCCACTCTGAAAGGCCATCTGCGCCGGCAACCTTGTCCAGGATGACGTGGGTCGCCATGCCACGGATCTCAAACCCCATGCGCTGTGCGACGACAGCCATCGACTCTTCTCGGGTGATGCTTGCCGTGGGGTGGAACGTTCCGTCCGGGTACCCGGAGATCCAGCCCTTGGCGACGGCGGCATAGACGAGAGGAGCAGCCCAGTTGACTATTGGCAGGTCCTTGAACGTTTTGGCAGGCGACTGCACAGGGTCGAGCCCGGCAGAGCGTGCAAGAGCGACGACGAACTCGGCGCGGGTGATGGGAGCGTTGGGGCGGAAGGTTCCATCCGGATATCCCTTCATGAACCCTTTGGCAACGACTCCCTCGATGATTGCCTGATCAGAACGCCCAGTGATATCGGACAGTGATGTGGCACGGGCCGGGAGGGCGGATGCCATGGGCAGAAATGCAAGAATGAGTGCGACCGCAAGGATGCGGCGGACCAACAGACGTGACAGACTTTCTTTCACTGCTTCTCCTTTCCACAATGGGAGGCGCGGCCGTTTCCCGCCGTACCCTGCCGGCTGCACGCCATGGCTTGCGCCGAAGGACGGACAGCTCGAAGAATCTTGCCTGCACCAGCAGACAGGAGTAGTATAAACACAGCTCTCTCCAAGGCAAGAATTTCTGCACCGATTGGATATGTCCTCGCTTAGAAGAGTAGCTTTCGTTCTGGATTTTTTCCTGTATTATGGTATCAGAATCTTGGCGAATGTTGCCGGATCGACCTTATTTGAAAGGAGGATTTACTGATGGCAGAACAGGTGGAGCCATTATCTCTTTCGTCCAAGGATGCTCAGCAAATGACTATCGACGAGGTCTTTGCCAAGCTCAATTCCACTGCTGCAGGACTCAGTGCCTCAGAAGCAAAGGAGAGATTGGAGCGGTACGGGGCCAACGAAATCACTGAGAGGAAGGTCAGTCCGATCGTGAAGTTCCTGGGATATTTCTGGGGTCCAATTCCCTTTATGATTGAAGCTGCTTCCATCCTCTCTCTTTTGAATCACAAGCTTCCGGACTTTTTCGTCATCCTGACACTGCTTCTTGTGAATTCGATTGTGGGATTCTGGCAAGAGAACAAGGCTGGCAATGCCATTGAAATGCTGAAACAAAAGTTGGCCATCGTTTCAAGGGTACTGCGTGATGGCCAGTGGCAGCAGATCGCTGCAAAGGAACTGGTTCCAGGCGATGTCATCCGTGTCCGCATGGGCGACATTGTACCCGCTGACATCAAGCTCATCGAGGGCGACTATTTGACGGCAGATGAGTCCATGCTTACCGGAGAGTCGCTTCCAGCCGAGAAACACGTCAATGATGTATGCTATTCGGGCTCCGCTGCGAAGCAAGGCGAGATGAACGGAGTTGTCATAGCTACAGCAATGAACACATATTTTGGAAAAACAGCAAAACTTGTTGAAGAGGCAAGGACAGTCAGTCACTTTCAAAAAGCGATCCTCAAGATTGGCGATTTCCTGATCGCGGCTGCGATCGGGCTTGGAGTATTAATTCTCCTTGTTTCCATGTTCAGACATGAGCAGCTGACGAACACCATCAATTTCCTGCTGGTCCTGACGGTCGCATCCATTCCGGTGGCCTTGCCCGCGGTCCTTTCGGTAACGATGGCGGTGGGTGCAATTGAACTGGCAAAAAAGGAAGCGATTGTCAGCAAACTTGTTGCAATAGAAGAAATGGCCAGTATGAACGTGCTCTGCTCCGATAAGACAGGGACGATCACTGAGAACAAACTGACGCTTGCAGAGATTGAACCTTTTGGTGATTTCACGGAGGAAGATGTCTTGTTGTATGGCGCTCTTGCGTCGAGATCCGAGGACAAGGATCCGATTGACGACGCAATTCTGGATAAAGCCCACCAAACGCAACGAATCACCGATATTCTAAAGGCGCTTTCTATCACAAAATTCGATCCTTTCGATCCAGTTTCCAAGCGCACGAAAGCAACAGTGCAGGATGGAGCGGGCAAGACTTTTGAGGTGGCAAAAGGGGCTCCGCAGGTGATTTTGTCGCTGATTAAGAGCGGAGAACAGCTGGAAGCAAAAGTCAATGACACAGTTGACAGCTTCGCTCAGAAAGGGTATAGGGCACTTGGAATTGCCAAGACTCTCGACGATGGGACATGGGCCTTTCTGGGCATTATTCCGCTCTACGATCCTGCCCGCGAGGACTCTGCTTCGACGATCGAAACTGCCAAGGCAATGGGAGTCGATGTTAAGATGGTGACCGGGGACCATGTTGCCATTGCCAAAGAGATCGCCAGAAAAGTCGGCCTTGGTACCAATATTGTCGCTGCTGGTGATTTTCTGGACAAGTCAGACAGCAACGCGACAAGCATTGTGGAAAGCGCAGACGGGTTTGCACAGGTATTCCCTGAACAGAAATATCACATTGTGGAACTACTGCAGGCCAAGGGATACTTCGTAGGAATGACGGGAGATGGGGTAAATGATGCTCCCGCTCTGAAGAAAGCAAACGTGGGAATAGCCGTTGCTGGGGCCACCGATGCCGCAAAATCCGCTGCAGCCATTGTTCTGACACGCCCGGGGCTATCGGTGATTATAGACGCAATAATACAGGCGCGGATGATCTTCCAGAGGATGACGAACTATTCCATATACAGAATCGCTGAGACCATCCGGGTCCTGCTCTTTATCACAACTTCTATTATCGTGTTCGATTTCTATCCGATCACGGCGCTGATGATTGTGCTTCTTGCACTTCTCAACGATGCACCGATCATGACGATTGCATTTGATAACGTCAAATACTCAGACCAGCCCGAACAGTGGAACATGAATAAGCTCCTTTCTGTTTCGGCAATGCTTGGCATCGTCGGGGTCTTTTCATCTTTCGGGGTACTCTACATCGGAAGAGAAGTCTTTCACATGAACACTAACATACTGCAGGCGTTCATATACCTGAAATTGTCGGTTGCCGGTCACCTGACGGTTTTCGTGGCGAGAACCAAAGGCCATTTCTGGTCAATAAAACCTGCAAAATCGCTCTTTCTGGCGGTTATCATTACGCAGACTATTGCTACCCTTATTGCAGTGTACGGGGTGCTCTTCCCTCAACCGCTGGGTTGGAAATTCGCTGGATTTGTCTGGGCGTATGCCCTTGTCATGTTTGTGGTGACTGACTTCCTGAAGGTGTGGTTTTATAAGCTAATTGACACATCCGACATCCATTTCAGGAGATGAGTGAGTAAGCGCAGACGGCTGAGTTAATGGTGGCACGACGGCGTTGCGATAGAGGGCGCTAAACCGGACGCGCATTAAGTGCGGCAAAAATTACTTGGTGCGCGTTTTTTCATACTAACTTTCTACCTAAAGGGCACCTACTCGCTTTCATTGACCTTGGAGGCATTTGGCGGTATACCCAATGCATCTGCTTCTGTATGGGTTCAAGATGCCCTGCAGGTGCTGCAGGAGGAAACGATGGCGAAACGGTTGCAATGGCGTCTGACGATTGTGCTCGTGCTGGTTCTGCTCATGGGCTGTGCATTGCCGGCGAGCAGGGTGCGGGGCGCAGTGAACCTGCCCACGATCGATGCTGGTTTCCTGTCGCGCGCGGGGACCTTGCCGTCGGCTCAGGACGTGATTGTGCGCCTGCAGGGTGCTCCACTGGTCGACAGAGTTCAGGGTGCTGGATCGACCGGATGGCTGGAAACTACGGCAGCGCATGTGTCTCAGGATGCAATTACTCAGGAACAGGATGCGTTCCTCTCATCTCTGACTGCTCGCGGCATCACGTACACCGTCAAGCAGCGGCTGAGCGTGACCTTTAATGGCTTCTCGCTGAGTGTCGCCGGCAGTGATCTTGCAGCAGTAGCGTCTACAAAACACGTCTCGTTTATCTACGAATCTCAGAAGGCGCAGGTGCTGGATGCCGACACGAACGCCGCCATGGGTGTGAGTCAGGCGTTGTGGAACAGCACATCGATGGGCGGGGTCAAACTTGACGGCACGGGCACCAGCATCGGGATCATCGACACCGGCATTGACTACACACATCCGGACCTGGGGGGAGGCAAGTTCCCCAATGCGAAGGTAGTGGGGGGATATGACTTCGCCGATGGCGACAGCAATCCGATGGACAGCCAGGGCCATGGGACGCATGTGGCCGGCATTGCTGCAGCAGACGGCAAACTGCAGGGTGTGGCCCCCAAGGCAAAACTGTATGCCTATAAGGTGTTCAGCAATCTGGGAGGAGGGGCCTCCGACGGCGACATCATCGCTGCACTGGACCAGTCCGTGCGCGATCATTGCACGGTAGTTAACATGTCTCTGGGTATCACAGGGGGCACAGCAGACACTCCCGAGACGGAGTCCATCAACAACGCAGTCAAGGCAGGCGTCGTGGTCGTTGCGGCAACAGGCAATGCTGGGCCGCGCAACCCCGAAACAAACTGGCCCCTGGGCTCTCCTGCAACGGCGCTGAATGCGATCGCCATCGCAGCTTCAAATGACGGCCCATATCCGGTGGTGGACGTTGTAGCTCCGGCCGGGACGGACCTTGGTGACATCACGGGCAGCTATGCAGATATTGCTCCGGAGTTCACTGCGGGATCGACGTACAGCATTGTGGATGCCGGATATGGCTCCAAGACGGATTTTGCTGCCGTGAACGTCAAAGGGAAAGTGGCGCTGGTGGAACGTGGCCCTGTCGGGAGCGGCGGCATCTATTTCCGCGACAAGGTCCTGAATGCGATGGATGCCGGAGCAGCGGGGGTCATCATTTACAACCATAGTCCCGGCGTGCTCGGGATGACGCTCAGGGTGGCAGCCGGTGATGAGGCCCGAACGTACATTCCCTGTATCGGGATTACTCAGGATGTCGGGCTTGAACTGAAAGCGCTGACGACGAGGGGCCTTGTGGTTCGGTTTGGAACACGCAGCAACCTCGGGACGATTGCCGACTTCAGTTCGATGGGACCAACGGAGGATTTCCATTTCAAGCCCGAGGTTTCGGCGCCAGGTGTCAGCGTGGACTCGACAATCCCGGGCGGCGGCTACGCCAAGCTGGACGGCACATCAATGGCATCTCCGGCCGTGGCGGGGGCTGTGGCTCTCGTCAAGGCGGCACACCCCGATTGGACACCTGAGACAGTGAAGCTGGCACTGATGAATACCTCCGATGTTCTGTCTAATTGGCAGAATAATGAGGTCATCACCTGGACACTGCAGGGAGCAGGAAGAGTCGATGTCCCGTCGGCTGTTGCTGCACCGGCGACGGCGGGCGTATCTACGTCGGACGGGACGACCACCTATCAGACGGGAGCCATTCTGGTGAACGATAGCACGATTGGCACGACGACCACGATCAATCTGCACAGTCTGGCCGATCATTCCACGTCGTTTGTGCCCTCGTTCAATTGGACCATGG
>JBNAWM010000024.1:0-16738 GCA_049699855.1 Candidatus Cryosericum sp.
CACCGCACGCCAAACTGTTCCCGAGGCGGTTCCGGCAGGCGCATCCCAGGCCATCCCCAGCCCCGCACCACAGCCGGCACCCCCCATCAGCGCGGTCCCTGCGAAACCTGCTGAGCCAACCCCGCCAGCGCCTGTCGCCGAGACTCCCCATACCCCCCAACCTAGCGCTGCTCCTCCCTCTCCACTGCCTGCGGCAGCCCCACAGCCTCCGCAGTCCGTTGCACAACCCTCTGCGCCTCCGGTCCAACCTGCGGCTCAGCCATCAGCACCAATGCCAGAACGAGAGCAGCCGGCAGCGCCCGCCCAGCACGTAGCACCACCACCAGTGCCGGCCCCTGCCGAGAGGAGGTCCTGGAATCCCTTCCGCAAGCGGGACGACAAGTCGGGGTAACGGAAACAGCTCCATGCAATGAAAAGAGCCCCGCCTTGCGGCGGGGCTCCAGCATGCCGTCTTCGAAAGGATTGCCTTACTTCTCGATCACGATGGTGGCCGGCTTGAGACTGACACCCTTACCAAGCGAATCGCCCACCGGGCAGCGGCCCTCAATGAACTTCTGGAAAGCCTCGACCTTGTCCTTGGGAGCATCCGTCTTGATGTGCATGGTGAAGCGGACTTCCTGGTAGCCCGGCCGAACATTGGGATCGCCCTTGAGGAAACCATCAGTGTCGAGGTCGCCCTCGAGCTCAACCCAGAACTCCTTGAGGTCAATGCCCTGAGACTGCGCAAACGCTGCAGCAACGATACACTGGCAGGAGCCCAGCGCGGCGAGCAGTCCCTCGACGGGATTCATCCCCTTGTCGGTTCCTCCAAGAGACGGGGGCTCATCCATGACAATCTTGAAACCACGAGACTCACTCTCGACAGCCAAACCTCCGGGAATCTTGCGAGTAACATTCTTGAACGTTGTCAGTGCCATTTCTACACCTCCATGTAGGTTGGTGCGGGATCCTCTCCCGCCTCACACCCTCAAGCATAGTCAACGGCAGCAGACTTCACGAACACTCTGTGAATTTGTTCACAAGTTCCTTCATTGTCAGACCTGTTGGACACACTCCAGTGATTCTCAGCTATCGTGATGACTGCAACAAGAGGGCTCCTCCTCTCGGCGGGGCCCTCTCAGGTGAACTTTGATGATGAAGTCAGCTATCTCTCCAGCACAACATCCGCAGGCACGCCCGCGACGCCATTGACCAGCGAACTATCAACAGGGCAGCGGCTCTCCACGAATTTCTGGAACTCCTCGACCTTGTCCTCGGGGGCGTCGGTCTTGATGTGCACCTTCAAACGGATCTGCTGGAATCCAACGGGCACACCAGGTGCGCCTTTCATGAATCCTGCAGGGTCCAGATCCCCTTCTACCTCGACCCAGTAATCCTTCAGGTCCATTCCCTGGAATTTGGCAAACGCTGCGGCGGTGACAACCTGGCAGGAACCCAGTGCCACCAGCAGGCCTTCAACCGGACTCATCCCTGTATCCGTGCCACCCATCGAGGGCGGCTCATCCATCGTGATCTTGAAGCCATGGGATTCGCTCTCTACGGCGAGTCCCCCCGTTCCCTTGCGTGAAACAGCCTTGAACGTTACCAATGCCATGTTGGCACCTCCACTTTTGTCCTGAGACGGGAGAATCTCCCGCTACGTTGATAGCATAGTTGCAACAACTAGAAACTTCAAGGATAAGAGAACGTGAGTTTCTTCACATTGTCAAGCCATGTCGCTTGTCATGATTCGGCCTGACGTTCGGCCCCCAATGAACAAGGGAAGGCATGGCGCCTTCCCTTGGTGGCTGCTGTCTCCCGCTTTCGCTCAGGAAATGACTCTCTCGTTCTGCTCGGTGATCTCGGCGAACCCATCGTAATCAACCAATGGAATCTGGCTCTCCTCGGGCGTGAACCCCCGGGCAAGATAGTCTTCCTTGAGGGCGACCAGCTTCACGCCTTGCGGTACCTGAGCCTTGAGGCTCTCGTCAGCTGCAAACAGGGTACCGTCCTGGATGAATGCAACGGTGTCTCCCTCCATCGCCAGCTTTAGCAATTCGTGAGTAATCGTGTGCGCAGCACTCTTCTTCACTATGATCAATGCCATCGGAGCCTCCTAGAAGAAAATGACCGTGTCAAACGAATGGACAAGCGCTGGAAGTTCCGCCTCAGTCGTCTTTGTGAGATTCCAGTGCGGTTCCATCTCGTTGTCCTTGACGCCATATTTCGCAAGGTCCTCTGCCGTCGCATAGATCTGCGTCTGGTACTTCTCGATGTACTTGAACGTGATCGACAGGGGAAGGCATCCGACGCCCTCGGGCTTGCAGTTCGCGTGGACAGCCAGCACCGCCTCATCCTTGAAGAGAACGGCAGGCTCCAGATCCTGCCCGTACATGCCAAACGCACTTCGGAACGCTTCATTGATCCAGATGCTTCCTGCTGGTGAACTGTAGACGACAAATAGCACTTTTTTCATAGTGTGCCCCCTACGGCATGAGGTTGATGTATCTGTCGGAGTTGTAGATGAGTGCTGCCATCTCAGGCACTCCGGAGAACACCGTGCCGTTCGAATTCATTCCGGGAAGAAGGCCCCGGTACTCTGCGCACAGCCCGCAGATGTTGATTTCGGCACCCTTTGCCGCAAGCTCTTCCATCATCACCGGCAGGTTCCGGTCGATCCTCATGGGCTTGATGTTCTTGTTGACTGCGAGAATCGAGTCCGAGAAAAGGAAGATGGAAACCTTGTGCCCTCTTCGGAGAAATGCCTCTGCCATGTGGATGGCGGTATCCACGTCTTGATTGGTGTATGGGGCAACGTTCACCTGAATTGTGATATGCATGGAGTACTCCTACTTCTCGCGCTGGAAGAGCCACCACACCATGGCCCAGTTGCCCAGTACGAAGAAAGTGGTTGCCAGGATAGAGCCAACCGCAAGATGTGGAAGTCCAGAAAGGACATGGCCAATGTTGCAACCCTGAGCCACGCCTGCGCCAAATCCCATGAAAATACCACCGAGCGCCACCTTGAGGAAGGTTTTGGGATCCTTGGGCAGTCTCATCTTAAACTCTTTCGAGATCAGCGCAGCTATGAATGCACCTACGACAATTCCCAGGACTTCCATTCCCAGCCAGTTGTAGGGAACCGGCTTGGTGGGATCAAGATTTGCCGTAGTGGTTCTGAACAGGTTGATCCATCCACCCGTAATGCCCAGCGCGTAGGTCTTCTGCGAAAGGTAGGCAATGATGCCTACAACACCGACGGCGATTCCGCCCCATTTCCAATCAAGCCCCGTGACCTTCCTCTCCGTCGTCTTCGTGAACACAACAACAGCAAGCAGCAGAGCGGCGAAGATGAGTGCGATGATCCATGGATTGATGTTCAGCCAATTTGCAAGGGTGAGATTCACTGCCCCGTCCTTGGCCGTGTAGAATCCACCGGGGTTGTTGGTTGTGGTGATTGCCTTTCCAAACCACTTGTTGACAAAGTTGAGTGGACCGCCCCTTACCGCGGCTGCAGTCACGCCAAAAAAGATTGCTGCAACAAAAGCCGTGACGTAGCCTTCACCAATTCTGTAGGTGATACCGCTGGCGCAGCCCCCTGCCAGCACCATGCCCATGCCAAAGATGAACCCGCCGATGATGTCCGCCAGCGGGATAAACGGCAGCGGGCTGAGTTTGATCCATCCAAACTGCGCTGCGGCCTGGAACCCAATCGTCTCGACCAGGATGGCGACAAGTGCCATCTTGAGCAGATAGTTGTCCTTGGTCAGCTTGATATCACGAAATGCCGAGTTGAAGCACAGTCTGGATCGTTGCAGTACCACACCAAACAGAATTCCGACCAGCAGTCCCTGGACTATTGAACTCATTTCCTTCCTCCCTGGATTTGATTGGTTACAGTTTCTTGATCAAAACACGCCACTCACTTGGTCCGCTATCCTCGATGGACAGTACTTCTCCTCCGACGTCCTTGACGCCCGCCGGGATCCTCTCCTTGGAGAGCGCATAATCGATGAGGACCTCAAGGATTTCTCCCGACTTCATGGTCTTGAGCTTTCTCCGCGTATCTACATCCGGAATGGGGCATACCTCGCCGCGTTCGTCAATGGTGCAGGTTGGCTTGATCTCTTCCATGTTGAAACCTCCTGTTCTGGATTTGTCACTGCGTGGTGCTTCTCTCATACAACCGACGTTATGCTGATGCTTCCCCTTTCCCTGCTGTTTCCCTCTGAGCAACCACCTCCCTGATCTTCTGTACCGCCTGCTCCGTATTCAGATTCCTGATCTCGATCCCCACATGCTTGTCCCGGCCAAATCCTACGCTGTCAAACGCGTCCCGGTACATTTTCCGCTGCATGGTGGGATCGCAGGCGGCAACGTACAGCTCATCGATCTCAGCTCCGCGAAGCAACTCCCTCAGATACCTGTCTCCATCGTCGGAACAGAGCTGAGGGTGAACACCCACCCAGTCAAACACATCGTCTCCCCTCAGGGCATTGAGAACCCCAAAGGTATCCATCGCTTGAAACGACGGGCATGTTCCCTGGCATACACACAGGAGCAATCCTTTCTTTGTCATGTCTATCTCCTCTTGTCTCCAAAATAGCTGATTGCGTCGTTGTCGCAGATCTTGGAACATCCTCTGCAAAACTGGACGCAGTTGACCGGATGGACAACCTCCGGAAACGCCTCCACACCAATGGTGTAGACGTCGTGCGGACAAAAATTAACGCATTCGTGGCACTTGAGACACTTTCCCTGATCGATCACGGGATACCAACCTGCTGCCATGTCATTCACTCCTTTCACTGTTCTGGATTTTCTTCAACACGTCTGCAACTCTTGCGACGGGGATTTCCCGAAGTGCTATGCCCCGTTGGAGAAGAGCGCGGGTTACTGCTTCATTCTCAATGGACCCGACTACCAGCATTTCTGCACCAGTTGATGCCAGGACCTGCGCGACTTCTTCGCCATCGAGCACCGCGCCGGCGGTAAAGGCATTTTCGAGGTTGGTGACCTTCTTGAGACGTTCGCCTTCCAGCTCGACAACAGTGAAGTACGCTGATTGGGCAATCGTCGCGCCAAGATCGCTGTTCAGGCCCAGATGATTCTTCGATGCAAAGGCGATGATCATCCTGCCACCTTCATCGCGCCTTTCGCGCCGTGGAGCATACAGCTGTTCAATCTCATTTCACCACTCCTGTTCTCGGATGAGACGGGATTCGGCTCCGTCGTGCTATAATCCTAGTTGCAGTACATGGAAACTTCAAGCAGCATATTCTGTTAATTCATTCACAATCACATCGCCATTATATATAATTGTCTCCATCATGCAACCTTCGTTGACATGTTCCCATTCAAGTCCATACTGTACCGTCTTAAAGGTCCGTGCACAGGGAAACAGACGATTGGGATTCATCCCGGTCGAACGCTCACTGTCGATGTCTCACAGCATGGGTCCACTAGCACTCGCCACACCCGTGCGGCGACATCCGACATAAGAAAGAGCCGCCTGCTGACTGTCTGAGAGCGTCATCCTGTCGAGCGCCGGCACAAGGAGCTCACGTGACTTTTGATTCATTTCATCTCGACCCCCGCCTCACTGCGGGTATTGCTTCATGCGGTTACACCACACCCACGCCCATCCAGGAACAGGGCATTCCGCCCGTGATGGAAGGCCGTGACGTTATGGGCCTGGCGCAGACCGGAACTGGCAAGACTGCCGCCTACGCGCTCCCCATTATGGAGCGTCTCCTGAAGGGCCCGCATGGTTCCCTCCGCGCTCTTGTCCTGGCCCCGACACGGGAACTGGCCGAGCAGATCGCCAGCGACTTCCGCACCCTGGGCCGCAAGGCCCGCCTCTCCGTGCTCACGATCTACGGTGGCGTCGGCATCAATCCACAGATTGACACGCTCCGGCGCGGCGTGGACATCGTCATTGCCTGCCCGGGCCGCCTCCTCGACCACATCAACCAGGGCACGGTCGACCTCACGAAGATCCAGATCATGGTCCTCGACGAGGCCGACATGATGCTGGACATGGGCTTTCTGCCCGATGTCCGCCGCATCATAGGAAACCTGCCGGGCCAACGCCAGAACTTGCTCTTCAGTGCGACCATGCCTGAGGATATCCGCCATCTGGCCGATGCAATCCTGCATGACCCTGTGACGGTCCAGATCGGCCATTCAGCCCCGGTGGAAACGGTTTCACACGCGCTCTACCCGGTGCCACAGCACCTGAAGACCCCTCTGCTCATCGAGCTGTTGAAGCACACCGATACGGAATCCGTCCTCATCTTCACCCGTACCAAGCATCGCGCCAAGAAGCTTGGCGAGAAGCTGGCCAATGAGGGCTACCGTGCAACGTCACTGCAGGGCAACCTGTCACAGCGCGCACGACAGGCAGCACTGGGCGGCTTCCGCGATGGCAGCTACAAGGTGTTGGTCGCGACCGACATTGCAGCCCGTGGCATCGATGTCACCCAGATCTCCCATGTCATCAACTATGACATCCCCGATACGACGGATGCCTATACGCACCGCATTGGGCGAACCGGCCGCGCCCTGCATTCAGGAGACGCCTTCACCCTTGTCACTGAAGAGGACACGATGCTGGTCCGCGATATCGAAAAGGTACTGGGAACTCCTATCGAACGGCGCACCCTCAGCGGCTTTGACTACAAGGCACCGGCACCAAAGCGGGAAACGGAGTTCGCCTGGGATCACAGACCCGAGGTACGATCCGGCAGACCCCAGCGCTCCGGAACAGCCGATACACGCCCCGCTTCGGGGGTACGGCATCATGAAAACAGCGTGAATGCATCAAAAAGCTCGAACCATCGCTCAGTGACAAGAAAAGCCGCAAATATCCGAACCTCTTGACACAATTTTGGGAAAAGTGATATAATAGGCGTGTGATAGCGCCAAACGTTATCACATGCCCTCCTTCGCAGGGGCCCCGTCTGGGGCCCCTCGCTTTTTATAGCCCATGTCTCAGACCCTTGTGACTACTCGCGTGCAACCTGGCCAAGCGTTGGCACATCTGCGAGGACAAACTCCGCGTGGCTGATGGCCCCGATCATGAATTCAGACTCCTTCGCGATACGTGCCTGGTCACCAACTTCGAAACTGATACCGTTGATCGTCAGGGCTCCGTGCGTAACATACACAAAGGCACTGCGGTCCGGCATCATCGGACAGTCTATCATCCGGTATGCGTCCAGCGATCCAATGTACACGGTGGCGTCCGCATTCATGGGCACCGCCTGCTGTTTTCCCTGTCCCGATGCAATGGCAACCAGCTCGTTGAACGGGCGCTGCCACGGAGCACCCTCAACGTGCGAGGGAACCCGGCCGCGCTCACGGGGAAAAATACCCATCTGGAGCAGATGTACCTGTTCAGCAAACTCATTGATCTCCTCATGGCGAATACCGGTCCCCGCCGAGAGCACCTGCACGGTCCCGGACCGAAGGCGTATGGAGGGCTGTCCCTCCTGGCGCTGGCGCAGTTCCCCGGTCAGGAGCAGGGTAACGACCTCGATTTCGTCATGGTAATGAAGGGGGAAGGAGCCTCCCGGATAGAGGAGATCGTCATTGAAGAAGCGGAGGCCGCCCCAGCGCACGTTGTCAGGCTCGAAGTAATCGCCATACGAAAACAGCAGGTAGCTCTCGCGCCGTGGCGAGGCAGCCAGGTATCTCTTCTGCGAGGCGACGCGGCGAATCATCGAGCTTCACCGTGCAGCTCGTCACCGCAAGAGATCTCACCTGCATCGATCAGTTCCAGAAACGTCCTGCCGATGACAGGATCGAACTGTTTTCCGAGAAGGTCCGCGATCTCGCGTCGGGTCTCCGCCAGACCAAGAGAGTCCCGATAGGGGCGCTGGGACGTCATGGCGTCAAAGGTGTCGGCCAATGCCAGGATCCGCGATCCAATCGGGATTGCCTCACCGGACAGACCATCCGGGTACCCACCTCCATCCCATCGCTCGTGATGACCACGGATGATGGTTGCAACATTGCGCAGTTGTCCGATAGGCCGCAGGATGCTCTCGCCCACCACAGGATGCGTATCCATGAGGACGACCTCCTCCGCCGTCAGCCTTGATGGTTTGTCCAGCAGGCGATCCGGAATGGCAACCTTGCCAATGTCGTGCAAGCGCGCGGCAAGCTGAACTTCGGCGACATCCACCGCGCGGGGCAGAACGCGGCTGCCGATTCTGCCCGCCATCAGTGCCACGCGAAGCGAATGGCCGCAGGTGTAGCGATCCCTCGCCTCCAGGGCGTCCACCAGCGTCATCATGCCATCGACAAACCGCTCTTGCAGAGCCCCCTGCAGATCTGCCACCTGCTGCTGGAGTCCCGAGATGTGTGCTTCATGACGGGCGGCCTGGACTTCGCGTTCGGTCACATCGCGCGACCGTATGACGGTCCCCGCATACTCGTCGCCGGGGGTCCTGACAGGAGCAAACTCGTATTCGTAGATTCTGCCAGATGACGGATCGCCCTCCACAATGGAAAACTGCGGCGCCGTTCCAGCACGCAACTTCTCCAGTCCACGCTCGATGTCTTCTGCCGCCTGCCCTCGGAACAGCGTGAGGAGCGTACCCTCTCCACCTGACCGCGCTCCACTGATCATACGTGCTTGAGCGTTGTGGGCAACGACGCGGTTGGAGGCATCGGCCACGACAACGCCGTCCGGCAGCTGGTCGACCGCAAGACGTATCAACTCGCTTTCGTCAAGAAACATGCGCGCCTCCTTGGTACCGCACAGGATACCGTTCCAGCTCAGTCTAGCGCGTTTCGCTGTCAAGTAAATCGCAGTGCGCCAAGAAAGGGAGGGGGGTAGATGAGGGGAAATGAAAAGGCGGGAGGATTACGCCTCCCGCCAAAGTACTACATCGGTTGGAGAAAGAAAGTCGGAACCTTCTCGTCTAACACGCGGATTATTGTACTGAAGTCGCCTTGAGAAACAAGCCCCGTGTGTGCACATGGCATTCACATTTCGCACTGCTGGCGCAAAAGGGCAACGCATGCGCAACCACAGCCTCTATTCGGTTGCAAAACTCGCCAGGCCGCCTATCATACATAGATACAGTTGTGCTGCCATGGAGACAGACAGATGCCGATGCATGCGGGCAGTTATGAGGAGAGCCAGACATGGAACTACGCGGAACGCTAAGCGATTTCTCACTGGAAGCCATTCTTGGATTGATTCAAAGTGGACACAAGACGGGGGTTCTCCATCTGGAGGTGGTGACTCCCCTTGGTGCGACCCGCACCATCGCCCTGTCGTTTCACAACGGTGAGATCTCCTCCGCCGAATGTGGCTCCACCCAAGGCCTTGCCGCCATCCGCGAAGCGGCCATCTGTACCGAGGGCGCGTTTGAGTTCACCGTTGATGGAACGTTGCCAGCGTCGGAAGAGACCACTGCGCTCGCCATGGATGCCGTGCTTGCAACCCTCACCGAAGCGCGTGAGGCACTTTCTTCTCTTGGAGCAACCCTCCCAAAGGGAACTACTCTGAAGTATGCCATCCCTGCCGATGAGACCATTCACCTGAGCGCCGAGGAATTCAATCTGCTGGCGGTCATGCACGACGCCGAGCCTGTCGAGGAGCTGGTCGCCGCCGCTCCCATGCCGACGGCTGATGCGATGCGTATCATCGATCAGCTCCTGGACCGCGGCCTGCTAGCCATCGGTGCCGCCGTGCCCGTCATCGGCCAGATGGACTGGGCCGGAGCTCTTTCCCTGGCCGAGCAAGTCGGCGGAAAGATGGGTGCCGACATCTTCTCTCGCTTCTTCCGGCCAGGAACGCCCGTTTCAGAGTGGCAACGGGCTCTGCCAGAATTCCGATCGGCTTTTCAGAGTCTGGTTGGACCCGACAAGGCCAGCGAGGTGGTCGCCGGTCTGCGCGAACTGACCGGCTGACGTACGCCGGAATGCCTGCAAAGCGCTCCACATAGCCATTCGCGGTCCTGCCGCTGGTGCATCCCGCATAAGATGTGCGGGTACCCACAATCCGAAAGGCAGGAGGCACACATGACCGTTCAGGAACAGCCCGGAACGATTCGCATCACCTTCGTCAGCAAGAAGGGCGAAACGCTTTCCAACATCAACCCGGCCGCCACAGACGCCGACGCGTACACATGCGCCGAAGCCCTCATGGCACTGCTGACCGAGCAGACGTCCACCATCGTTCGCAACAGACGCTCCAGTTTCGCGGAGTAAGGAGGTAACCTATGGCTACTACGCAGACCACGGTTCTTCGTCTCGTCTTTGACACCGAAACGCCCGGCAAGACCACCACGATGGAATTCAACAGCCCCCGCTCCGACCTGACCGAAGCTCTCATCCGCCCGGTGATGCAGAGTTTCATCGATGCTCATCTCGTCAGCGGACCAAATGGCCTTGTCACTGGCGTCCACAGTGCCGGTATCGTCTCCCGGCTCGTCACAGACGTCATCGCCTAGCAGTCTGTTTGATCGCAGTACCCATCAGCAAAAAGGGGACGGCCGCGGCCGTCCCCTTTTTTATTGGATGAACGAGATCTATTCCTTGACGTTGACCCCGGCGCGCAGCGCCACGTCCGCCGCAACAACTCCTTTGGCCACCAGCTCCTTCACGCAGCGCTCCATAGTCATCATGCCAAGGGCGCCTCCGGTTTGCATCATCGATGCGATCTGATAGGACTTGTTCTCGCGGATCAGGTTGCGGACTGCCGGCGTTGCTATCAGGACTTCGGTGGCCACCACCAGCCCATTGCCATCCTTACGCGGCAGAAGCTGCTGTGTCACGATCGCTGACAGGACATTTGCCAGCTGAACGCGGATCTGCCCCTGCTGGCCGGCAGGAAAGACGTCTATGATACGGTCGATGGACTGCGGCGCCGAGTTCGTGTGCAGGGTGCCAAACACCAGGTGCCCCGTCTCCGCTGCCGTGAGAGCTGCCGCAATGGTCTCGAGATCACGCAGTTCACCCACCAGGATGATGTCGGGATCCTCACGCAGGACTGCGCGCAGGGCATGGGCAAATGACTCCGTGTCCTCCCCCAGCTCACGCTGAACCACGATGCCCTTGCGGTGTTGAAACAGGAACTCAACGGGGTCCTCAACCGTCACCGTGTGCACATCGCGTTCCTGGTTGATCTTGTCGATCATCGCCGCCAGGGTCGTCGACTTGCCGTGTCCCGTCGGTCCCGTCACCAGCACAAAGCCCTTTTCCAGTTTGGTAAGGTCCTTCACCGAATCCGGCAGGCCGAGCGAATCGAGGTCCGGGATGATGAAGGGAATGCGACGCATCGTTACAGCCATGGAGCCTCGCTGTCGGAACACGTTTACGCGGAATCGAGCAAGACCCTTGACCGAGTACGAGAAGTCAAAGTCGAGGTGCTGTTTGAACACCGCCTTCTGGTCGTCGTTCATGATCGGATACACCAGCGCCTCAATGCCACTTCCCGTCATCATCTCCGTGCCAATGGGCACAAGATGCTTGTGCAGTCGAAGCATCGGCGGAGTGCCGGCCTGCAGGTGCAGGTCTGACGCACCCCGGTCCACAACAATCCGCAGAATATCATCCAGACCCCGTATTTCTATGGGCCCCTTGGTAAACTCGTCCATTCGTGCCTCCCCGTCACCGGCTGGTCTGTGGTACACAAACCGATCATAGTATAGCAGCAGGCTACAATCTTCCGCCATGTATCCTCCTGGGCATCTCCAGAACAAGCGTGCACCGATGCGCGATTGACAAAGAGGCAGCGAGGCGGTAGCATGAACAGACATGCGTTTACTCCACAAGCCCCTGGGAGGCCTGGTATGAATATCAACTCACGCATCTGGGAAAACAGTATTGCCGATCTGCCGAAGGGCGACCAGCAGGCGGAGCAGTTTGAGCACTATGCCCGTGAGTTCTTCATTCCGGACAGCATTGCCCCAGCCATCTATCTTGCCAACGTCGCCGCATTGATTCAACAGTCAGATGAGGTCACCCCCGGTGTCGAACCGACACCGTCAGCAACACGACTGGCCCGGCTGGTTGAACGCCCGGAGGGATTTCCTGTCTGGTTTCTTGCAGCATATCCAGACGTAGCCCTGTGGTTCTCGTCACGGGAAGGCGCTGAGCGGACAAGTCTGGATGCCGAGGTCACCAGGAGATCGGCGGCCGAAGGCGCGTCGATCAGCCACATGATGGATGAACAGGGGTTCTTTGGGCATGCCATCTTGCGAACGATTGTTGACCTGTACCGCGAACAGACGGGCCTCGAGCTGGAAAGCGCCGCCTCAGGTGCTGACCTTCAGGAGGAGGGTGCGACGGGCGCTGAGGCTGAGCAGGCACTGACCGCTCAGCAGGCTGTCGATCTGATGGCAGCCAGCATCACCCGATACGAACGCGAACTCGCCATCAGCTATGGAGACCGTTTTCCCGACCTGCAGCCACGGCTGACAGCCGCAGGGTTACTTCAGCTCGGCTACTACGTCCTGGTCGACCACGCCATCCCCATTGCCGCGCTTATCCACGCAGCCGAAGTGTCAGTGCTGGCCGAGGATCCGGTCGTCGAGTTTGTCGAGCGGCTTGATGTCGAGGTATTCTGTGCCGAGGGCGGCAAAACAGCCGACCGGAAAAAGGTCGAAGAGGCATGCCATCTCCTCAGGTCCCGCATCCTTGATGTCGTCTTGCAGACCCGGGCTGATTTCGAGCAGGCTCCCTCACTGGCACAGGCCACCCGGAATTTCATGGAGCAGCCTGATTTTGAGCCGCTCCGGCAGGCCATCGGGATTCTCCCTCCCGCCTGACGCAGCGTTCGAGCCCGCCGGCCTCCTGCCTATGGTCCGACGGGCGGCAGAGATTCCGGCTCCACCAAGCCCCAGGCCTCAGTCACGGGGACGACAAACATGATGCCCACGCCCTTCTGCGTCATGTCGCCGACAGCGCCCAGCACGATCTTCTTGGCGCGCTCCAAGGTCTCGGCATTGCTGATGACCGAAAAGATCGTTCTGCTGCTCTCCTGAACGGGCGCGCCACCCAGCAGGCGTGCGATGCCGGCCACGATGGGGATATCGGCCGCCAGCATCTGGCCCATGCCCCGGCTGTCGATCACCGTTGCACCACCTATGTCGATGGCGGTGAAGCCCTCAAGAACCTTTCGCACATGTGCATCACTGTTCAGCACAGCAACCAGCAGGAACATGGGTGCCTCCCGAGAATTGATTCCTACAACATCAGTGTGACGGAGGATGTTTCCCTGTCAACTGCTGCACTGACGACATGGCCTGTGGGACCCTTTTCATCGGTCTTCGACAGTCGTGACTTCGCTCCATGGGATCAAGCGTTACCAAGGAGAACTGTTACCATGCAATATGTTTCGGAAGCAGTCCAGCCCGGCTACAAATCCATCCGAAAAGCGTCGAGAACAAGTGTGCCTCAGGAAGATGGGTTGGCAAGTGTCTGACTCTTGCGACGGAAGCTGACACTGCACATAGTAACGCTTGACCTTATGAGATCAGACTTGAGCAACTAAAGACTACATCAGACATCGTTCATCCTCGTATTCGCTGCAGCAGCACGACTAAAACGACGAACAGGCAGATTCACAATAGACGAGCACTCCGGCATGAACCCCCGGAGCGCTTGTGTATCAGCAGCTATTTATCCGTATAGATAATGCTACTTCGGCTCCAGAATTTGGAGCATGGTGATGCCCTTTGGTTCTGATGGCTCACGCTTCCCGGAAAAGTAATCCAGACCATACTTCCAGATTCCAAAACGTGTTGCACTCTTGAAGGCAAAGACGACGATGCCGCCAACGTTGTAAAACTTGTTCTCCTTGAAAGAGAAGAAGAGCTTCTGTGGTCCTTCTGTTCCGTACATGATGCCGGACGTCAGGAGGGTCAAATCATGAAGGCGACCGATCGACTCATTCCACGGGACACGAGCAACGACACGCAGGGTGTGCTCCGATGGGGTGAACAACCACAGGTCTGCATAGGGTGAGTCTGTTGGTGATTCCCATGGCCGGTCGAGCATGGATGCCGTTGAGCCTTCATGAATCAATAAGATATGCTTGCCATCTGCCCAGCTGGCAGACAGCGGGCTATCTGCGATGAATGTCTCCAGTGTTCCTGATACGAGATCCACGCGAATCAGACTGACGCTGCCCGTTCGGTTCCCCTGTGGCGTCAACCCTGTTGCCTTCTCCTGGCGAATCCACAGACCACTTCCCTCCTGCATCAGTGGTAACCAGTTAACGTCCTGAGCAGTAGCAACCACGCGTGCCTGACCCGTTGGTAACTTGCATTGCAAAAGGACAGCAAGGTGTGGCCCGCTCCACCCCCCGGTAGTAACGACCGTAAAGGCTGTTCCGTCATCGTCGAGCAGTATCCAGTTAATGTCATCCAATACCTGCTGCGATGGATCTTTATCGCTATTAGGGAGACGAGGCAAGCGCTCTGAATCTCCCCACTGAAACGACCTTCCCGTTGCAAGGTCATATGCCCACAAAGCGACCGTCTTATGCCCGTTAGCGGCCTTCATGATGGATCCCCAGACGCAGTACTGATCCGACAGGGCAAACGGCTGGTCTCCTGATGGGCGATACTCGTTGGGACCAAAAGCATTCGAGCGTCCTATGTCAGCGACTTTGTGCACCGTGCCATTCTCTACGCGGTACAGAGCGTGACCATCTGGATTCCCGCCAGGTTGTCCCTGACAGTCACCCAAGGCCCAGCCGGTTCCGTTCAGGTACTGGATGTAGACTCCATCAGGAACAGCGATCTCCTGCTTGACCCATGATGCCGGGTAATCCCGTTGGGTCAACTGGTACGGAACAAGGGTTGCAGGAGGATCGGGGGCGATTGCCGGCCGATCCCATTGCACCGTGATTCCATCCGGTTTCAGCTGTCGAACGAGGTCTGCAACGTAGGCTGGCTGCTGCTGCGAAACCGAGACACTGCACCCGGCGAGCAGCATACCGGTCAATGCCAGGGCTACTATGCAGCTGATGTGCCTGATCCATGGTTGATTCATATCTGTTTAGAAGTTACGTACCAGGTAGCCTGTGTTGTAGATCAGGAGATGAGCCACAACTGCTGCGTCAAGTGGTCTTGGACCACCGGTCTGTTCGAATTGGCCAGTTGCAGGATCAGTGTAACTATTCTGGTTCCAAGGGTCAATGTAGGAAATCCAGTGGCGATTGCTCGCATCAAGCTGGACGCCATATTCGACAATGAAGTGTTGGTGAGGCGTCCAATCCCATCCCCAAAGACGTTGGTCCCGTCCCCATGCGTCTTGTTTGTGAGTGCCATTAGCGTTCAGCCGCTCATCACAAGTGTAGACGCCGGTGATCGTTCCACTGTTATTGGTGATGTTAAACCTAATGCTGTTGTACAGCCACGTGGTCGCCGTTGTTTCGTCAGAGCTGGTACTGATAGGATCACGCGTCCAATGCATCTTGGGCGGGTACCCATAAGTGTTCAGGAACGTCACAATGCGATCAGAGCTTGTGCCGGCAGTCGGAGTAGCCCCTTCCCCATGGGTGTTGATGAAAGTCTGCGTGTACTTCGAGTTCGATCCTGTGAAGCCCCAATCATAATCCAGGATCATCTGTGTTGATGCGGGGCCACAGTAGTAACCGTTCTCCTGAATGCGGTACGGAATGTTAAGAGCGAGAGTCTCCGAGGCGACCGACTGCAGACCAGATGCTTTGCCCAATGGCCCGTCGATCCATTTTCCACCGTCAGGTTGTGAAGCCAACCACTTCTGCTCCGCCTGAAGGTCTTGCAGAAGATCCTTCTGTTCCTGCATGCTCAGCCAGAAATCTGGGCGGTCGGGGCTGTCGCCATCCCCAGTGCTGGAAACACGAGATTTATCCCAGCCGACAGGGAGCGGATTGCCGACTCGCTCGGACGCAGGAGCACCCCCTCGTACTGGAGATCTGAGCCATCCACGAGCTTCCAGCGCTTGCTGTTCGGCGGGACTCATAACAAGCCATTGTCGGGCCGTAATGCCTCGCTCGTACAGATCGTGCTGCTCGTCTGACGTCAGCCATCGCTCTGATGATGCACTCTGCTGATTGGTAGCCATCTGCTGGTCTGTTGGTCGGCCTATGAAGGCATACAGCTTCTGCAACTGATCTGTTGTCATCCAGCGCTCAGGGACGACTGTAAGAGCAGTGCCAGTCTGCTCTGCGCTTGCCAGTGTCTCTGCCCCTACAGAGATACTGCGATCAAACACTCCTACCATAAAGACAGCGATCAAGACAACAATTACACCCTTGCGGGTCATTTTCTTCATACCTTTTCTCCTCTCCCCATATCTTGGTTCAATCCTCAACGTTTACCTCTGAACAATTGAGAGCCGCCGCATTCCCCGGCAGTGAGATTCACGTTCTTCGCTGTTACTGTCTATGCACTCATGACTTGTGCCTCCTCTCACCAGCAACTTACATTGTAGCAACTGAAAGTTACAATTTGGTAACGATTCCTCGTTTCGTCCCAGCCCATCCCCAACTTCCTCCTCTCACAAAGAAGAGGAAGAAGAAAGTAGATTTGCTGACGATGTTCCTTCGCTCCTCACCCATATAACGCAGATCTCACCAAATGTCTGAAAAAATAGTCCAGGCGATCGCGCTTCTCGACACAAGATTGGATTCCCGTCCCCGACAGAAACATTCGGGGATGACGTTCCTTTCCCGAAAGCGCCCCTCGTATTGAACTAGTGTCTACTTGCATAATTGCTAGCTATGTGATATACTCTTGGACAGGAGGAA
>JBNAWM010000025.1:0-2310 GCA_049699855.1 Candidatus Cryosericum sp.
GGATGGCGGCGGCACTGGTCACGGTGCCCGGTGCTCCCTCAATGTACTGCAGGACGAAGTTGGGCCCGCTGGGGGCGGTGTCCACGTCCGCATAGGTCCACGCGGTCACGGTGATCTTGTCGTAGGCCTTGAGCCACTCCTGATCACTGATGATGATCTTTGTGCATGCCCCGTGGCTGTTCCACGCCTCGGCCGGAGCAGCCAGGAACAGCCCCGCCACCAGAACGGCCAGCATCACGGACAAAAACTTGCGCTTTCGCCTCATATCTCCCCCTTGTTTACGTCTCACGATCGATGATGCCCCGCAGGCGCCTCGGACAGCCCCGCTAGGAAGTTGGTAGCCGCCTGAAGCCCCGCCACGATGCTTTCGAGCGACATGGATGGCGTGCCGGGGCGTGCCGTCACCTGTGCCGGCAGGAACGGCACATGGATGAACCCCGCCGTGATGCCCAGGCGTCCCCTGGCGATCTCGTGCAGGACACCGTAGAACAGATGGTTGCAGACAAACAACCCAGCCGTGTTGCTCACGGCTGCCGGAACCCCCGCGGCACGGATGCGTGAGGCGGTCTCCCGGACGGGCAAGGTTGCGAAATAGGCAGCTGGGCCCGAGGCGATGATGGGCACGTCTTCGCGCACAACGCCCTTGTTGTCGGGAGCGGATGCGTCGTCCCTGTTCAGTGCGACGCGCTCGACGCTCAGCTCTGCCCGTCCGCCCGCCTGACCGACCATAAGCACGACACCAGGGTGAAACTGGTCCATCGCCTCCGTCACCGTCTTGACGCTTCCCTCATAGGTCGTGGGTACCTGCAGGCGCTCGATCTGTACGCCCGCGCCGGCGCGCAGCCGCTGAACAGCCTCCCACGACGGGTTCACCGCCTCGCCGCCAAATGGTTCGAATCCGGTCACTAACAAGGTCATCATATCTTCCTCCCTGGAATGGAGATAGTATATATGAACCTGATGCTGGGCCAAGCGTGCTTGACGCGCCGGCCGTCATCGGTACTATGGCATGGACACGGCGCATGAGCCCGTGACCTGTGGAGGAAATGATAACGATGTATCGGCCCACTGTAGCACAGATCGACCTGGCGGCAATCCGCGACAACCTGCACGCCATCCGCGCCTGCCTTCCGCCGGGGACGGAGGTCATCGGCATCGTCAAGGCGGACGCTTACGGACACGGCGCCGTGCGCGTTTCGGAGGTGCTGGAGCAGGAACACATCCGCCTGCTGGCTGTGGCGACTCCCGACGAAGCCGTCGAACTGCGCGATGCGGGCCTCGCAACAGAGATCCTGGTGCTGGGACATGCTTCACCCGACTTTGTGCCCTACGCGATCCGCAACAACATCACGCTGACCACGGACGGCCATGCAACGGCCGCGCTGTATGCCGCGGCGGTGGATGCCGGGCGGCTTCGCGTGCACTACAAGGTGGACACGGGCATGGGACGGGCAGGGGTCCTGGCAGACACGGCCGCCGAACAGATCAAGAGCAGTGCAGCTCTGCCCACGATCGACATCGTCGGGCTGTATTCGCACCTTGCATCGGCAGAGTCCGACCCGGACCTCACCGCCTGGCAGGCGGAGCGCTTCTCGGGTATCGTGCGCGAGGTCCGCGCCAGCGGACTGCGCCCCTCCATGGTGCATCTTGCCAACTCGGCAGGCATCTTCACCGTGCACGGGGAGCCCCTGGACGGTGTCCGCCCCGGAATCCTGCTCTACGGCCTGGCCCCCACCCCTTCCCTCGCCGGATCCTGTCCCGTGCGCCCGTCCCTGTCCCTGCTGACCAGGCTTGAGGTGGTCAAAGACCTGCCCCAAGGCCACGGCATCGGGTATGGCAGGACCTTTGTCACCGAGCGGCCGACACGCATGGGACTCATCCCCATCGGCTATGCCGACGGCTATCCGCGCAGCCTTTCCAACCGGGCAAGCGTCATCGTGCGTGGGCACCTTGCCCCCGTGGTGGGGCGCGTCAGCATGGACGTCGCCGCCATCGATGTGACAGACGTCCCTGCCGCCGCGCCCGGCGACCTGGTGACACTCATCGGCACGCAGGACGGCCTCAGCATCACTGCCGCAGACCTGGCGAGCCTGGCTGGAACCATCTCCTACGAAATCATCACGGGTATCTCCAAGCGCGTACCGAGGATCTACACCGACCACCAGCTCTGAAGGCACAGCCTGTCCATGAAAAAACCCCGCCGGGTGGCGGGGGTCGGTGCATGATCTAGCGAGCCATGGCGGCACGGGAAGAGCCGCCTCCGATGCCCTGCAGGGCAGTGCGCATCGCCACCGAGGGAAACCAGCGCCC
>JBNAWM010000025.1:2320-6715 GCA_049699855.1 Candidatus Cryosericum sp.
CCCCGGACAGGCTGTAAATCCAGGGATGCCCGTCCTCTCGTCCGGAACTTCGCGGTGCAGCAGCAGATGCGGGAGAGCGATCCGATGCTGATCCAGGAGCGATCGCAGGAGCTGTACGCCGGCTGCGTACTGCGCTCCGGGCATCCGCGCCACCTGGAAGTTGCCCAGAAAGCAAACGGCGATGCTGACAGCGTTGAGCGGCGCATTGCCACAATTGAAGGCCACCATGGCGAGGGGCTGTCCGGTGAAAATGACGCCAGTGGGTCCCACGGCCAGGTGATAGTCGCACACGTATCCCTTCACCGTGGAAGCCCAGTGCCGCTGATGATTGCGCTTGATGGCCGCCCACAGCAAGGCGCCCTCGGGGTCGCCGGTCCCGAGGGTCGCATCCGTCGCGCTGTGGTGGACGATGATGTGCGTGAGAGGCCGCATCAGGGCGTCACGACAGAGCTGCTGATGTGCAGAGCGGTCGCAATCAGTTCCGCCAGCCGGTCCATGCTCGCCTGCATGCGGTCCAGCTTGCTGCCAAACACCGTGAGCAGGTACACCGAGATGGCGATCGGAAAGCCAATGTTGCTGATCAGCTTGACAAGTTCATCCATGTGGTTCCTCCTTGGCGGGGAGTTCCCCGCACCCCTGTTATGCAGAGGCATACGGAGGAGAGCCCCACAGGAGGGCGGAGCTCTTTAGACGAGTTTCAGGGCGTGGAACAGCATGGCGTACAAAACCGCGAACACCAGGCCGGGCAGGAGGTTGGCAAGCTTGATCTTCTTGATGCCCAGCAGGTTGATGCCGATGGCGACGACCATCAGGCCTCCCGCCGCCGTCAGCTCGTTCAGGATGTACGGCTGCATCAGGAATCCCAGGGCAGAGCCCAGCAGGGTCAGGCTTCCCTGGATGACGAATACTGGGATTGCGCTGAAGGCCACGCCGCTTCCCAGCGCCGCCGCAAGCGATATGCTGATGACCAGGTCGAGGATGGACTTCGTATAGATCAGCGTGCCGTTTCCGGTCATTCCCTCCTGGATGGAGCCGATGATCGTCATGGGACCGATGCAGTAGATCAGCGCAGCCGTCACCATGCCTTCCGCCCACCGGCTGCCCGACGCAAGGTGCAGGCGATCCTGAAAACGCTGAGCCCCGGCATTGATCCAGTCGTCCAGCTTGAGAAGCTCTCCCACGATGACGCCGCTGACGATGGACATGACCATGATGACAGCATTGCCGGTCTTAAGCGACATGCCGACGCCGATCGAGAAGGTTGCAAGGCCATTGGCGATGAAAATGGCGTTGCGGATATCCTCTTTGAGAAACCTGCCCACGCCAAGACCCAGCAGACTGCCGATGACCACCGCGATGGCATTGACGGTGGCGCTGAGGGGATACCTTAGCACAAAATGAGCCGCCGCCCCCGACGTGGCGGCAGCGGCTGCAACCGAGAAGATGCTCATGAACAGGAGAAACTCCTAGATCTCAAAACCCATGACCTCATACAGCGACAGGTAAGCCTCGACATCGCCCAGCTCCTCGAGCGCAGCGATGACCGCCGCCTTGGTGTCCGCCGGAAGAGCGCGGAAGGCGTCGGTCCCTGTCAGCTCTCCCTCGGCTGTGGAAACGGAGACGGTTCCAATATAATCCTCCTCCAGCAACTCACCGGCCAGCACGCGAGCCTGTTCCTCTAGGGGGCTGAAAAGTGCCTGCCCAAGGTAGATGATCTCCGATTCCTCGTCTCCATCTTCGTCGTCCTCATCATCCTGGCCTTCTTCGTCGTCATCGCTTCCGTCCTCATCCTCGATGACGTCGTCCATCTCTTCATCATGCTCCCCGTCCAGCCCCTCGTCTTCCCCCTCGAGCTCCTCCGCCCATGGATGCAGCCCGAACACCCTGATCGTGGCCCCGGCGACTTCACGCTCCAGCACCACGTGGGATTGATCCTCGTCCAGATGGTAGTGCCAGTTCGTCAGGATTTCTTCGCCTTGCTCGATGCTCTCGATATTGTTCATGGATACCTGGATCAGCATGGAGACCTCCAATGAAATACGGATAAGTGTATTGTACACGCGTTTGCGTGGGGAGCAAAAGCCTGTACACTGTCATTATGAAGAGTGGATTCGTATCTATTTTTGGCAAGCCCAGCGTCGGAAAGTCGTCGCTGATGAATGCAATACTTGGTACCAAGCTGTCCATTGTCTCACCAAAACAGCAGACCACCTGGTACAACATTCTTGGCATCCTCAACAAGAGGGATGCGCAAGTCTGTTTTGTCGACACGCCCGGCTATCACAAGGTCAGCAAGAGCAAGCTGAACAAGTATCTGGTCGAGACGGCGCTCCAGTCCCTTGAGGACATCGAGCTCGTCTACTTTGTCATCGACCAGGCAGCATACCTGGATGCCGAGTACGAGGAAATGATCGCCCTCATCACCAAGCTTGGCAAGCCGGTGTTCCTGGTCGTCAACAAGCTGGACCTGGACACCGCCAAACGCCATGACCTGGTCGCGGCACCGTTTGTCGAGAAGCTGCACCCCACGGCTGTCTTCCACGTATCGGCAGCAACGGGCGCGGGGATCGCGCAGCTGGTCAAGGCAACCATCGAGGCGATGCCTGCGGGCGAGCCCTACTTCGACGACAAGACGCTGACCTCCCACCCCATTGAGCTCATCGTGGCAGATACCGTACGCGAGCAGCTCTTCTCGCGCCTGCAGGACGAACTGCCCTATTCGGCGGCCGTTGTCACGGATGACATCACCGAGTCCCCCAAGGGCATCCGGGCCATGGTGAGCATCTACGTCGCCAAGGACTCCCAGAAGGGCATGATCATCGGCAAGGGCGGAGAGCTGATTGCAACCATCAAAGACGTCGCCCGCAAGAATCTGGTGCACTTCCTGGGTGAGCGCGTTGAATTGGACGTGCGTGTCAAGGTGGAGAAGAACTGGAATCGCAAGCCGCTCACTATGCGGCACTTCGGGCTGAGCGTCAGCAAGAAATAGCCTTTCGCTCCTAGGAAGGGCCTGGATTTGCAGCGACAGCCTCTCCCTCGATAAGGTCCGCCGGTTCCATCACGATCGTGCCTCCCGTGACATACTTGACGGTCCCCTTGCGTGCCACCAGCTCCCGCAGTTCCCAGGGAAAGTTGAACTCGATCGCGCTGACGCCGCGAAGGAAGTCCGAATGCATGCTGAACTGGACCCTGTCTCCGGTTCGCCGCATCCTCACCGACAACTCGCCAAATCCCGACTGCAGGCTCCGTACATCGACCCCCTCACCTGCAAACAACTCGGGAGCCGGCACCGGCATGATGCTCAGGTAACTGCCGCGCTCGACGAAGATCAGGCTGGCCAGCAGTCCGACTGCCATCGCTGTGGCCACAGGGCTGTGCCGCAGTCTGCCAAGAGCATTCCGCGTCCTCAGATCGACATAGTCGGGAAGGGCGTTGGCCACACCCAGCCGTTCGACACCGCTCTGCATCATTGAAAACACTGAGTTCTGCCGGCGCAGGATCAACGCCCTTGCATACAGCAGCGACAGGCGCACATCGCCCAGACTGCCCGCGAAGGGGTTGGCCAGCAGACCGTCGCGCAACCAGTGCTGGTCGATCTCCTCCATCGTCCGGGTCAGGCTTGTCTCCTCAATGCCGTGCGCTCCGAACAGCGCATAGGCCGCGACCGGCGCAATGCCGGCAAATCCGCCTGCCTCACCCTCCGCGCCGGCGGTCGGGCTCGTCTGCTGCAGCAGGCGCAGCTGCAAGCTCTCGCACAGAGTCATGCGCGCCGTATCCTTGTCCGACAGCAGATTCTGGTAGCTCTCGATGGCGCGGCCGAGCACAAGCGGCAGGATGGGACCTGAGCGCCTCAAGGGACCCAGCAGGTCCACGGCGACGGGTTCCAGGGGGAGCGTCTGCTGCTGGGCGAGCCAGCTGATGAACTGGTCCGCCACACGAAACAGCTGTCTGCGCACCTGAACCTGACGCGTCACCCGCAGATGCCACTCCAGCGCAATCACAAAACTGGCATAGGCCATCAATCCGTCGGACTTCAGCGCGGAGGCTGGCGGCAACTGCGCCGCGTATGACCGCAAGAGCCCCGAGGCCGTCTCGATCCTTCCCACGCGGTCATATGCCTCGACCAGCGCCGGAAGGGCGACGGCATCAGGGCCATCTTCAAACGCCGACGCTGCCACAGCCTCCAGCGAGGCAAGGTGGAGCAGTTGGTCAGCGGCAAAGCGGTTGAGCTGGTCGTCACCGGTCCGATAGACCGCTCCCTGCTCCTGAGTCAGGACGAGCCGGTGTTCCTGTTCGAGGATCTCGGCGCTCTGCCCCAGCAGCAGCGACAGCTCCTCGCGCGAGGAAGCATGATTTCGATCCACGAAGAAGAAGAAGGTGACCTCGGTCTCCCCG
>JBNAWM010000025.1:6725-15871 GCA_049699855.1 Candidatus Cryosericum sp.
CAAGCCTGAGCTGCATGAGACCCGCGGGAGACGTGACCTCGGCCGCCGCATCGGCGGGAACCATGGCGGATGTCCGGGGGTCGTACACGCTGACGGAGATCCTGTTGGGCCGCTCGCGCGCAAACGCAATCCGCTGTCCGCCCAGCACCAGGACGTTGTCGCTCTGGAAACTGAAGCGTTCCAGGCTGGTGATGCCTGCGCCATCGAAGGGCTTCACAAAGAGAACCAGGCTCACCGAGTGAAAGGCTTCGCTGGTGTTGCGCAGCCGGAATGTCACCTGGATGAAGGGCACGCCCATGAGGCTGTGTGAGAATGCGCTGCGCGTTACCGTCAGTTCGGGTGCGGTCATGACGACGCGGTGAATCCCGTCCTCGAACGAGGCGACCGTCACAGAAGGGTCATACCCGGCCGAGGAGCACACCTCGCGCCCCTCCACACGGGCCACGTAGTCGATGGTGACAGGTACCAGCGTCGGGATGAGCGTGCCGCACTCGCCAGCATCGATGCCACCCGGGTGCTGGGGCAGTCCCAGATGTGTCAGCCGTTCTCCCGTCAGATTCTCCCATGAAGGAATGCTCCCGCCATCTCCATACAGCTGGACCTGCAGATAACGTGGCAGCTCCTCCGGCGCGAACAACCCAGAGGCGGTTTGTGTCAAGACTTCCCGCAGATGCTCCTCCGACTCGCGGCGCACCTGCGTGACGCCCCCGATCACCTGCAGTCGGTCGAGCACCTCTCCTGCAGGTCCGCCCAGTGTGACGGTCCGAGGGCGATTTCTACCCATCATGGGCAAGCATGGCCTTCAGGAACGCCACGAACAGCGGCCCCGGCTGGAGCGGCTTCGAGGAGAGCTCTGGATGGAACTGGACGCCCACAAAGAAGGGATGGCCCTGCAGTTCCAGCGACTCCACCAGGTCCTCCTCAGGGTAGACGGCGGCGACGCGCATGCCGTGCTCCTCGAAGGCGGTCCGGTAGGCATTGTTGAACTCATAGCGATGGCGATGCCGTTCCGAAAGCGTCGGCGTTCCGTACGCCTCGGCGAGCCTGGTCCCTGGGGTGATGACATTCTCGTAGGCACCCAGCCGCATGGTTCCTCCCAGCCTCTGGACGCCCTTCTGTGATGGCATGAGGTAGATGACAAGGTCCTGCGCATCCGGCTTGAACTCCTGGGAGTTGGCATCGGACAGCCCAAGCACGTCGCGCGCGAACTCGATGGTGGCGATCTGCATGCCAAGACAGATGCCGAGGAACGGGACCGCATGCGTCCGCGCATACTGAACAGCCAGAATCATCCCTTCGATCCCGCGTTTTCCAAAACCTCCGGGCACCAGGATGCCGTCATACCTGCCCACGTCCAGCAGGCGCGTTCCCTGCTTCTCGATCTCCTCACTGTCGATCAGGTCGATGTGCAGGTCGCACCCCGTCTGCCACGCGCCATGGTGAAGGGCTTCGCGCAGCGAAAGGTATGCGTCGTTGAGCTGGACGTATTTGCCGACGATCGCCAGCCGGCGCGGCGTTCTGGCCTTGTCGATACTCCAGGTGAAGCGGACCCACGGCGTCTCGACCTCCGATGTCCGGGGAGCCATGCCGAATGCCGACAGCACCAGCTGTCCGACGCGCTGTTCCTGCAGATAGTTGGGCACCTTGTAGACAGAGGGCAGGTTGGGCAGCGAGATGACGTGGTCGGCGGGAACGCCACAGAACAGGGCGACCTTGCGCTTTTGCTCCACCGGCAATTCCTTGACGCCGCGTGCGACCACAAGCGTCGGCTGGATACCGATCTTGCGCAGCTCGCCGACACTGTGCTGTGTGGGCTTGGTCTTGAGTTCGTCTGTCGTCTCAAGATAGGGGACATACGTCAGATGAGCAAAGATCGAGTTTC
This sequence comes from Candidatus Cryosericum sp., assembly GCA_049699855.1. Classification (GTDB taxonomy): domain Bacteria; phylum Caldisericota; class Caldisericia; order Cryosericales; family Cryosericaceae; genus Cryosericum. Next base: position 8,608 of record JBNAWM010000025.1, read on the forward strand.
CCGGATCCTCGGCCCAGAACTCGCGGATGGCCTCCAGGAAGGGGAGCCCCTCGATGTCGCCGACCGTGCCACCCACCTCGACGATCACAAAGTCCGCCTTCGATGCCTCTGCAACCTTCGTGACGCGGCTGCGGATCTCACCCGTCAGGTGAGGAATGATCTGCACCGTGTGTCCCAGGAACTCGCCCTTGCGCTCCTTCTCGATGACCGACAGGTACACCTGTCCGCTGGTGATATTGTTGATGCGGTGCAGGTTCTGGTTGAGGAAGCGCTCGTAGTGCCCCAGATCGAGGTCCGTTTCAGCGCCGTCCTCGGTGACAAAGACCTCGCCATGCTCGAAGGGGTTCTGCACCCCGGCGTCCACGTTGAGGTAGGGATCCATTTTGAGAATGGTCACCGAGAAACCCTCATCCAGGAGAATGCGTCCCAGCGACGCAGAGAAGATGCCCTTGCCCAGCGACGACATAACGCCACCGGTAACGAAGATGAATTTGCTCATGCTTCCTCCGCTTTCTCCTGAAGTGTGGGCCGGGAAGGTGTCGATCGACTTCCAGCTATTTCTGCCCTGCAAGCACCTTCAACACGGCAGGCATGAAGTCCTGAAGGTCGGCCGGTGACCGCGAGGTGACCAGGTTGCCGTCCACGACCACCGAGCGGTCGATCCAGGTGGCTCCGGCATTCACCAGGTCATCTTTGATCGTGGCAGTGCTCGTGAGCGTACGGCCCTTGACGATCCCGGCACTGATGCCCACCCATCCTGCATGGCAGATCATTGCCACCAGCTTGCCCTCCCTGTTCATTGCTGCGACGAGGGCAAGGATCTCCTTTGACCTGCGCAGATGGTCGGGGGCGTACCCACCGGGCACGATCACGCCATCGAACTCAGCCAGCGTGACATCAGCGATGGCAGCATCCGGCGTCAGCGGCATACCATACTTGCTCTTGAAGACCCGCTTCTCCGTGGCAACGCTGACAGACTCAAATCCCGCTTCTTTCAGGCGATAGTAGGGGTAGATGAACTCCTTCTCGTCAACCAGTTCGTCCAGCAAGACCGCGATTCTCGTCGGCATACCAGCCTCCCGTGTGATGGATGTCCTTCTTTTACAGTTTATTCATCCGGGAGCATATGCAAATGAAGACGTGCACACAACCGGCGCATTTCACACGAGAGGCGCTGCGCTCCGGGGCTTTCCTGCTATACTCTTTGTATGAAACAGCTTGGTGTGGACATAGTGGCCGTGGCGCGAATCCGCGCACTGGGCGAGAGGTATGGAGACCGTTTCCTGAACCGCGTCTACTCTGCCTCCGAACTCGCAACCTGCGACCGCGCCGACCGCTGGCAGTGCCTGGCCGGACGCTGGGCCGCCAAGGAAGCGGTCATGAAGCTCCTGCCACGTGATGGACTTCCCGCCCTGCGCGACGTCCAGATCATGCCAGGGCCTGAAGGGGCACCGATTCCGGTCATCCGCGGCACGCCATGGTTCAACTGCTGCCTGAGCATCAGCCACGAGCGTGAGTACGCAGTCGCCGTGGCGATGGTGATCCTGGGAGAATATGGGAGCATGTATGAGAGCGGCGACTCGTAGTCAGATCCGTAGTATCGAGAAACACACGTTCAACGAGTACGGCATGCCTTCGATCGTCCTCATGGAACGCGCCGGCCAGGCTGTCGCACAGGTCGCCCTGGACATGGTGGAGGAGGATGCCGAAGACGGACTCAGACCGCGCTTCGTCGTGCTGTGTGGCACGGGGGGCAACGGAGGCGATGGCTTTGTGGCAGCGCGCGACCTGCTGTTTGCGGGCTTTCCCGTCACGGTGTTCGCCGTTCCCGCCAAGGGACGCCACAATGACGATGCCGCGGTGGAACGGGCATTCCTCGAGCGGGTTGCTCCTGAGGACACCCTCTTCGAGGTGACCAGCGAGGAGGTCCTTGCCAGGGCCCAGCAGGCAATCGATGAGGATACCATTGTCATTGACGCGCTGTTCGGCATCGGCCTCGACCGTGCCGTGTCGGGACCCGCCGAGGCTCTCATCGCCATCGTCAATGAAAGTCCCGCACACGCCGTCATCGCCGTCGACATCCCGTCCGGCATCGACTGCGACACAGGAAAGGCCCTGGGGACGCCCATTTTTGCCAGCGACACCGTCACGTTCGGCCTCCCCAAGCTGGGGCTGTATCTGGGCGCCGGAGCAGAGGCTGCCGGCGAGATTCACGTCGAACAACTTATCTATCCCGATATCCTGCTGGACCAGAGTGCCATCCGTGTCGAGCTCACCGAGCCGCCTGCATTCCCTGGACGCCTGCGCACCATGCACAAGGCCACTTATGGCAAGGTGGCGATCATTGCCGGCTCTCCCGACTATACCGGTGCACCCGTCTTTGCCGCGGAAGCCGCGCTGGCAACAGGCACAGGCACCATCCATCTCATCATTCCCGAAAGCATCGCGGATGTGATTCGAGTCAAGGTGGACGGGCCTGTCGTCCACGCACTCCCCGGCGACGTCCTGACGGTGGAAAGTGTTCCTCGAGTCCTGGAACTCACAGAGAACACCACGGCGGTCCTGCTGGGACCCGGCCTCGGGCGCGATCCCCGGACCATGGAGGCCGTTCTGCTGCTGGCTACCGCGATCCACAAACCCGTCATCCTGGATGGAGATGCGCTGTTCGCCTGCTCTGGGCACCTTGACGTCCTGTGGAAGCGTGAGGCTTCGACGATTCTGACACCGCACATGGGCGAGTTTGCCCGGCTTGCGGCCCTAACCCCCGAGAACGCCGAACAGGGCGACACCCTCAAGCTGGCGCAGATCCTTGCAGCCCAGGCAAACGCTGTCGTCCATCTCAAGGGGCATCGCTCACTCACGGTCCTGCCCGACGGATCTGTCTTCATCAACACGACCGGCAATCCCGGCATGGCCAAGCCCGGGATGGGAGACGCCCTTGCCGGCATCATCCTGTCGCTCCTCGCGCGCGGCGTGGCGCCTGAGGCGGCGACTGCGCAGGCAGCCTATATCCATGGCCTGGCGGGTGACGTGGCGGCCGAGATCATGGGCGAGGAGTCGATGGGTTCGCCCGAGCTCATCATGTCCCTCTCCGCCGCCATCAAGCAATTGAGCGCCGGGTAGCACCACCGGCAGACCCTCCCCTTGGAGAGGTCAGCACCACAGAGACCAGGCACCTCCTGGCAGACCGCCCGTTGCGGTCAGAAAGGACAGCACACATGAACAAGGAAAAAGAATCGATCACCTCGGAAGACCGCGAAGAATGCCTGGAGGCCCTGTGCCGCATGGAACAGGCGCACCGCCCATCGACAGCCGCTGATCTGGCAGCAGAACGCGATCTTGCTGGCAGGCACCTCGCTGAGGTCCTGCTCGACCTGGCAATGTCCGGGGATGTGACCATGGAAGGATCCTCGGTCAGCCTCACCAAGAAGGGACGGGACCTTGGCAGGCGCATTGTGCGCAAGCACCAGCTGGCGGAACGGATGCTGTGCATGCTCGGGCTGGGGAAGGACGCCGCGCACGAGGAAGCGTGCAAGCTGGAACACGTCCTGACTGACGCGGAGGCCGCCGACATCGAGCAGCACATGGGCATCGTGAGCGGCATGCTGGAGCTGGGCGCCGTCACCCTGGACCAGGCGGCCACCGGCAAGCCGTACACCGTGCGCTGGATACGCGGAGGCCAGCAGGTGCGCCGCCGGTTGGAGGACATGGGCCTTGGAATGGGTTCGGTCGTCACCATCCGCAACCGCCAGTCCGGCGGCCCGGTGGAGGTGGAGGCCCACGGTGCGTGTGTTGCTCTCGGACGCGGCATCGCCCAGAAGATCCTGGTCATCCCCCAGGAGGAACGCTAATGGATGCGGTGCTGACCGGCGCACCCGGAGAGCACTTCAACCTGACGATCGCTCTGGCCGGCAACGCCAACGTCGGCAAGTCCGTCATTTTCAACGACCTCACCGGCATGAACCAGATCATCGGCAACTGGCCCGGCAAGACGGTCGAGCTGGCCCAGGGATCCTTCGACTACAAGGGCAGGCACATCCGCGTCGTGGACCTGCCGGGCATCTACTCGCTCTCCACCTACTCCCAGGAAGAGGTGGTGAGCCGCGAGTTCATCGCCCTCGCCCACCCGGACGTCGTCATCAATGTCGTCGACTCGACCGTGCTGGAGCGCAACCTGTACTTCACCCTTCAACTCCGCGAGCTGGGAGCACCCCTGGTGGTGGCACTCAACCTCATCGACCTGGCAACCAGGGAGGGCCTGGTCATCGACGAGTCAGCGCTCTCTTCACATCTGGGAGTTCCCGTCGTGCGCACGTCCGGCGCCGAAGGCAAGGGACTCGACGCGCTCATCGACGCCTGCCTCAGCATAGCCGACAGACCGCCCGCGCGTCCGATCCTGTATGGCAGGGAGGTTGAGAACGCCATCGCGGCACTGGAGAAGGAGCTCGCAGGAACAGTCCTGCCGGAGGACCTGGCCGTCTACCCCCTCCGCTTCCTTGCCATCAAGCTGTTGGAACGCGACACGGACATCCTGGACCACTGCAGGGCGTGCGGCACGCTGACAGACGCTGCCGACCGTCTTGCCGGTGAGCTGGAGCAGCTGCATGGAGAGTGCGGCGCAAGCATCATGGCATCAGAGCGGTACAATGTCTGCACGCGCATCGTCGCCGCGTCGGTGCGCCGCCCCCTGAAAACGGACGAGACGCGTGCAGACCGTCTGGACAGGATCCTGCTCCACCCCCTTTTTGGCTGGGTGACCCTGGTCATCGTCATGTTTGCCGTGTTTGGTCTCATCTTTGTCCTGGGAGGCCGGCTGTCCACGGCCCTTGATACTCTCTTCAACACCTGGCAGCAGGCATTCGCCGCACTTCCCATCGTTGGGTGGCTGCGTGACTTCCTGTGGAGCGGCATCCTCCAGGGCGTCCTGGCAGGCGTTTCCGTTGCTCTTCCCTATATCGTCCCCTTCTACATTGTCCTCTCATTCCTGGAAAACTCGGGATATCTGGCCCGCATGGCGTTTTTGACCGACGCCATCATGCACCGCATGGGATTGCACGGCAAGGCATTCATGCCTATCATCCTCGGATTTGGGTGCAATGTGCCCGCTGTCCTGGGGACGCGCATCATGGAGCGCGATCGGGACCGCTTCATCGCTGGAGTGCTTGCGACGCTTGTTCCGTGCTCGGCGCGCACGGTCGTCATTCTGGGCCTGGTGGGCGCTTTCATGGGGTTCTGGCCGGCACTGTCCCTGTATGCCATCAGCCTCAGCATCGTCTTCATCGTGGGGCGTCTGCTCAACCGGTTCATCCCCGGGACCAACCCCGGCCTCATCATGGAGATGCCCAGCCTCAAGTGGCCGCCCCTTCGCATCACGTTCAGACAGACGTGGTTCAGGCTCAAGGACTTCGTGGTCTTTGCCTTTCCCATCATCGCTGCCGGCTCCATGTTCCTGTACGTTTTCGACAAGCTGGGATGGCTCTCCGCCGTGACCGCATGGGCTGCGCCGTTCACGCAGGGTGTGCTCGGGCTGCCTCCGGTGGCGGTCGTGGTGCTCATCTTTGGCATCCTGCGCAAAGAACTTGCCTTGATCATGCTGGCCACACTGATGCACACGCCCAACCTGGGAACCGTCATGACCGCCCGGCAGATGTACGTCTTCGCCCTGATCGTCATGCTCTACGTCCCTTGCGTGAGCACCATCGCCGCCCTGAAGCATGAGTTTGGCATCCGGCGCGCGACGCTGGTCAGTGTAGGTGAAATCGTGCTGGCGCTGGTCCTTGGGGCGCTGGTCAACTGGGGCTGGAAGCTGGCATCGCTCATCCGATAGGCCGGAGCCAGCGCTTTCCAGGCTCCGAATCTTTTGACAAAGATGCCCGCCTGACAATAATAACGCTTGGAGAGGTGATGCGATGACCCAACAGGAACTGGCGGAACGGTTGAATGTGTACGAGGCGATGTTCGAGCGCAACCCGCGCGATGGGCTGGTCAGCGTCGCCAAGACGTATTTGTACATCTTGTCGGACCGCCCGCAGGATGCACTGAAGTCTGCTCTCGAGGCGTCGCTGTCTGTTTCCTCCAAGAGCCTGCGCGTCCAGCTGGCCATCGCCCTGGGATACTACCTCCGCAACAAACCCGGTGAAGCACTCATCGAGAGTCGGTATGCCCTCAACATCGACCCCGCTGGTCCCCTCTGCTACCTCGTCCATGCCAGCATTCTGCTGGCCCTGAAGCGGACCGACGAAGCCAGGCTTGCCTTCCTGAAGTGCCTTTCCCTTTCGTCCGACAACACCTTCCTGACCGACCTCCGCCTGCGCAACCGCAAGGCCTTGTGCGACGCCCAGCTTCAGAATCCTGTGCTCACAGCCTACAGCAACCTCCGGCTGCGCGTCCCGGACATGACCGAAGAGGACGTTCAACGGCTGGTCGAACAGAATCCTACCGACCCCGTGTTGAAGGTGCTGCTCGCTTCGCTTCAGCGGCGCAGTGGAAAGATCCGCGAAGCCCTGGACATCCTCGAAAACAGCCTTGCAGCCTATGAAGCCTTTCCTGAGCGGCTGTACCTGCTCTGGAAGACCTATGACGACCAGCTTGGCAACCATCAGAAGGGCGAGACATTCGTTCGAAGGCTGCTGGAAGTCGATCCGCTGAACGACCGGGCGACGGGGCTGGGCTATTCCAACTTCGATGACGAAACGATGCGCCACTTGACCTTCATCAAGTCCCTCGAGGACCTTCCTGACTCAATCTTCGCCCAAGTTCTGCCCATCGGGGAGCTGGAAGCGCTTGTCGGCACCGTCCAGTCACAGGAAGCCGATACCGTTTCCACACCCTGCGAAAAGAAGTCCGAGGAGGTGAGGGACCGGCCCTTCGTCATCCCGGGACTGCCCCAGGAGCCCTCTGTTCCAGCCGCCGACGTCCCAGCTGTCTCCGAGGCAGCCCCGGTGGAGGAAGAGCCCCTGGAAGCCCCCGCCGAACTGCCGCACACCCCTCTCATGTCCCACATGGCCAACCTGCTGGAGCAGGCACAGGTTATCGCACGCGATCTGCGCCCGGCACCGGGCCCAACACCGATGTCCCACATCTCGGCGGCGCCCGATCAGCTGGCGGGAGAGGCAGAAGCGGCCGCTCCTCAGCCTGAAGCGCAGCCGATTACCATGCGCCAGGCCAACAGCCTGCTCGCCGCGTCGCGGTTCGAGGAAGCCCTGCAAGCGTTCCTGCAATTGAGCCGCGAGCGATAGCAGGGGCCTGCTGAACCGCGCGGAGA
>JBNAWM010000026.1:0-15688 GCA_049699855.1 Candidatus Cryosericum sp.
GGCGAGGAGGCTGCAGCCCTGCTCCGCGCTCGCGGAACGCCGGCCCGTCTTATCGCCTCCAGCGGTTATGCCACCGACCCGGTCATGGCGGAATACCGCTCCTATCACTTCGATGCCGTCCTCGCCAAGCCCTTCAACTTTGCCGAGCTGACATCGGTCCTTGCGTCGCTTGGCGATGGGCCGTCCGCTGAATGAGGCCCTCAGCACATCATAACTGCGCCATGGGACCTGCCGTGTTCCATCCCGCACCGCATGCCCGCATTCGGATGAAAGCGACCATGGTCGCCCTCCTCTTCGTTATGGCCTTGGTTTTGGCTCTCACCCCAGGGCCAGGTACTGCAGCTTCCACACTGCCGGCGAAGAGCGTCCTGATCCTCAATTCGTACCAGCAGGGGTACTCGTGGACAGATGGCGAGGTGGCCGGAATCCGCAGCGTCCTTGGCAGCAACGAGGGCATCCAGCTGTTTGTCGAATACATGGACTGGTGTCGGTTTCCATCACAGCAGGATCACGATGAGGTCGTGCACCTTCTGCAGTCACGGTATGGCGCACACAAGCCTGACCTCCTGATCGTCACCGACAACCCGGCACTGGATCTTGCGCTGAGTCTGCGCGGCAGCTTGTTTTCGGGCGTCCCCATCGTCTTCTGCGGCATCAACGACTATGCGCCGTCCCTCCTGAAGGGCGAGAGTGCCGTGACGGGCGTCACTCAGGAGATCGACCCCGCCGGAACGCTTGAACTGGCGCTTAGACTGCATGGGCACGCCACCAACGTTTATGTCATCACAGACTTCAGCGACACGGGGCGCGCCGCACGCGCTGCCATCCAGACAGCTGCCAGCCGCTTCAGCAGCCGTTCCGCGTTCACGTTCTCGCCCGAGGCGACCGTCTCCCAGCTGATGGACGCGGTCACCAAACTGCCTCCCGGCACCATCATCCTGGCTGGCCCGTTCAACCGCGACAAAGACGGAGTTTTCATCGACACGCCCCAGTTCATAGAGGAACTGGCACAGCATACCAGTCTGCCCATCTACGGTCTGCAGGAGCAGGGTCTGGGACACGGTATCGTCGGGGGCGTGCTGACCAGCCCCAACCTGGAGGGAAGCCAGGCGGGGAGTCTTGCACGGCGCATCCAAAACGGCGAGAGTGCCAGTTCCATCCCGATCATCACAAAACATGCGACCGAGATGGCGTTCGACTGGCGGATGCTTGACGCCTACAACATTCCCATCGCCAGTCTTCCGGTCGGAGCAACCATTGTCAATCGGCCCATCACCCTCTTTGACACCAATCGCCGCCTCGTCCTGTTCACCATCCTGATCATGGCGCTCATGGTCATGGGCATCGTCTTCCTGGTCATCAACGACCTGCGGCGCGAACGGGCTGAAGCCAAGGCACTCCGGCTGGCCATCGCTCTCGAGCAGGCAGCCGACGCCATCGCCATCACCGATCCAGAGGGCATCGTCACCTATGTCAATCCTGCGTTTGAGCGTGTCACAGGATTTGCGGCAGCCGAAACCACGAATCACAACATTACCGACCTGCTGGGCAGCGACGTAGCGGCACCCATCACGCGCCGGACAGAAGAGCACCTGACAGTGCGCGACAGCTGGAAGAAAAAGATAACCGGCGCGCGCAAGGATGGAAGTCCAATACAGCTCGATCTGACCGTCAGCCCCGTGCTGAGTCCTGCCGGCACCGTTGCCAATTACACCTTTGTGGGCCGCGACATTACGCAGGAAGCCGCCCTCGAGGAACAGCTGCGCCAGTCGCAGAAGCTGGAGGGGATCGGCCTGCTGGCAGGCGGGGTCGCCCATGACTTCAACAACATCCTGACGGGCATCCTGGGATACGCCAACATGCTCGAGCCGGATGCCCCCCCAGGGAGCGCCATGCAGCAAGGCCTGCAAGTCATCCAGCAAGCGGCCGAACGTGCCGCCGAGCTCACCAGGCAGCTGCTCAGCTTTGCGCGCAGGGGAGGACACCAGCATGTGACCGTCGACCTCAACAGCACCGTTCTCGAGGTCGTCTCCCTCCTCACGCGCACCATCAGCAAGAACATCGTTGTGACCGAGCACTTCGACACCGATCAGGCCACGGTCCTGGGAGATCCCGGACAGCTCCAGCAGGTCGTCCTCAACCTGGCGATCAATGCCCGCGACGCCATGCCGCAGGGTGGCAGCCTCACCTTCCGCACGTGGCGGCAGGTCCTGAACGCAGAACAGCTGCTGGCTCACCCGGGCGCCGAGCCCGGCACCTTTGTCTCCCTCTCGGTTGCCGACACCGGGATCGGAATCGCCCGAAAGAACCTGCGCCGCATCTTTGAACCGTTCTTCACCACCAAGGAGGCAGGACAGGGCACCGGCATGGGCCTTGCCATGGTGTATGGTATCGTCAAGGCACATGGAGGCTTCATCGACGTGGACAGCGTCCCCGGCAAGGGCGCCACGTTCACCGTATGCATTCCAGCTACTGACGTGCCTCCTGCGACCGTCTATGCTGCCGAACTTCCTGGCAGAGGCCACGGGCGCATTCTCGTTGTCGACGATGAAGAGGTCGTCCGCAAACTCACCCGCGAGATGCTGCACCGCGAAGGGTACGATGTGGTAACCGTTGCCGGGGCCAGGGAAGCCATCACCTGGTACCGTACCCACCCGCAGGAAGTGGACCTGGTCATCATCGACATGGTCATGCCGGGCATCGACGGCCTGGAGTGCTTCAAAGCTCTCAGAGAGATCGACCCGAATGTGCGCGCCATCCTTTCGACGGGCTATGGGCTTGACGGTCATGCACAGGATGCGCTGGACGCAGGCATGGTCGGCTACGTTCAGAAGCCCTATCACATGGATGAACTGCTCTCCGCCGTCGCCGATGCGCTGGCAGAGCACTCACCCTCAGCAGAGTCTACGGCGCCTGGCGAAAAACAACCCCCACCCGCCTGATGACGATATTGCTCGCCTTCGGGCGCAGCAGCTTCTGATCGACGGCCAGGTACTTTGCACGGGCAGCCTGCTCTTCGGCAGTCACGGCCGCCTGCATCTGCGTGGCAGACACGTTCACCTGCTGCTGAAGATCGTTCACCTTCTGCTGGAGGTCGCGTGCCTTCTCTTGCATGGTCTGGGCCGATCCGCGGGTCCTGGTCCCTGCTGCGAAACTGCGCTTGCGCCCTATCAGCAGTCCCAGGACCGCTTCTGCTGTTTGCATGGTTGCCGTTGAACTCCGGTTGCGGGCCTCCATCTGGGCGATGTTCAGGCGCTGCTGCGCCTCGGTCAGGTCGTCCTGCAGTTTCCTCTGTTTTTCCAGCAATTTCTCCTGCACCTTGCTGACGGCAGCGGTCATATCGGGAGCCGACAGGACGCCCAGGCGCGCCATGAACTGGTCCGGGGTTTCATCAGCCTGCTGGGCGACCTTGTACGCCTTGCTGACGAGCAGTGTGAACGGACGAGTTTTCAGCGCGTCATTGAGCCGGGCTGTGATGAGCTTCCACGACGCAGGCTTCTGAAGGTCTGCTGACACCTCCTGGAACAGGATGCCATCCGGTGCATTGTCAGACCAGACCACATTCTCCGGCAGCTGCTCCGCCGTACTCCAGTCCATGGTGGGCCACTGGGACGCAGGGATGCAGAGGAGCAGGTGTTCCTGGACAAATGCGGAGGTTGTCTTGTCTTCGTAGGCCAGGTCAGCATCGCCGAACAGATATGCCGAGACGGTCGCGCCTGGGGAGATCGGGGCAAACTGGACCGGAATTTCGTGGGGAAAGGCAGGGGCATACCGGGATGGTCCCGGACCCGGCACAACGTCATGTATCACATGCTCGAACTCGGTTTTCCGGGCCGCCATCAGCTGACTGATCTGTCCCTTGGTGAGCGGACCGCGCAGATAGCTCATCGCAAAGCGGGACTGCACCACAATGTGCCTGGCGGTATGGATGTTGTGCAGGAGGAATTGGCGTGGCTTGAGGCTGCCCAGCACGCCGGTGAACCATGCCCTGTCAAGCGTGCCTCCCCCTTCCTGCAAAGCGCCTTCCAACCCGCCCATCACGCGCTGGCGGTCGCCTTCCTGCTGGAGTGTGCCAATGATCCATGTGCCCGCATTGCTGAGCCCCTTGTAGTCGATGTCCACGGGGTTCTGAGTTGCCAGCAGGATACCCAGGCCGAATGCGCGTGCCTGCTTCATGAGCGTCAGCAGAGGGACTTTGGAAGGCGGGTTGAAAGGATAGGGCGGGAAGTAGCCAAACACCTCATCAAAATACAGCAAAGCCCTCAGCGAATCGGTTCCCTGCTGCAACCTCATCCATGCGAGAACTTCCTGCAAAAAGAGTGTGACAAAGAACATGCGCTCGGCGTCGGAAAGATGCGCAATGGAGAAGATGCTGCACCGCGGTCTACCATCGGGCGCGTGCAGGAAACTCTCAATATCCAGCGGGGCACCATTCAGCCATGACTGAAACGAGGGAGAGGCGATCAGGCCATTGATGCGCATGGCCAGGTCCAGCCGGTCCTTGGGCGGAAAGAAGGTATCCACTTCGAAGACGCCAAGTTTCTCAAAGGGCGGACTCTGAAGCTGTCTGATGAGATCCGGCAGGGTCAGATCATGACCCTTGCCCCACGTGTCGTTGATGATGGAACTGATCAGGATGTGCTCCCGGCTCCGGATGGGATCGGCATCAATCCCCAGCAGGCCCAGAAGGGCGGAGACCACGCTTTTCACTTTCTCCTGCGTCTCCTCCTCGCCAAGGTCGCCCGCCGGTTTGCGGAAACTCTGCAGTACCGAAACGGGGATGCCAGCTGTCGATCCTGGCGTGAAAATGACAAAGTCGGCAGCCGCCCTCAGTTGTGCGATGCGGTCAGCGGTAATGCCGGAAGCAGCCAGTCCCCTGGTCCACGCTTCAGCGGTGGCGGCTGCAGTCTGCTCGATGCTCAGGCCCTTGCGTTCCGCTTCGGCCGGGTCGATCCACGGCTGAAACTCGGCGGCACTCAAACTCGGAAAGGTGAGCAGGAGGTCGCCGAGGTCGCCCTTGGGATCGATGGCAATCACCGGCACGCCATCCATGAGCGCCTCTTCGATGAGGTCGATGGCCAGCCCCGTCTTGCCCGACCCAGTCATGCCAACGAGGACACCGTGCGTGGTCAGGTCCTTGCCCGCATAGAGAGCGGGGGCTCCCGGCTGGCCGGTGGCGGGATCCACTTCAGTACCGATGTAGAATGTCTTCCTGTCTTCTTCCATGACCGCCTCCTGTGGCAATAGCCGGTTTCTCCCCGAAATCAGCCGAGCCTCAGCCCATTCGGAACGGACCGGTCGGCCGCAATGAGCACAACACCCTCTGGCGCATAGACGCCAAGCACCAGCACCTCCGAGCGGAACCCCGCCACAAGACGACTGGGAAAGTTGACCACGCCCAGCACCTGGCGCCCGACCAGCTGGTCTGGCTTGTACAGTGCGGTAATCTGGGCGCTCGAATGCTTGAGCCCTATTTCCGGCCCAAAGTCAATCATCAGCTTGTATGCCGGCTTGCGGGCCTCGGGAAAGAGCTCGCACGCAACGATCGTCCCCGTTCTGATGTCAAGCTGCTCAAAGTCCTGTATGGTGGCCATCCTGCCTCCCGCCCTTTTGGTACATCATACGCGGCCAGCCTCCCTTGGCAATGGCCGTGACGCAACCTCGACGAGCCCGCCGCTTGACATGGCATCCCCTTTCCTTGAGAATGTGCCCAGACACACGTGTCGCCATTCGCACCGGGAGGTTATCATGGGTATCAGGAAACAATTCACCATCCTGCACAGCAACGACATGCACGGGGACTTTCTTGCGGAGATGCGCGGCGAGGAGGGCCACCTGATCGGGGGCCTGTCCCTGCTCTCTGGCTACATCAACCAGGTTCGGAGCGAGGAGAGAAACGTCGTCTATTGCATCGCGGGCGACATGGTCCAGGGGTCACTCATCGATGCAGAGTACAAAGGCATCAGCACCATGGAACTCATGAACTACCTGGCACCGGACGTCGCAACACTGGGCAACCACGAGTTTGACTATGGACTGCCTCACCTGCTGTTCCTGGAAAAGATGGCCAACTTCCCTATTGTTAACGCCAACCTGTACATCACCCAGTACAACAAGCGGTTGTTTCAGCCCTACCTGGTGAAGAACGTCGATGGCTTTGACATCCTTTTCATCGGGATCATCACCGAGCGGGTCATCGACATGCTGAAGACCGACAACATGCTGTCGGCGTTTGTTACGCTCCAGGAAGCCGCGGCAGAGGTCGGCAAGATCTGCAATGCGTACAAGAACGAGGACATCGACCTGACCGTCCTGCTGACCCACATTGGCTTCGACTCGGACAAAGAGCTTGCAGCCATGCTGGACCCTGCCTGGGGGGTCGACATGATCATCGGAGGGCACAGCCACACGGTTCTGGAGCAGCCCGCCGTTGTGAATGGCATCCTGATTGCCCAGGCTGGCGTGGGCACGGACCAGATCGGACGATTTGACATCACCGTGGATGATGACACTAATAGCATCGTCGACTGGAAGTGGCAGCTGGTTCCGATCGACAGCGGGCACTGCCAGCCGGATGAACAGCTCACGGCCTTCATCGACGGCTTCAAGAGTGTCGTCGACCGAAAGTACGGCAGTATGATCTCGAAGTTCACGCGGACCCTCACCCACCCCGAACGCATCCGCGAGACCGAACTTGGCAACCTGTTTGCTGACGCGATCCAGCAGACGACCGGAGTCGACATCGCCTTTGTCGGCAGCGGCAGCATCCGCAAGACAGAACTGGGACCCGTCGTGACGCTGGGAGACTTTCTGGCCCTGTTCCCCTACGATGATTCCGTCACGCGGTTCCGCATCACCGGCGCACAGCTCAAACGTGCCTTTGCCGGGTTCATGCGCCCGGAAAACCGCAACGGCGAAGGCGAATACTATCAGGTGAACAGGGGGGTGGAGGCTGTCTACGACCTGGAAGGGCACCTGCTGGTTTCACTGACCCTGAATGGGAATCCCATTGAGGACGATGCGACCTATACCATCTGTCTGCAAGGCTACCACTACAAGAATTCGGCTGTTGGCCTTCAATTGACCAACGAGGAACTGGTACAGCTTGAACAGCCACATCTGTTGGCGACATCCGGGAGAGACGTCGTTGAGGAGTATCTCCGCAACCATCAGAACCTCAGTGCCGAGGTGGAGGGCCGGCTTCGGTACGTCTAGTGCGCACACATGCTGGACAGCTGGCCATCCGGCATCTTGACTAAATGGTTATTGCGTCTAGTCTTTTGACTGGAGCGTTGACATGTGCCCCAAGGCGTACGACATCCTACTATGGAGGCAAACGTGAAGAGAATTGTTTCGCTGCTGCTTGTCCTGGCAATGGTTGCAGGGCTTACCGCTGGTGTATCCACCGCTACTGCTGCAACGACGACCACTCTTGTCCTGACGGTCGGCAAGGTCAACTACACATTAAATGGAGCTACCAAAACAGGCGACCAGGCTCCCGAGATCGTGGGCGGCCGCACCTTCGTGCCGATCCGTCTTGTCTCGGAAGCATTTGGCGCAGACGTCAACTATGATGCGTCGACCAAGACGGTAGGCGTCCTGCTTGGCGCCACACAGTTTGAGTTCATCATCGGACAGAAGGCTGCCAAGGTCAATGGCGACGCCGTTCTCATGGACGCTGCTGCTTATGTCTCCAAAGCTGGACGCACCTTGATCCCGATCCGCTTCGTCTCTGAGAAGTCGGGGTTGAACGTTGCATGGAACGGGACTACGCGCGCCGTCACTGTCACTTCCAAGGCGCCCATCACCACCAGCATCAAGATCGGTCTTGTCACCGACGTTGGCGGACGCGGCGACCAGTCTTTCAACGACTCTGCCCTGCGCGGTCTCGAGATCTGGGCAGCCAAGAAGTCCTATGTGAGAGGCGGCGGCTACACAGCCATGACTGATGCTGCCTACAAGCAGTCACTTGCCGACAACGCCCCCGACCTCACCACCAGAGGCATTGCTCCGCTCACGAACGTTGTGCCTGTGGTTCTCGAGTCCAAGGAGCAGACGGACTATATCCCTAACCTCACCAAGCTTGCTGAGGACGAAGGATGCAAGATGATCATCGGCGTCGGCTTCATGCTTGCGGATGCAATCTACCAGGTCGCCAAGGATCACCCCAAGACCAACTTCATGCTCATCGATTCCGTTCCTTCTGACCCAAACACGTTCGCAAATCTGCCCACCCTTCCCAACCTTGTCTGCTTCCTGTTCACGGAACAGCAGTGCGGCTACCTTGTGGGTGCCATCGCTGGCTACGCTACCAAGACCAACAAGATCGGCTATATCGGTGGTATCGCCGTTCCGCCGGTTCAGCGCTATGAGGCAGGTTTCATGGCTGGCATCAAGACCACCAACAAGACTGCCTATGGCACCAATGGCAAGAATGTTGCCAATGTGTACGCTGGCAGCTTCGGTGACCAGCCCAAGGGCAAGCAGATCGCTCAGACGATGATCTCACAGGGTGCTGATGTGCTCTTCCACGCAGCAGGCGCTACTGGCAACGGCATGTTTGAAGCCCTCAAAGAAGCCGGCGGACCCGCCAAGGGGCTGTGGGGCATCGGCGTCGACGTGGACATGGGCAAGAACCCCAACCTGTATCCTGCCGGAACGCTGACCTCCGCCATCAAACATGTTGACTTTGCAACCTACATTGCCGTCAAGTCCATGGTCGATGGCACCTTCACTCCTGGCGTCATCACCCTGTCACTGCGCAATGGTGGCGTGGGTTATGCAATGGACAACGTGGCCAAGGTTCTGACCTCTGCCCAGATTGCCAAGGTCAACGCACTGCGTCAAGCCATCATCGACGGCAAGGTCACCCCTCCGGAAGATCCAGCCAAGGTTCCATCCTGGACACCTCCGACCGGGTACTAGATCCTGCTTCAGAATCGACCATCAACCCCCGGCTTCATGCCGGGGGTTTTCGATTGAACAATGGCACCATAATGAGGCCGCTTGTGCATATTATCCCGTTCAGGAGGTAACGTTATGAGAAAGCTGCTGTCTGTTTTGCTGATCGTTGTGCTTGCCGCTTCAGTCCTCACCGGGTGCAAGACGGCCACGCCCACTGTCAATGAGATCAAGATAGGCCTCGTCACCGACGTCGGCGGACGCGGCGACCAGTCCTTCAACGACTCCGCCCTGCGCGGTCTCGAAATCTGGGCGGCCAAGAAGTCCTACGTCAAGGGTGGCGGATACACTGCCATATCCGATGCGGAGTATGCAAAGTCTCTAGCCGACAATGCTCCCGATTTGACGGACAAGGGTGTTGCTCCGATTGCCGGCATCACGCCGGTCGTCCTGGAGTCCAAGGAGCAGACGGACTACATCCCCAACCTCACCAAACTTGCTGAGGACGAAGGATGCAAGATGATTGTCGCCGTCGGCTTCATGCTTGCTGACGCAACCTATCAGGTCGCCAAGGATCACCCCAATGTAAACTTCATGCTGATCGACGCTGTTCCCTCCGACCCCAACACGTTCGCGCCACTGCCTGAGCTCCCCAACCTTGTTTGCTACCTCTTCACGGAACAGCAGTGCGGCTACTTGGTGGGCGCCGTCGCTGGCTACGCCACCAAGACCAACAAAATCGGCTACATCGGTGGTATCGCCGTCCCTGCCGTCCAGCGCTATGAAGCAGGTTTCATGGCTGGCATCAAGACTACCAATCCCACTGCCTATGGCACCAACGGCAAGAATGTTGCAGACGTCTATGCCGGCAGCTTCGGTGACCAGCCCAAGGGTAAGCAGATCGCCCAGACGATGATCTCACAGGGCGCCGATGTACTCTTCCACGCAGCAGGTGCTACTGGCAACGGCATGTTCGAGGCCCTCAAGGAAGCCGGCGGACCTGCCAAGGGTCTGTGGGGTATCGGCGTCGACGTGGATATGGGCAAGAACCCCAACCTGTATCCCGATGGCACCCTGACATCCGCCATCAAGCACGTTGACTTCGCGACCTGGGAAGCCGTCAAGGCACAGGCTGACGGGACATTCAAGCCTGGCGTCATTACCCTTTCGCTGGCTAACGGTGGTGTCGGCTATGCAATGGACAACGTGGCCAAGGTTCTGACTGCCGACCAGATTGCCAAGGTCAACGCACTGCGTCAGGCCATCATCGACGGCACGGTCACCCCTCCGGAAGACCCAAAGACCGTTCCAGCCTGGACTGCTCCAACTGGGTACTAGGCTCCATAGAAAAAGAGACGCCCCGGGTGGATTAGATCCGGGGCTTTGAGGAAAAAAGGAAAGGGAAGGGCTGTTTGCCACAGCTGAAATGATTATAGCCACGCAACCAAGAATTCAACCGACATCGTTCACTTTGTCGTCACGTACCGAGAGCACCCAGGCCCCGTACTGCCACCTCTTGAGGGAGAAATGGAAGAAGCCCCGGGGCACAACCACCCAGGGGCTTCGTTTGTACACTTTCAACCATGCGAGGCAGGTGTGCCTCGCCATTCAGGGCTTGAACACGTTCCAGCCACCGCGCTTCATCTGGAAGTAAAAGAAAGCAACCCAGGCAATGGGAAAGGCGATGATCTCCCACAGTCTCCCGGCGTGCCAGAACATGATTTCACTCAACACCAGCGGCACGAGAAAAACGGACAGGCGTATCCAGTAAGCAGGCTGCTTCGTCACGGCCGGGCGAGGAATTGAGTCGGCCGGCTGTGACGGCGTCTCGGATGAAACCACGGCGTCCTTCTTCTCTTGCTGTTCCTCTGTCATCTCACTCCCTACGAAGCCTTGTCCTTAACTGGAATGTTCCGGCT
Organism: Candidatus Cryosericum sp.; assembly: GCA_049699855.1. GTDB lineage: Bacteria > Caldisericota > Caldisericia > Cryosericales > Cryosericaceae > Cryosericum. The sequence continues at coordinate 10,821 of JBNAWM010000026.1, forward strand.
TGCCAGGACATTGATTCCGGTGCCGAGCACATTCTCCATGACGATGTCACCATACTTGACCGGAGCTGTCAGCTCTACCTTGCGCGCCTCTGCCAGCAGGTCAAAAATCCGCGGCTTCGGGATAGGCTTCTCGGTAAAGACCGGCACCAATGGATGGACACCGCCCTTGACCCGCACGGTGGTGGTCACCATACGGCGGGGATCTGTCACCTCGGCGATGGCGTAGTCTACGCCGCGCTGACAGCTGTTGCCTTCCACCTTGATGACCTTCTTGTCCTCAACCGTCACATCCAGTGCACATCCCCGCGGGCATGTGATGCAAATCATCTTTCTGTGTTCCTGTGCCATAGCAGCCCCCTTATCGCCTGACAACCCGCACGGTCAGCTCTGCTGCTCGCTGAACGGCGTCATAGGCAGACTGTGGAATGTCGATATTGACCATCTCACCCGGTCGGGCATACAGGTCGGCTTTCCTGACAATGCGTTCCTCACCATTCAGGACTTCCACCCAGACGGGAGCCTCGATCGGCGTCGTGACACGCATCTGAAGACGCTGCCGAGACTCGGCCAGACTCTCTTTGTCCAGAACATGCGGGACGACATAGCGGACGTTCTCTCCCGCCTTCATCTTGACCTTCCTGCCGGCACGCTTGCGTTCTGCAATGGCATACTGCGCGGCATTTCGACCGCACAGCAGGCCCGCATCAGTCACCCAGTCGACCAGATCATAGACATGAACAACGTTGCCCGCCGCAAAGATGCCAGGGACATTCGTCTGCATCTTCTCATCGACGAACGGACCGGCAGTGACGGGATCAAGCGCAACCCCAGCCTTGCGTGACAGCTCGTTCTCGGGGATAAGTCCAACGGAGAGCAAAAGCGTGTCGCACGGAATGACCTCTTCCGTTCCAGGAATCGGCCGGCGGTTTTCGTCGACCTGCACCGACTCGATGGCTTCCACCCGCTCATTGCCGATGATACGCTTGACCGTGTGCTGCAACTGCAGGGGGATGTTGAAATCCTGCAGACACTGCACGTAGTTGCGCGTCAGACCGGTCAGGAATGGCATGAGTTCGAGGACTCGCTCCACTTTGGCTCCTTCAAAGGTCAATCGGCGAGCCATAATCATGCCGATATCGCCGGAGCCCAGAATGACGTACTTTTTGCCGGGCATGAAACCTTCCATATTGACGAAGCGCTGGGCAGTTCCTGCCGTGTAGACTCCGGCAGGTCTTGTTCCAGGCAGGGCGATCTGCGCCCGAGTGCGCTCACGGCAGCCCATGGCCAGTACCAGAGCCCGGGCATCCAGTTCCACATATCCGGACCACTGGCTGGTCGCCGACACGTGGCGTTCCCCCGTTACATCCAGCACCATGGCATCCAGCAGGGTGTCGATGTGCAGGCTTGTCAATTCATCGATAAACCGCTGGGCGTAGGCAGGGCCCGGCAAGTCTTTCTTAAAGGTCTCCAATCCAAATCCATTGTGAATGCACTGCTGAAGAATGCCGCCCAACTCCTGCGCCCGCTCGATGACAAGGACGTCCTGCGCACCTGTCTTCTTGGCCTCGATCGCGGCGGCGAGTCCGGCAGGGCCGGCACCAATGACGATCACGTCGTATTTTTGCTTCAACATTATTTCGCCTCCACGTCCTTGGTGGGCCGAACAAGAAACTCCGATCCATGACCTTTCTTGGTTATCTCCAGCGGTGAGACGCCCAGCTCGCGCGCAAGAATCTCGACCACGCGCGGCGTGTCGAAAGCACCCTGGCAACGCCCAGTTCCCAGCCACGTGCGTCTCTTGATTGCGTCATACGTGCGAGCGGGAATAGGTGCATGAATCTCGGCAACGATCTCACCCTCGGTGACATTCTCACAGCGGCAGATGATGCGACCGTATCTTGCATCGTTCTGGATCAACAGCTTCTGCTCGGTCGGAAGCATATCCCTGAAACGCGGGCGAGCCCTGCGAATCGGGTTCCAATCCGGCTTCTCCTCCAGCTTCTCGCCTGCATCCTTGAGCAGTTCGACGACGCGGACCGCGATGGCAGGAGCCGACGTTGCACCGGGCGACTCGATGCCACCAAGGTTCACAAAACCCTGCACTTCTTTGGGGATCTCGATGATGAAATCTTTGTTGTAGTGGATGTTGGGATTGGGGCTGGGGGCATTGCCGCCCGGACGCAGCCCGGCAAACTCAGCAATCGCGTACTTGAGGCTAAGCGACGGCACAAGGCTGAGCCCGCCCCGCCAGATCTCACTGAGCCCCTCCGGCGTCACGGATCGGTCTTCCTTATCCTCTATCTCCACCGCGTTCGGACCGATAATTGTATTGCCATGCATGGTTGTCGTGACCAGAATACCCTTGCTGGTTTCTGACGGCACGGGGAAGAGAACATTGTTGATGGTGATCTCGGCCTTGTCAAATACGTAGTACTCCCCCTTGCGCGGAACGATCTTGAACTCGGGACGGATGCCTGCCTTGTGCATGACGACATCTGAATACAGACCGGCACTGTTGACAACCCAGCGAGACCTGAACTCGCCCCGATTGGTCTTCACGCCCACAATGCGGGTGCCATCCATGATAAAGTCTTCAAACGCGGTATCCGTAAGCAGTGTCACACCGTTTGTCACGGCATTCTCGGCCGCCGCGATGACGACACTAAAAGGATCACAGATGCCGCCGGTGCTCGCCCAGAGAGCTCCGCTCACCTCAGGATTGATGTTGGGCTCGCGCCTCTTGACGTCAGCGGCGTCCAGCATAACCATCCCAGGAACCCCGTTGGCAAGACCCTGCTGGCGCAGCGTCTCAAGCTTGCCATACTCTTCCGGCCCGATGGCGACCACATAGTCGCCGCGTCTCTCAAAGCTGAAGTTCAGCTCACCCGCCAGCTGATCGAACATCTGGTTTCCCTTCACGTTCATCTCAGCCTTTAAGCTGCCGGGTTTGGGATCATACCCGGCATGCACGATAGCGGTGTTCGCTGACGAAGCGCCCATGCCAATGTCGGAATCTTTTTCGATTAACAGGATATCAAGCTTGTAGCGCGACAGAAAGCGGGCGACCATGCTGCCGACCACTCCCGCGCCGATGATGATGACATCATACGTTTTGTCTGCCATGTCTGCCATTCCTTATATCTAGTATCGTACTTCCTGACAACAGACTCTATCACGTTTCCGTGCCTGAAGATTGTGGTGCTTTTTCACATATCCATCATAAGGAACGAGCCGCGACCGCCGGCCGCGGCTCGTCACTCTCTACGAAACTGTTATGGCAGCAATACTACTGCTTGATCCAGCCAAAGGTGCGCTTGACGGCCTCAAGCCAGCCATCATACAGTGCAGCGCGCTTGGCACTGTCCATCTTGGGCTCCCACGTCTTGTCCACGCCCCAGTTGGCGCGCAGATCTTCGACCTTGGCCCAGAATCCGACTGCGAGGCCGGCTGCATAGGCAGCTCCCAGTGCTGTTGTCTCGGCAACTTTTGGACGAATGACCGGGACGCCAAGAATGTCAGACTGGAACTGCATCAGTGTATCATCAAAGACCATGCCGCCGTCCACCTTGAGTGCGGTGAGCGGAACGCCGGAATCCTTGTTCATGGCTTCCAGGACTTCGCGGGTCTGGTAGGCAGTCGCTTCAAGTGCTGCGCGGGCAATGTGACCCTTGTTGACGTACCGGGTCATGCCAACGATAACACCGCGGGCGTCGCTCTTCCAATACGGAGCGAAGAGGCCGGAGAATGCAGGAACGAAGTAGATGCCACCGTTGTCCTCGACCGTGTTGGCAAGGGCTTCGATGTCAGAAGACTTCTGGATCAGGCCAAGGTTGTCGCGCAGCCACTGAACAAGGGCGCCGGTGATGGCGATGGACCCCTCGAGAGCATACACGGCCGGCTCTTTGCCGATCTTGTAGCCAAGCGTCGTCAGAAGACCATTCTTGGACTGAACAGGCTTGGTGCCGGTGTTGAGCAGCATGAAGCAGCCGGTGCCATAGGTGTTCTTGGCTTCGCCTGCGCTGAAGCAGGTCTGGCCAAAGAGTGCTGCCTGCTGATCACCAAGGTCGCCCGCGACCGGAACGCCGGCAAGTGAGCCAACGCCCATGCCATACACTTCGGAGGAAGCCTTGATGTCGGGAAGCATGGAGCGCGGAATGCCAAGCACTTTCAACTGCTCTTCATCCCAGTCCAGGGTCTCGAGGTTCATGAGCATCGTGCGGCTGGCGTTCGTGACATCGGTGACGTGGACACCACCGTTGACACCACCCGTCAGGTTCCAGATGACCCAGCAATCCATGTTGCCAAAATACAGCTCGCCCTTCTCCGCTTTTTCCCGGGCGCCGGGAACATTGTCGAGCACCCATTTGATCTTGGGGCCGGAGAAATAGGTCGCCAGAGGAAGTCCAACCTTGGCGCGGAAGCGATCAGGTCCGCCGTCCTTCGCCAGCTCGTTGCAGATAAGGTCGGTACGCGTATCCTGCCAGACAATGGCATTGTAGACCGGCTTGCCTGTATTCTTGTCCCAGATGACCGTCGTTTCACGCTGGTTGGTCACACCGACTGCCGCCAGATCGGCAGCAGCAACACCGGACTTGGCCAGTGCGCCAGCGATAACTGCCTGCGTGGAAGCCCAGACTTCCATCGGGTCATGCTCGACCCAGCCGGGCTTGGGGTAGATCTGCTCGTGTTCCTTCTGGTCGATACCGATGACCTGTCCAGCATGGTCAAAGATCATGAACCGAGTGCTGGTCGTGCCCTGATCTACTGCTCCTACGTACTTTGCCATAATAGATTCTCCTTTGTCAGATAGAATTACTTCTTCTCGGGGAGATTTGGAGTGATGAACCAGTCATACGTGAGAACGCCCA
>JBNAWM010000027.1:0-15452 GCA_049699855.1 Candidatus Cryosericum sp.
TCAGAGCGAACAACAGAGGCAACCGTGGACCCAGACAGTAGATCGGAGCGACATACATTCCTGAACGCTGGACGGCGCACGGACAGTTGATTCGACTAATCCTTTCCTTGTGGTGATGCAAATCGCCCCCTGCCACCCGATAGCGGCAGGGGGTTTGTTCGTCTCCAGCGGGAGGCGTTCATGCACCACAAATTCTCCAACGACATAGCGCATGCCCTTCCTGCCACGGGCGACATCCTCTGGTGCGCGGCAATCCACAGATATTGCAGCTGCCGCACTGCCCGGCGACTCCCAATGCACCGCTTCCTGCACGCGCGGGACCATATTCCGTTGTGCACCTCCAGCACAAGGTTCGACTGGTTGACAGCCTGAAGGGCTGAACCGGCTGAACGGGAGCTCCCTTCTTCACCATTCCTTTTCTGGAGGTCACTACCATGAGCTTTCCCTTTGTTCCAACCGTAACCGCAAAACGAAAGCGAACCGAGATCAGCAATCAGATCTCCCGTCGCCTGGCGACGTTTGCCCGCATGGATCCCTCTGCCGTCATGGAGCAGCTTGGCACGAGTACGGCCGGACTCAGCGATGAGGAGGTCGAAGCACGCCTGGAACAGTATGGCCACAACGAGGTGGCACGCGAACAGCGCACGTCCCCGCTCAAGCGCCTGATCATCATTCTTTCCAACCCGCTGTCGGTCCTGCTGATCATCCTGGCAATCATCACGGCTCTCACCGGCGGCGGCCCCGGCGTTTATGTCATCCTGCTCATGGTTGTCCTTGGCGCCGCCCTGAGATTCATCCAGGAACAGCGTTCGGACATTGCCGCGCAGGAACTTCAGAAGATGGTCACGACGACAGCAACCGTCATGCAGGACGGAGGCAAGAAGGAAGTCGCCCTCAAGGACATTGTGCCCGGCGACCTGGTCTTCCTGTCCGCAGGAGACATGGTCCCGGCGGACGTGCGTCTGATCACCGCCAAGGATCTCTTCGTCAGCCAGGCAGCCCTCACCGGCGAGTCCATGCCTGCAGAGAAATCCGCCACCCTGGTGGATGTGTCCCAGACGGACGTGCTGAGCATGCAGAATCTGTGCTTCCTCGGAACGAACGTCGAAACCGGCTCCGCAACAGCAGTTGTGGTACAGACCGGCAAGGAGACCTATTTCGGAGCGCTTGCAAGCAGTATCGTCGGCCGCCGCGAGATGACCAGCTTCGACAAGGGCGTCAACAACTTCACGTGGCTGATGATCAAACTGATGCTCGTCATGGCGCCTGCCGTTTTCCTCATCAACGGCCTGCTGCGCCACAACTGGATGGAAGCGTTCCTGTTTGGTCTTGCCGTAGCAGTGGGGCTGACCCCCGAGATGCTCCCTATGATCGTCACCGTCAACTTGAGCAAAGGCGCCGTCGCCATGTCTCACAAGAAGGTCATCGTCAAGCGCCTGAATGCCATTCAGAACTTTGGAGCAATGGACATCCTCTGCACCGACAAGACGGGCACCATCACGCAGGGGCACGTTCAGCTGGAGCGGTATGTCAATATCCGTGGCAACGAGGACGGGCACGTCCTCGACATGGGATTCCTCAACAGCTACTACCAAACCGGACTGAAGAATCTCATGGACATTGCCATTCTGGCGCACGTCGACAAGGCACGCGAGCTCGTGGATGAAGCCAAGTACCGCAAAGTGGATGAGATTCCCTTCGACTTCTCACGCAAGCGCATGTCCGTTGTCGTGACCGATGGCAAGACAGATTTCCTCATCTGCAAGGGTGCCGTCGAAGAGGTTGTCGGGCTGAGCACCATGGTTGCGCTTGAAGGTGGCAAACTACCCTTGGACGGTCCTCAGCGCGCAAACGCGCTCCAGCTTGTCAGTGACCTGAATGCACAGGGATTCCGCGTGCTGGCCATCGCTACTGCCAGCGCCGGGCATGGCGATGCTGACCGTGTCTATACCGTGAGCGACGAACGGGACCTGACCTTGCTGGGATTTCTTGCCTTCCTGGATCCGCCCAAGGCGACAGCGGCCGAGGCTATTGCCAAATTAGGCTCCAACCGAGTTGGTGTGAAGATTCTGACGGGCGACAGCGACCTCGTCACCGTCAATGTCTGCCGTCAGGTTGGCATCCCTGAGCCACGCGTCCTGCTGGGGCCGGCCATCGAAGCCATGTCTGATGCCGATCTGGCAGGCGTGGTGGAGGACACGGTAGTCTTCGCCCGGCTCTCGCCAAACCACAAGGAACGCATTATCCGGTCATTGCAGCAGCGCGGTCACGTGGTTGGCTTCCTTGGCGATGGCATCAACGACGCCCCCGCGCTCCGCACTGCGGATGTCGGCATCTCTGTCGACTCAGCGGTCGATATTGCCAAGGAGTCGTCCGACATCATCCTGCTGGAGAACTCCCTGCTGGTGCTGGAAGAGGGCGTCATCGAGGGCCGCAAGGTGTTTGGCAACGTCATCAAGTACATCAAGATGGCTGCCAGCTCCAATTTCGGCAACATGTTCAGTGTCATTGGAGCCAGCGCCTTTCTCCCGTTTCTTCCCATGCTGCCTCTGCAGATCCTTACCAATAACCTGCTGTACGACCTCAGCCAGACCACCATCCCCACCGACGCAGTAGACGAAGAATGGCTGGCCCGGCCGAGGAAGTGGGAGATTGGCAATCTGCGCCGGTTCATTGTGTTCATCGGACCCATCAGCTCGATCTTCGACTACGCGACGTTCTTCATCATGCTGTATCTCTTCAAATGCTGGACCAATCCGGCGCTGTTTCACACCGGCTGGTTTGTGGAGTCGCTGTTCACCCAGACGCTCATCGTACACGTGATCCGCACCAACAAGATCCCGTTCATCCAGAGCATCGCCAGCAAGCCATTGCTGATCAGCTCTGTTGCCATTGTTGCGACGGGTGTCCTGCTGACCGTCATCCAGCCCATCGCCCGGGTCCTGGGCTTCGTTGCTCTGCCGCCCCTCTATTGGCCACTCCTCCTGGGGATGCTGCTGACCTATGTCGTCCTGACGCAGATCGTCAAGACCTGGTTCATTCACCGCTTCGGAGATGTCTAGCAAATAGCGGAGTCTCCTCCTGGTACCCCCTAACCCGCCGTACGGAAGATCCCGGGTTAGGGGGATTGTTTATCTCTTTCTCTCTTTTTGCTGTATATTCTGTTATTGTTCTAGATTCAGGAGGCTGTTGGATGCTGATGATATACTGCGCTTTCGCCGTATTGGTTCCTGCCCTCTTCATATATCTTGCTTATCGGTTTGCTCCCTTGCGAGCAATTGGCACAGTAGTGCTGTGCTATCTCGCAGGAATGGTCATCGGCAATATTGGGCTCTTTCCCAAAAGCATCGCACCTTTACAGTCTACTTTATCAAATGTCACGGTAGCACTCGCGCTGCCGCTTCTCCTGTTTTCTATCGATGTGAAGAAGTGGTTCAGAGTTGCCGGAAAGGGTATGCTGGCCATGCTGTTAGCCATCATCGCAATTGTGACTGTTGCCTTCGCAGCTTACCTTGCTATCCACAGAACAGACGCAGCTGCCTGGCAATTGGCCGGCATGGCCATGGGGATGTACACTGGTGGAACACCCAATATGGCTGCCATCAAGTCAGCCCTGGGTGTGCCTAGCTCCGTGTATATTCTCTTCCTTACCTATGATACGATCGTCTCCCTTGTCTACATCTTGTTCATGTCCACAATTGCACGCCCCCTCTTCGGTCTCTATTTGAAGCCCTATGAACCCCCCGTCTCCGACAACGCAGTTGGCACAGCAGGAGATGAGGACGAGTCAATTGAAGCATATTCGGGCATGTTCGGCAAGGCCACACTGCGCGGCCTCGGTCTGGCTTTTTTGGTGAGTGCAGCCATCGTGGGAGCCTCCATTTTCTTGGGGGGGCTGGTGCCCGGATCGGCCTCTACAGCAGTGACGATCCTCTCAATCACTACCCTTGGCATTTGCGCCTCCTTTGTGCCAGCCATTCGCAGACTTCGAAAGACGTTCCAGGCTGGCATGTACATCATTTATGTCTTTTGCTTCGTCGTAGCCTCTATGACCAGCTTGGATAGTCTTGTTCATATTGACCTCCACATCCTGACATTCGTGACCGTGTGTATATTTGGCACCGTTCTGCTCCACTCCCTCCTCTGCCGTCTGTTCAGAATTGATGTTGATACTTTTATCATAACATCTGTTTCTGCTGTCTGCTCACCGCCTTTTGTACCTGCAGTCGCTGCTGCGCTCAAGAACAAATCGATCATCATATCAGGGCTGACGACAGGCATCGCAGGGTATGCCATTGGAAACTACCTGGGCATTACCTTTGCCTATCTGTTCAAGAGCATTCCATGAGAGGAGATGACATGACAAACGGTCTGCCAGCAACCGGAAGATCTCGCGCCGAGGTTCTTGCTGATCTCGAAAGCTTCAGCAAAGACGATCCGCAATATAAGGAAGCCAGGACATGGAGTCTCGTTTACTATCTGGATGAGGACTACAATCAGTTTCTCCAGCAGGCATATGGCAAGTACTTCTCGGCAAATGGTCTCAATCCTGCTGCCTTCAAGAGCTTGAAGCGTCTCGAGCGTGAAGTTTTACAGGCAACATCCGAGCTTCTGCATGGTGACAACCAAGTCTGTGGCGTCATGACCTCTGGCGGAACAGAAAGCTGTCTGCTGGCAGTAAAGACATATCGTGACCGTGGTCGTGCCCGCGGCATTCGCAAGCCGGAGATGGTAATTCCTGAGACGGCACACGTTGCCTGGGAAAAGGCCAGCGAATACTTCGGCGTCAAGATAAGGCGAGCTTCCCTTGCAAAGAGCATGGGAGTTGATCCCGCGTCTGTGAAACAGCTGATAAACCACAACACAGTCATGGTCCTGGGCTCCGCTCCAGAATATCCACATGGTATCATCGATCCCATTGAGGAGCTGGGCCGCCTGGCACAAGAACGAGGCGTTCCTCTTCATGTGGATGCCTGTGTTGGCGGCTACTTGTTGCCGTTTCTAGAACGGCTCGGCATTCCCTTGCCGCTCTGGGACTTTCGCGTGCCAGGTGTGACATCCATTTCAGCAGACATTCACAAATATGGTTTTGCTGCCAAAGGCGCTTCCAGCATCCTGTATCGAAACCTGGATTACTTCAAGTACCAGGTATTCGTCTACGAGAACTGGCCGGGCGGGATTTTTGCGTCACCCGCTTTGCTGGGAACTCGTCCTGGCGGCGCCTACGCCGCAGCATGGGCGGCTTTACAGGCAAATGGGGAGGAAGGCTACCTTGAGCTTGCCAGAAGAACAATGAATGCAACTGGCAGATTGCTCGAGGGCATTAAAGCTATTCCCGGTCTTGAGATTGTCGGCGATCCCCACACCAGTCTGTTCGCATATCGCTCATCAGACCCAACCGTGAACATTTTCGCCGTTGGCGATCAGATGGAGAAGAGGGGATGGTTGATCGACCGCCTCCAGAGGCCAGACGCCCTGCACGCCATGGTGACCGCTTCTCATGACGCAGTTGTGGACACTTATCTTGCCGACCTGGCCGCGGCCGTTGCCGAGGTACGAGCTCACCCTGAGCTGGGCGAAACCGGCCAGGCTGCCACGTATGGAATGATTTCTCACATTCCACTGCGGGGAATGGTGCGCAAGCAGGTACTTGATATGTTCGCGGCCACCTATTGTCTCTCTGGTGGAGAGGTTGATCTGTCAGACTCCGCATCCCTGACTGGCGCAACTTCCGAAAATGCAGGAGAGACCGGCAGCAAGCCCGGTCTGGTCGCGCGGCTCATCAACTGGTATGTCAAACGACAACAAGCGCGCGAAACCTCGTCCAAGAAATGAAAGAAGAGAGAAACTTATGACGGTGACGATGCTGATTGTCTGCGGGCGGATATCATGAAGCCATACCGAGGACGCATTTTGTGGGTCGACCTCACGACAGGCACGTTTGCTGTCGAAAAGGTTCCGGATGAGGTCTACCGCACGTATCTAAGCGGGCTTGGGCTTGCTGCATGGGTGCTGTATCGAGCCATCCCGGCAGGGGCGGAGCCCCTTGGTCCCGACAACGTCCTTGGCTTCGTTTCGGGGCTTCTGACCGGTTCGGGGAGTTTGTTTACCGGCCGTTGGATGGCCGCGGCCAAGTCACCACTTACCGGGACCTGGGGGGATGCCAATTGCGGTGGTACCCTGTCGCCGGCCATCAAGCAGTGTGGTTACGATGGCATCTTTGTCACCGGCATGAGCGACCATCCCGTGTACCTGTACATCGACAATCATGGCCCGGAGCTGCGCGATGCGACGGATCTCTGGGGTCATGACACCATTGAAACGGAGTCCATCCTGAAACAGCGGACAGGCGGAAACCATACGCCGGCGGTCGCCTGTATCGGCCCTGCCGGCGAACGGCTGTCGCTGATCGCAGGCATCAGCAATGATGGCGGCCGCATGGCTGCCCGCTCCGGACTGGGTGCGGTCATGGGATCCAAGAAACTCAAGGCCATCGTGCTGGCAGGCTCGCGGCCCATGGGCAGCGAGAATCCCGGAGAAATGATGCGCCTCAGCCGTCCCTGTGCCTCTGCTGCAACGCATGGTATTCCTCTGCCGTCAGGCCGCGTTATGCCACTGCTGGGGGCCCTCCTGCGCCATCTGCCCATCACCATGCGCATGGATGGTCATCTGTCCATCCCCATCTTTCGCAAGTGGGGTACCTGCGGCATGGACCAGGCATCGGTCGAATGGGGGGACACACCTGTACGCAACTGGTCTGGCAGTGAACGGGACTATCCCGTACGACTTTCTTCAGCCATCAACCCTGACCGTGTCCTGACGTATGAACAGCGCAAATACCATTGCTACTCCTGTCCCCTTGGCTGTGGCGGAACCTGCACTTGGCAGGGCAGGGAAACCCATCGGCCCGAATACGAGACGATCGGAGCCTTCAGCGCCCTGCTCATGTGCAACGACCTGGCAGCCATCTATGCCGTCAATGATCAGCTGAACCGGGCCGGTATGGATACCATCTCCGCCGGGGGTACCATCGCCTGGGCCATGGAAGCATGGGAAAAGGGGATCCTCACGTCTGCCGACACAGACGGCTTCGCACTGCGCTGGGGCGATCCCGCCGCTGTCCGGCATCTCGTTGACCTCATGATTGCCCGCCAGGGCATTGGAGTGTTGCTGGCAGATGGTTCCCTGCGCGCGGCACGCCACTTCGGCCATGACTCGGAATCGTTTGCAATTCAGGCGGGCGGTCAGGAGATCGCCATGCACGACCCGCGCCTGGACCCCGGATATGCGCTCCATTCCAGCGTTGAGCCGACCCCAGGACGCCACACGACGGGTGCGCAGACCTACTATGACATGTATCGTCTCTGGACCCGCGTCCCTGGATTACCAAAGCCCCGCCTGCTCTCCACCAAGGCTTCCAAGTACCGCGCTGACCGTACCCAGACCGCGATAGGAGTCGCCAACAGTTGTTTCACCCAGCTCTTCAACGGAGCCGGGCTGTGCATGTTCGGTGCCATGATGGGGGTAGATCACCTCCCTGTGTTCGAGTGGTTGAATGCCGCCACCGGCTGGACAATGACGCCAGAGGAGTATATGACCATCGGCAGGCGAATCCAGACCCTGCGCCAGCTGTTCAACGTGCGCGAAGGCATCGATCCACGCTCGCTGGCCATCAGTCCGCGGGCAACGGGACACCCTCCTCTCACACAGGGTGCCAATCGAGGAAGAACTGTACCGATCGATGCATTGATGCGCAACTACTGGCAGCAGATGGGATGGGACCCGGCAACCGGCATTCCCACTGTGGCAACACTTCAGGAACTGGGCATCGAGCATCCTGCCGCCGGCAGCACCAATTCGTCATCGACGTAAAGGAGACGGCATATGGCATACACCATCACCGACAAATGCATTGGATGCAGCCTGTGCGCACGCATCTGCCCGGTCGCCGCCATCACAGGACAACTCCATTCGACGTACGTCATCGATGAGAGTGTCTGCATCGATTGCGGCGCGTGCGGAAGGGTCTGTCCGGCTGCCGCCATCTTGGACACAACAGGAGCGACATGCACCCATGCGAAGCGTGAGAGCTGGCCGAAGCCTGCTATCGACGCTGTCTTGTGCGTATCGTGCAATGCCTGCATCCAGGCCTGCCCGGTGAGCTGTCTGGACCTTGGCGCGACGAACCTTCAGGATCCCCACGCCAAACCCGTCCTGGCACTGCCGGACCGGTGCATCGGGTGTGGATTCTGCGCTGACTCCTGCCCGGTGGGCGCCATCACCATGAGGTAGCCGGCCATGAGCTCTGGGCACAGCACGGTTGTCATAACCCACGCGCCTCCCCTGGATTACCGTCGGGACTTTGTCGCCCTGCCGCGCACGTACGGGACCACCGCATGGGAAATGCGTTCTGATGTCCGGGCAATCCGAACGACGGTCTTTGAAAACCTGAGCGCGCTCGACGACCGCGCGCACTTCTCGGACAGGGCAAAAAACCGTCACGTCCTGCTCAAGCCAAACCTTGTCACCGTGTACCACGACATGGGCCTCGTCGACCGCGACTACCCCGAAACAACCGACCCCCGCGTCCTGGACTCGGTTGTGCAGTGGTTCCTGCAATTCACGAGTGATATCACTATTGTCGAGTCGTCCGGGCGCGGGGCTCCAACGCGTGGCTCGTTCCATGTCGCGGGCATTGACCGCCTGGCACGCCACCGGGGCGTGGGACTCGTGGCACTGGAAGAGCAGCCCATCGATCGATATATCCTGCCACACGCCAAGGTCCAGAAAGAGATCTGCATCCCCCGCATCATGAGCGGAACAGTCACGGGCGAGTCCTTCTACGTGTCGCTGCCGAAGATGAAAACCAATCTCTATACCGGTGTGACTCTGGGCTTCAAGAACGCCATGGGGACTATCCCCTACAACCTGAGACAGCGCAATCACAACTGGGCCATTGACCAGAAACTGGTGGACATGCTGTATCTCTTCCGGCCGGACCTTGTCCTGGTCGATGGCATCGTTGGCGCCGAAGGCAACTGCCCCGCCCCCGTTCAGCCGGTGGACAGCAGGGTGATCATCAGCGGAGACAACACCGTGGAAGTCGACCGGGTCACCACCGGCATGATGGGGTTCGACCCCATGAGCATCAACCTGATCCGGATTGCTCAGGAGCTGGGGTTCGGCGACCCGTCCGTAGAGGTCATCGGCGACACGTCACCGATGCATTTCACCCCCGCTGACGCCTCCCTGATGTCCGACTCGTTTCATGAGCTGTTTCCCAACGTGCGTGCGCTTGTCGGGCACGAGATGCGCAATGCACCTCACGTTGCTCACATGACTGACGTCACACCCGCACTGGTCCTCCAGATGGAACAGGTCTGCCGCGGAGGGTGCCTGGCCACCACACGATTTGCTTTTGACATGTTGCGCTTTGAGGGACTGAGCCGCGATTTCACGCTGACGGTCGTCATTGGCGCTGGCACCATCATCGATGGGAAACGCGTGTGGCTTGACCGTGCCGGGACCGGGTATACGGCCGACCAGATCCAGCGCCTGCCTGGCAGGCACATGATTGTCGGCAACTGTGCACATCTTGTCCCCGCACTGCGCGGCGAACGTGTTGAAGGATGCATGCCGTTTCCCAACGCTCCCCACATGGTTCTGCACCGCCTGACCGGGACCTGGTGCAGGGTGATGTCGCCGCGCAACCACAACCTGCTTCCCCTCCTGATGGCGACCCTGCAGGAATGCGAAAACCGTAAACGTCTGCTCAGGCAGGGAGTCCGTCTGGACGTCCCTCTGCAGATGGATGATCATATTGCGGAACCTCGTCCCCTGACAGAGTCCGAGCAGGCCATGGACATCATCCCCTGGCCATTTCCCCCGCTCACACCTGCGGAGATCCGCCAGCTCGTCGCGCAGGAAAATCGCAACGTACTTGCAACCTTTAGAGGTTGATACATGGCGAAGCGGAGATGGTTCTGGACCCTCTGCCGCGTCCTGACGCTCCTGCTGTTTGCAGGAATTGTCCTCGCCGGCTACGCGATGAAACATCTGATCGTGGGCTGGTGCGCCCTGGCGGCACTGCTGGCGCTTCATGCGGCCGAACTCCATACCAGCCTGAGCCTTCAGGCAACAGCTGGTCTGAGGCGGCCCTACATCATCGCGATGACACTGCTGTTCGGCTTTACGTGGTGGTTTCCCGCACTGTCTACCGGATCTTCCTGGGACGGAACGCGCGGCTGGCCCAGGTCAAGGCCTCGCGGTCAGTAACCTCGTGGAAGTCTTCATAGAACTGGCCGACGGCCATCAGCCACTCGGCCGCATGCACTGCCACGACACGGTACCCCTGCCTCGCCAGCTGGCGCATGACTTCCTTGTCCACGACAGGCGTTGCGATGGTCGGAACACCGCCCATGCCACTGACAACATCCGCTGCGGCAGTCATGGTCGCGCCCGTCGCGATTCCATCGTCGACGACCAGGACGCGGGCACCCCGTTCCCAGGTCTGTGGAATATAGCGCTCAAACAGCTCTGCGTACAGCACCAGCCGCTCTTTCTCAAAGCCGATCTCGGCCTCAAGGCGTTCGCGGGGTTCATGCGCTGACTCCGGTGACAGGATGGTGGCAAAACTGCCATTCCCGGCATATCCCAAAGCGCCCACTGCCAGCTCGCGATTCGCATCAGAACGAATCTTGCGGATGAGCAGAACACCAAATGGAAGGCCCAGTTCCTGGGCGACGACAGACCCGACGACCACGCCACCGCGCGGAATGCCATAGCAGAGGTCAAAGACCAGCCCCTGCTCACGGATCTCGCGCGCCAACTTCGTTCCCGCTTCTTCCCGCGAAAGGAAAACCATAGCATTCCTCCCACTGCGAACATCCTGGTTGGTGAACCACCAACACGTGCTTACACTATGATGACACAGTGGAGGATTTGGTCAACACCCCTGCAGGACGTCAGATGCGCAGATACCAGGCAATGGCGGTCTCGTCCTCACTGCCCGGTGTTGCCTGGAGGTAGAGGCGGTCAAAACCGCCGATGACGAACCCGTAGTCGCGGAAGAACATGCAGGCGGTTACGTGCACATCCTGTGTCTCGGCGCGCAGCCAGTGCAGGCCGCGACCCAGAGCCCAGTCCCGGACGGTGTCCATGAGCGTTGTTGCAATGCCATGGTGCAGGTGTCCGTGTTCCACGCGCAGGCCCCATACCCGTGCCATGTTGTTGTGGTCTTCCTGCACGCATACCTGCCCCACAAGCTGTTCGTCCACGAACGCCAGATAGATGGCCGCATCTTCCCGGTCCAGATAGACAAGATCCGGACGGCCGCCTTCTGATTTGGCATAGGGATGTTCGACCGAATCGACATCGAAGTCGTACTGGTCACCGCACATCGAGACCTTTACGCGGGCTTTCACCACGAAACTGCTTCGCAGTCCGTCGACGAACGGAGCAAGTTCCCTCGTTGCACGCACGATGCGTATGTCAATGCCAGTCGTCTGACTCATGTGCATATGATACACAAACGCCAGCGCGAAAGGGGAAGCCGGCATTCACAACTGGATGTTCAGGCCGGTTCGCAGGACTCGTCAACGGAAAATGCACTATACTTGGAGAGAAGTCTATCCGTTCTGCCTGAGGGGAGCAAACACGTGCGACATGAGCTGAATCGCTGGACTGCAGTTTGTATCCTGGCCCTGGCGACCATGGGTTTGTGGAGTTGTCGCTCATCTGGCAGAGCACCCGGGGAGGTTCCTGTGCACATGACATTGGTAAGCACCGCATTTTCGGAAGCCGGTCCGATTCCAGTGAAGTTCACCGGGCAGGGCGCCGACGTATCACCAGACCTTGCATGGAGCGGAGCTCCCGAGGCAACCCAGAGCTACGCCCTCATCTGTGAGGATCCCGACGCCCCAGGTGGCACGTGGATCCACTGGACGATCTGGAACATTCCGGCCTCTGTCGTCAGACTGCCCGTGGACGTCGCCCGACAGCCCGTTCTTAACGACGGCTCCGTCCAAGGGGTCACAAGCTTTGGTGGACATGGCTACCAAGGACCCATGCCCCCAACGGGTCCGCTTCACCACTACTACTTCCGCCTCTTCGCTCTTGACACCATGCTGGCACTTGATGCTTCTGCCACACGACAGCAGCTGGATGCTGCCATGGCGGAACATGTCCTGGCTCAAGGGACCCTGATGGGGACATACCAGCGTCAGTAGTCAGCGCCCGTGGAGCCGGGGCGCACCCCTGACTGCGCCCGACCACCCCTTATTGATGACTTGATGCCGATGCAGACGTGGCGACGGCGCTGATCGTGATCGTGACCGTCTTGGTCGGATCATCCCATGCGACGTCGGCTCCGAGGTGCTCACTGACAAACCGGACTGGCAGCATCGTCCTGCCATTCATGATCGTGGCAGGAACGTCCATCACGACCGGCTCACCATTCACCACGGCCGTCCGATTGCCAATCTGCAGCAGCAACGTCGTTCCATTGAAATCCACCTCGACACTGCGCGTATCGGCAACCCAGGTGATACCGCCCCCCAGGCCCTCAATGATTGGCCGCAGCGGAACGAGAGTCCTGCCGCTTACGATGACCGGGGGTGTATCCAGGGTCAGCAGCTGACCGTCAAGATGCGCCGTCTTACTGCCAACGGACAGCGTAATGATGTGCTGGTTGGGATCCACCGTTTTCTGAAACGTTGCCAGCACCGATTTGTTCTCGTTCATCGTGAGCGACATTGGATTCGCCGTCCCTATGGCGCTTCCGCTCCAGCCTGTGAACTCCCACCCTGCAGCCGGACGGGCGGTGAACGTCACCGTGCTGCCTGCGGGGTACGAGTCCTGCCGAGGCTCCACGCTCAGGAAGCCATTGCCCATGACAGCCGACAAAAGAGTGTACGACGATTGCGTGGTTCCACCGATGACATATTGAGACAGGCTCTGTTCGTTGCCATTGAACCAGTTCAGATCAACGCTGTGCCCTTCCACCCCCGGGACGCTGCCATTGTCTGCATACTGCCAGAATGCCCAGGAGTCCCACCCCCCGATGTTGGGCTGAGCGGATGCCGTATAGGCTGCAATCCACAAACGGTAGCGCCCGCTGATTGTCGGGTCGGCCTTGATCAGATCAGCCGCCACCGAAGAACTGCAGTAGATCACCGGGTTAGCGCCAGTTGCGCCCCGGACGATCGTGGACCACTGGTCAATCCACTGCACCATGGCAATGCCGTGAATGTTGTACTTGGGCTCGATGTCCAGGGCTGGCACCAGGAATCCAGGGGTGATGTACTGGCCAGCCACCTGAAGGAAATAGGCTGCTTCGGCCGCCGCTGTGTTGTCTGCAGGCCAGCAGATATGATAGACCCCTGTCAGAAGACCCGCTGATCGAGCGCCCGGAACCAGAACATTGAGAAACGGGTCCGTGATCGTCACGCCCTCCGTCGCTTTGACGAACGCGAAGCGATAGCCGGTCGAGAACACGGCTGCCCAGTTGATGGGGCCGTCCGCATGGTCTCCCCCGCACTGCCACCGCGAAACGTCAATTCCCTGGATCATGCCGACACGCATCTGCACCGGGATATTAATACTGCCTGTGGAAGAGGAAATGCGCACAAGACTCTCATAGGTTCCGGCTGCCATGCCCGTGCGCTGTATGGCTATCGAAACAGGCTGGCTTGCGCCGACGGGGATGCTTCCCGATGCGGGCGAAGGGCTGGCAATCCATGGTGCTCCAACTGCCGTGCTGAACGTCAGTGGCGATGTTCCCGTGTTCTGCAGCGTGAGGGTCAGCAATGACTGCTCGCCTCCAAAGTCGAGCTGGGGGGGAAGGAAGAAAAGTCCGGCAGGCATGGGTGCGGCCTGCGGAACGACCTGAACGTCGGCGCAGCGATCACCTGCCCCGTTTGCATTGACTGCACTGACGGCATACCAGTAAGCCCTGCCGCCCAGCAGCATCGGGCCGTCCGTCCACGTTCGGGTGTCAAAGCCGGGGTCTCCAGCGTTGATTGTTGCAATCAGCACCTTTGGGTCGGCGTGACGGTCACGGTAGATCCGCCAAGCGGAAATGGGGGCTGTCCCCGTCTGGTCAGGCGGCGCCCATCTCAGGGAGACCGACTCCACCCCGGCCGTTGCCGTCAGCGACGTGGGAACGCCGGGAATCGGACTGGGAGGGACTGCCTTGAGGTACGTGTCCACCGACCAGCCCATGAGACCATCTTTCCACTGCACGCGCCACCAGGTGAACCCGCTGCCGCTGGCAGGTCCCTCGAGAATAATGCCCGAAGCCCCATCCTTCTCGACTCCCGAGACCGCCCCTGACGTGCCGGGTGAGGCCCGCACATTGAGCCCGTCGCCGCCGGTGCCGGTGACTTCCACGGCGGAGCCAACCGCCAGCGCATCGGCACGCGCAGGTGCGGCGTCCAGCAGTGCGGACAGCATGAGGAAAATGCACAGGACGAGGGCCACCCTTCTGAGAACGGCTCCGCGCCTGCCTGCGTCCTTCCACCCCGGATATAACATCTCTGTTCCACTACCTCCTGCGCACAACGTGCCCGGCAACCCACACCAGGGCCAGCTCCACCGATCATGTACATTGTAGCAGCATTCTGGCAAGCATTGCTCCTCCCCGTCCCCTGCACCCATGAATACTTGCTCTGCGCTCTGTTCTCCTCCTTCCCACAAGAACCGAAGGCGCCTTGCACCACAGGGTCAATAGCCGTACAATACCTTCGTCGCCGCACCTGCGAGACCGTGTGCGCGACGGAAACGGGAGGCTATGATGGACCTGATCATGTTTGACATGGATGGAACGCTGTTTCGGACCGAGACATCCTTTTTTCCCTCTGTGAGGGAGTTTGCCAGTCGACACGGCATTCCCACGCCCGACGAGGAGTTTCTTCGCGGATTCATCGGCCAGAACGGCACCGAATGGCGAGCCTGGTTGAGCCAGCTGAACCTCGACATGTCTGTCCCTGAGCTGGCCGCAGAATTCGACCTGATTGAGCAGGAGTTCGTCCGAAACCAGGGCGAACTCTATCCCGGCGCTGTGGAAGTGCTGACAGCTCTTGCATCGGATGGATGGAAGCTGGGCATCTGTAGCAACGCCCCGGCATGGTACCCAGAGGCTATTCTCACCCGCGCAGGCGTGCGCAGTCTGTTCACGGTGATCCGCGTTCCGACCCGTCCCGACCAGACGAAGACCATGATGCTGTGCGATGTCTGGAATGAACTTCATCCAGAACACTGCGCGATGGTCGGCGACCGGGCTGACGACATGCAGGCGGCGTACGCAGGCGGATATTTCGCCGTCGGCGCTGTCTACGGCTGGGCTCCGGAGGAGCTGGAACGCGCGGATGTGCGCATTCACGACATCGCAGATGTCCCTGCCGTCCTTGCGGCCCACTGGTCGCAGGAACGAGACACCGCACGCCAACCCGCTG
>JBNAWM010000028.1:0-14944 GCA_049699855.1 Candidatus Cryosericum sp.
CTCTGTTCAGGTCCAGCTCTTTCACCACGGCAAGGCTCTGCGCGGCGAACGCTTCGTTCAGCTCGATGAGGCCGATGTCGTTCAGGGACAGCCCGGACCTTGCAAGCGCCTTGCGGGTCGCTGGCACGGGGCCGATGCCCATGATGGTGGGGTTCACGCCCGCAACGCCTGCGGCCACAAAGCGGACAAGAGGCTTCAAGCCAAGCTCTGCCGCCTTTTCTTCCGAGGTCACGAGGACGGCTGCGGCTCCGTCGTTGCGCGTCGAACTGTTGCCCGCCGTGACGCTTCCGTCTTCTTTGAAGGCCGGTTTGAGCCGTGCCATCTTCTCGAGACTTGTATCCCTCCGGGGGCCTTCATCCGTATCGACCATGAGGCTCTGTGCTTTTCCGGCCGGGATGCTCATCGGAACGATCTCGTCGGCAAACCTGCCTGCATCGATGGCGGCAACAGCTCGCACGTGGCTTGCGTAGGCAAATTCATCCTGCTCTGCACGGGTGATGCCATACTTCTGCGCCAGGTTCTCGGCGGTCATGCCCATGCTGAAGGAACCGTACAGCTCTTCGGGCTGCGATTTGGGCTGGCTTTCGGTGTTTGGGTCCACCAGGACGCCATTTCCGGAGCGGTAGCCGTATCGTGCGTTGCGCAGGTAGTACGGCGCCGTGCTCATGCTCTCCACCCCGCCAGCAACCACGATGTCGGCATAGTCCGCCTGGATCTGCCACACGGCATTCAGGATGGCTTGCAGGCCTGAGGAGCACTGTCTGTGTACGGTATAGGCCGGGACTTCTTCCGGGAATCCGGCTTTCAGCGCCGCTACCCGAGCGATATTGGGCGCGTCGGCGTGTTGTTTCGCCTGCCCAAGCACCACCTCGTCCACAAGCGACTTGTCGATGCCCGAGCGGGCGATGACGGCCTCCAGGACCGTGCGTGCCAACTCGATGTCCGAAACATCCTTGAACATCCCGCCCATACTTCCGATGGGCGTTCTGAGTGCAGATGCAATGACTACTGACTTCATGGAATGCCTCCTGCCCGGATATCGGCCGCCCGAGGCGGCCACTGTATGGATTCAGCCTGCGTCAGGCGATGGCTCCAAGGATGCGGTCCAGTCGCTCCAGCGTCACCTCATAATCATGGTCCGAGTGGACGAGGGATGTATAGAACGGCTTGTGCGGATGGATGTAGATGCCCTCGGTCAGGCATGCGAAGTCGAATGCCTCCCGCAGGGCCCGGTCCTCGGCCGCGAGGTCGCGGTAGTTCCGAATGGGCCTCTCGCTCATGATCACGCCGAAATTGGCGCCCAGTCCGGCAACATGCCCGGGGATGTGATGCAGTGCAAGCAGGTCACGGATGCCGGATTTGAACTCCTCGGTTGCCGCGTAGAAGGGCGCTGTCCGCGAGTGGTCGGACAGGATCTTCAGCGTGGCCAGCCCTGCGGCAAGCACCGGGACCGATCCGTTGAAGGTACCCGAATGGAAGACGCTTCCACCGGGGGCGAGCGGAGAGGTCAGCTCCAGCAGGTCCGCGCGTCCTGCCACGGCTCCGATGGGAAACCCTCCCCCAATGATCTTGCCCAGTGTCATGAGGTCGGGCTGGACACCAAAAACAGCGCCTGCTCCCTGGGGACCGGACCGGAATCCCGACATGACCTCGTCGAAGATGAGCACCATGCCCAGCTCTTGGCTCAGCTTGCGCAGACCCGCAAGGAACGCTGGGTCGGTCTGGTAGAAAGCGCGCGGTGCCGGCTCGACGATGATGGTACCCACGCGGCCTTGGTGGGCGGTTAACAGAGTCCTGCAGGCCTCAAGGTCATTGAACGGGAGGACCAGGGTGTCGGCCAGGATCGAAGCCGGTGTTCCCAGAGACCCCGCTACCGAGGCTGGTTGGTCGGGACTGCCGTAAGCTGCGGGCGGAGGGGTGTTGCTCAGCACTCCCTCGTAGTGCCACCCATGGTAGTGCCCCTCGAACCGGGCGATGGCGGGCTTTTCCGTTGCGGCGCGGCCCAGCTGAAGTGCCAGGTAGGTTGCTTCGGAGCCGCTGTTGGTCAGGCGGACCTTGCCCGGGATGGGCAGCATGGACATCAGTTTCTCGGCGTACCGGATCTCCAGTTCGTGCGGAGTGCCAAAGATCGTCGTGCCCATGGATGCCAGCGACTCCTCCACAGCCTTCACGACCGCGGGATGGCCGTGGCCCAGAATCAGGGGACCGAAGGCGAGGCAGTAGTCAATGTACTCGTTTCCATCGACATCCCAGAGATGCGAACCCCCTGCCCGCTGCATGAACAGCGGATAGGGGGCAAAGAACTTGACGTTGGCCACGACACCAGCCGGCAGAACCTGCTGGCCTCGCTCACTCAGCGCTCGGGATGCCGGTGTCTTCGCTGTATACAGCTCCTTGAACTCAGCGGAAGACTTCACATCGCGCCTCCTATTTGGTTGTCTGGTTCTCGACAGCAGTCAGAGCCTCTTCCCAGATGTCGAGCATGACGTCGCACTGGTCCCTGGTGACGATCAGCGACGGCGAGAGGCGTACCGAATTCTCGCCGCAGGGCAGGAGAAGCAGACCCCGCTTGAAGGCTTCGACCACAAAGGCACTGCTCTCGTCCTTGGCTTTGGTCTTCTTGGCGTCTTTGACAAACTCGACGCCGATCATGAGGCCCTTGCCGCGCACGTCGCCCATCAACGGGTGGCGCTTCTGCATCTCGCGCAGACGGGTCATGATGTACTCGCCCTGTACCGTGGCGTTCTGCATCAACCCGTGCTGGATGAGCTCGATGGTCTTGAGAGCTGCAGCGCAGCTCAGCGGATTTCCGCCGAACGTCGAGCCGTGCGCTCCCTGCTTCCAGTCCATGACGTTCTTCTTCGCGACCATGATGCCCAGCGGAAGGCCCGAGGCGATTCCCTTGGCAATGGCCATGATGTCTGGCTCCACGTCCCAATGCTCGATAGCGAACATCTTTCCCGTGCGCCCCATGCCGCTTTGGACCTCATCGATCATCAGCAGGATGCCGCGCTGTTCGGTAAGCTGGCGCAGCTTCTGGAAGTAGCCATCCGGCGGCACGATGTAGCCGCCCTCGCCCTGGATGGGTTCCACGACCATAACGGCCGTGTCCGAAGGCGGAGCGATGCGCTCCATGACTTCCTCGATCATGCCGATGCAGGCGAAGTTGCATGTATCGGGCGTGAGATGCAGGGGACAGCGGTAGCAGTAGGCATAGGGCACATGGATGACGCCCTGAAGCATGGGCGAGAAGCCTTCGCGGTGTTTTGCCTTGGAGCCCGACAGCGTGACAGCCCCGTATGTGCGGCCATGGAAGCCGCCAAAGAAGGCAAGCGCCAGTGAACGCTTCGTATGCCAGCGGGCGAGTTTCAGTCCCGCTTCAACGGCCTCGGCCCCTGAGTTTCCGTACCATACCATCTTCTCGGTGGGGCCGGGGGCAATTTCCTTGATCTTCTCCGCCAGCTCGATCTGGATGGGATAGAAGAAGTCGGTGCCGGACATGTGGACCAGCTTGTCTGCCTGGTCCTTGATCGCTTTGATGACTTCGGGATGGCGGTGGCCGGTGCTGTTGACGGCGACCCCCGCGGTGAAGTCCAGGTAGGTGTTGCCGTCGACATCGGTGACCTCCATGCCTTCTGCATGGTCGGTCACAAGGACATAGGGCCTGACATAGGAGGGCGAGATGGCCGCGCGGTCACGTGCATACCACTCCATGCCTCTGGGTCCGGGGATTGCTGTCTTCAGTTCGATGTAGTCTTTTCTGGCCATGTTCATTCCTCCTTGTGATAGGTTTGACGACGCTTTTCGCGCAACGTTCCGGGTGGTGTCAGGTCGTAGGCGTCCTGTGTGAAGATCTTGGCGATGCCCTCTGGAGGCACCTTCCGTTTCTGCTCATCACAGATGGCGCATGTTGCGGGACAGGTGCTCCTGGTGTCCTGGGGTTCGGGGTAGGAGACGATGACGCCCTCATAGTTTCGCAGGACGATGCGGTCCGGCGAGATCGAGAGGATGTAGTTGGGGCTGACCGGGATCTTGCCGCCGCCGTGCGGTGCATCGACGACAAATTGCGGCACCGAGAATCCGCTGGTGTGGCCGCGCAGGAACTCCATGATCTCAATGCCTTTGGTGACCGAGGTGCGGAAGTGGCTGATGCCGCTGGTCAGGTCGCACTGATAGATATAGTAGGGTCTGACCCGGATCGCGACCAGTTTCTGGACAAGGTCCTTCATGATATAAGGACAGTCATTGACGCCCTTCAGAAGGACCGACTGATTGCCCACCGGGATGCCTGCATCCACCAGCATGGCGATGGCGCGCGAGGATTCGGGGGTGATCTCGGCTGGATGATTGAACTGCACGTTCATCCACAATGGATGGTACTTGCGCAGCATGGCGCACAGTTCCGGCGTCACACGCTGGGGCAGTGTCACGGGCGCCCGCGTGCCGATGCGCACGACCTCGACGTGCTGAATCTTGCGGATCTCACTGAGAACGTATTCGAGGAAGTTGTCGTCGACCAGCAGGGCGTCGCCGCCCGAGAGGAGAACGTCCCTGATCTCCTCGTGGTCGCGGATATAGGCGATGGCGGCATCGACTTCGGCTTTGGAGCGTCTGCCGTCGGTCTGTCCCGCAAGGCGCCGGCGCGTGCAGTGGCGGCAGTACATGCCACACTGGTCCGTGATGAGAAACAGCACACGGTCCGGATAGCGGTGCGTCAGTCCATGGACTGGCGAATCAACGTCCTCGTAGAGTGGGTCGTCCAGGTCGCTCGGCGCAGATTGCAGTTCGAGTGCGGACGGGACGCTTTGCTTGAGGATCGGATCGTCCGGATTGTCCTGGTCGATGAGCATGGCATAGTATGGCGTGATGGCCATGCGAAATCTGGAAAGGGCTGCGGTGACGCCCGACCTCTGCTCTTCGGTGAGATGAATGACCTGCGATAGTTTTTCGACTGTCTGGATACGATTGGCAACCTGCCATCGCCAGTCATTCCAGTCCTGCTCCGATACATTCTTCCAGAGGGGCACATCAGTGTACTTGTAATCCGGCAAGGAACACCTCCTCCTTTCGATGGTGGAGATGGCGGGATTTGAACCCGCGACCTCATGGATGCAAACCATGCGCTCTCCCAACTGAGCCACATCCCCACATATGCAGACGCAAAACACGGAATGGTGGGCCTCTCTGGATTCGGACCAGAGACCTCGTCCTTATCAGGGACGCGCTCTAACCAACTGAGCTAGAGGCCCACGTACAACTTTCCTTTTTCCAAAGGCTATTCTACCGTGAATTGGCCTGCTGTCAAGGCACAGGAATCTCTTCAGCCGTAGCGCTCTTCCTTCCATGGGTCGCCATGCATGTGGTAGCCGCGCGACTCCCAGTATCCGGGGCGGTCCTCCTGCATGAACTCGAAGCCCGAGACCCACTTTGCATCTTTCCACGCGTACAGCGATGGGACCAGCAGGCGCAGGGGGCCTCCGTGCGCCGGGGCGAGCGGAAGTCCTTTCCATTCCCAGACCAGCATGGTGTCATCGGCCAGCAGGGCTTCCACCGGCATGTTCGCCGTGAACTCCGTCACACTGTGCGCCATGACGAAGTGCGCCTGGGGCGTCAACTGGACGCCTGCGGCCTCCAGGACGTCGCGTACCAGGGCGCCACCCCACTCTGTCCCCAGCATCGACCACCCCGTCACGCAGTGAAAGTCTGCAGTCATAACAGTATGTTTGACGTTCATGAGGTCCTTCCATGTCATTTCGGCCGGCTGGAGCACCTCACCCCAGAACCTGAGGCTGAAGCGCTCGACGTCGACTTCAGGGACCCCTTCGGCAGTCAGCGTGTAGAACGTGGTGGTCACGGACTGATTGGGTGGAACGCGCGGCCGCGCTGGCCGTGGGGCAAACTCTGGCCCGTCTGCTGGTTTACGTTGAAAGATTCCCATTGGCTTGCTCCTTTCCGAAAGCCATGCTCACGCACCCCTCGCTCTTCAAACGCTGATCGACAAAAATCGCTTCTTGCCCACCCGCATCCGGATGGGCGAGTGATCCAGACTCACGCGGAAACCAATCTCGGACACACGCTGTCCTTCTACTTCGATGCCTCCCTGCTGAATCAGCCGCCGCGCTTCCGACTTGGAGGGCACGGCTCCCAGTCCATACAGCAGGTCGATGAGAGCGACATCTTGCTGGCCGGCAAATTCGGGCGGTAGTGGCACTTCTTCGTAGGCGATGTCGGCAGACGCCGTGGAAGCCCTGTTGCTGAACACATTCTCAAAGTTGGTCTGGGCTGCTTCAGCGCCGTCTGCGCCGTGGAATCGCTCTGTCACCAGGTAGGCGAGGCGCTTCTTGGCAGCCATCGGGTGCACTGACCCTTCCGTGATGCCGCTCATGAGGCGGCGAATCTCCTCTTCCGGCAGCGTGGTGAGCAATGTGAAGTACTGCTCCATGAGGCCATCAGGGATCGACATGCACTTGCCATACATGTCCACGGCGTTCTCCGCTATGCCGATGTAGTTGCCAAGACTCTTGCTCATTTTCTGCACGCCATCCAGCCCTGGCAGGATGGGCATCATGAACGCAACCTGCGCCTTCTGTCCCACCGCAACCTGCAGTTCGCGAGCAAGGAGGAAATTGAACTTCTGGTCCGTGCCTCCCAGTTCCACATCCGCTTCGACGGCGACCGAGTCGTATCCCTGCATCAGCGGGTAAAAGAACTCGTGAAAGAAGATCGCGACCTGGCTGTGATACCGCTTGGAGAAATCATCGCGTTCCAGGATCTGCTGAATGGTGAAGCGGGAGGCAAGGCGGATGATCTCCTCAAACGACAGCTTGCCCAGCCACTCGCCATTGTAGCGGATCTCCGTCTTGTGCGGATCCAGGATGCGATAGACCTGTTCGAAGTAGGTTTTGGCATTCGCGTCGATCTGCTCGCCGGTCAGTGGCGGGCGTGTCTTGGAGCGCCCCGACGGGTCGCCGATGCGCGCAGTGTAGTCGCCGATAATAAAGACAACCTGGTGCCCCAGGTCCTGAAACTGCCTCAGCTTGTCCAGCACCACGGCATGCCCGAGGTGGAGGTCGGGAGCGCTGGGATCAGCCCCCAGCTTTACCCTGAGCGGCCTTCCCGATGAGACCGAAGTCCTGATTTTCTCGGCCAGGTTGTCCTCGCTCACAATCTCTGCCGCACCTCGCCTTAGGATGCTCAGCTGATGCTGGACTTCCTGTTCTATCTGTTTGTTTTCCATGTTCACCTCGCGGTTGATATCTCGATCTGGCGTTTCCATGCGATCATGAGGACTGTCCCCTCGTCGATGCCGGCGCGCTGGACGGGGTCGCGGACCACGTTGCTCAACAGGCGCGTCGATCCCTGCTGTATCAGCGCATGGCTGATGGGGTATTCGAAACCATCCAGGCTCACCCTGACGTGCGGACTGCAGGGGACAAATGACACGGTCGTCCCCACCCTCAGGTGCAGAACGATGTCCTGCGCAAGCGGTCTGGCCACGCACCGGTCGTCCTCGAACGTGATGCCCTTGAACTGCGGCAGGTACCGCACTGCGAGCTGGAGGTTGAACAGCAGATGGTCGAGCCGGCCTCCCAGCCCCGCCAGCACCAGCACGCTGTCGGTGCGCCGCTGTCGGATGAGTTCTTCAAAAGTGGCCTCCAGATCCGACACGTCCTTGTGCGACGGCAAGGTGATGACGGTGGTCTGATCTGGCTTGAGCCCAGCCAGCAGTTCGGGCGGAGCAGAGTCGCCGTCCCCCACAAACAGGTCAGGCACCAGTCCCAGCTCGGCTATGACGGCCAGGCCCCGGTCTACAGCGACGAGGAAGGCACCCGCAAGATCCAGGGTGCGCAGAAACGCGATCGGTCCGGGCTCTCCTCCGGCGACGACAATGGTGGACGCGGCCGCCATGGGCCCTTCCTCACTCGCCCTTGAGCGTACGCACGAAGGCAGACGGATCGTCAGCTCTGAAGAAGGCAGACCCCGTCGACAGCTCGGTCGCTCCGGCCTCGCGGAGTGATGCGGCATTTGAGGCGTCGACACCGCCGTCTACCGCAATCCTGAGCGGAAGACCGGCATGGTCCGCAGCAGCGCGCAGTGTCTGGATCTTTGCCAGCGTGCCGCCAAGGAATGCCTGTCCGCCGAAGCCAGGCTCGACCGACATGAGAAGCACCGTGTCCAGACGGCCCAACAGCGGGATGACCACCTCTGCCGGGGTGGCAGGATTGACGGCCACACCCCTGCGGATACCGGCGCGCTTCAGGAGGTCGAGCGCCCGGAAGGGGAACCGCGTCGCCTCGATGTGGAACAGCACCTCTTGCACACCGGTGCCGATGATGGCATCGAAGGCAGACTCGGGCTGGTCGATCATGAGGTGCGCTCCGCACGGCATGCGCGATGCTCGGACGATGTCCGCCGCGATGGACCACCCAAAGGAGATGTTGGGAACGAAATGCCCGTCCATGATGTCCAGGTGAACGCTGTCGGCTCCAGATGCGCGGATGCGTTCAAGATTGGTGCCAAGCATGGCAAAGTCCGTGCTGAGCACCGAGACTGAAACGGTGATGCGCTCCACCGGGCTCATGGCACCTTGGAGACCGTCAGCTCGATCCAGCCGCCCTTCTCGATGGCGTCTCCGGCGACTGGCTCCTGCATGAGCACCAGCTGTGGAGGCTGGGTGGTCTGGGCCGACACGATGACCTTGCTGACCGAAAGCCCCAGGGCGGCGACCTGCTTCTTGGCCTCTGTCAGTGAAAGACCCACGAGGTCGGGCATGATGGAAAGCGTCCCCTTGCTGATGGTCAACGTCACCACGGACCCCTGGTTGACCTCGGAGTTCGCGGGAGGGTCCTGTGCCAGCACGGTGCCGACCGGGCTTGGATCCACCTGCTCGACGAGGTCGCCCAGCACGAGCTTGTTGGCGGTGATGAACGACTGCGCCGTCTCAAAACTGCCGCCCACGAAGTTGGCGAGCGTGACCGTGACGGGGCCCGAGCTGGTCACCACCTTGATGATGCGTCCCTTCTGGACGACGGTCTGTGGTTCAGGGTCCTGCCTGAGCACGAAATCGACCGGCATCACAGCCGAAGACTCGGAGGAGGTGACCTCGACCTGGCAGCCGACGGCTGCGGCCTTGGTCTCAGCCTGACGGATGCTGAGACCGACGATGGCAGGCGCAAGCACCATGGACTCCCCGGTGGAGGTCGATGAACAGCCGCTGGCCATGAGCGCACATGCCATTACTACTGCCAGGATATATCGAGAAAGCCGTTGCTTCATGGAATCAACCTCACCTCTGAGCAGACAGGCCTGGGTGCCGCCGTCTGCCGCATGCGACTGCACGGGCGCGCTTTGAGCACCAGTACAGGGCAATCATACTCTTTATAAGTATACGTTCAGTCACAAATAGTCAACGGGCAGAGGGCGCGATGGATTGACATGGACAGCGAACGAGATACAATCATTATGCCCTATTGCGGGCATTGGACGTTATTCTCTGTAGAGGAGGTTCTATGAAAAAGAGAGTCTTGATTATGGGAGCTGCAGGCAGGGACTTCCACAACTTCAATGTCGTGTATCGGGACAACCCCGACTACGAAGTGGTGGCATTCACGGCGACGCAGATCCCCGGCATCGACGACAAGAAGTATCCTGCCGCCCTCGCCGGCAAGCTCTATCCGAACGGCATTCCGATCTACCCAGAGTCCGATCTCGACAGGCTTATCGCGGAGCTCAATGTCGATGAAGTAGTATTCGCGTATTCCGATCAGCCGCACGTGAACGTGATGCACAAGGCATCGCAGGCGCTTGCGGACGGCCCCGACTTCATATTGCTTGGGCCGAAGAGCACCCAGATCAAGTCAAGCAAGCCGGTCATCTCCATCTGCGCGGTTCGTACCGGTTCTGGCAAGAGCCAGACCAGTCGTGCCGTCGTGCGCGCTCTGCGCGCTGCTGGCAAGAAGGTCGTCTCCATCCGGCACCCGATGCCCTACGGCGATCTCGCGGCACAGGCAAGCGAGCGCTTTGCGACCTATGCAGATCTGGACAAGTACAAATGCACGATTGAAGAGCGCGAGGAGTACGAGCCTCATATCGACATGGGCGCTGTCATCTACGCCGGCGTCGATTACGAGATGATTATCCGCCAGGCCGAGAAGGAAGCTGATGTCATCATCTGGGATGGCGGCAACAACGACTTCTCCTTCTACGTTCCAGACCTCAAGATCACGGTTGCGGATCCTCTGCGCGCTGGCAACGAGCTCACCTACTATCCCGGCGAGACCAACTTCCGGCAGGCAGACGTCATCGTCATCAACAAGGTTGACTCCGCGACCCCCGAACAGCTTGCTGAGGTGCGCGACAGCATGTACAGAGTCAACCCGAAGGCGATTATGGTCGAGGCAGCCTCCCCCGTGTTCGTGAAGGACCCCGAGATGATCCGCGGCAAGCGCGTGCTGGTCATCGAGGATGGCCCGACGCTCACGCATGGCGAGATGACCTATGGTGCGGGCTACGTTGCCGCTCTCAAGTATGGCGCGGCCGAGATCGTTGATCCTCATCCCTACGCCGTCGGCTCCATCAAGGCCACGTTCGAGAAGTACACCCAGAAGATGAGCATCCTTCCAGCCATGGGCTACAGCGATGAGCAGATCGAAGACCTGCGCCAGACCATCGAGGCAACGCCGTGCGATGTGGTCATCATGGGCACTCCTATCGATCTCCTGCGCGTCATGAAGCTGAGCAAGCCATCGGTTCGCGTCACCTATGAACTCCAGGAGATCGGCACCCCAACGGTGTCAGACGTCCTGAAGAAGTTCGGGATGATTTGATCAGGAGGCCTATGGCTACCAAACTCAAAGGCAGAGACCTGCTTTGCCTCAGCGACTTCTCCAGGGAGGAGATCCTTGAGATCATTTCCTTTGGCGACAAGCTGAAGCTGGACTCCATGGCAGGCAGACACGAGCGCTACCTGGACGGCAAGTCCGTTGCCATGATCTTTCAGAAGGCATCGACGCGGACGCGCGTTTCGTTCGAGGTTGCAGCGTTCGAGCTGGGTGCCCACGGTCTGTACCTCAATTCCAATGACATGCAGCTGCGCCGCGGCGAGACGATTGCCGACACCGCTCATGTGCTTTCACGGTACGTTGCAGGCATCGTGGCGCGCGTCTTTGCACATCAGGATCTTGTCGACCTTGCCGCCAACAGCGACGCTCCCATCATCAACGCGCTCTCCGACCTGAGCCATCCCTGCCAGATTCTTGGCGATCTCATGACCATCCGGGAGAAGAAGGGTACGCTCAAGGGACTGCGGCTTGCCTATGTGGGTGATGGCAACAACGTCGCCAATTCTCTCCTGATTGGCTGCGCCAGCGTGGGCATGAGCATCGCGGTCGCTTCTCCCAAGGGGTTCGAGCCTCGCGAGGAGATCGTCAAAACGGCGACCGAGATTGCCAAGCGCAATGGCAGCACCGTCCTCATCACCAACGACCCGGTCGTTTCGGTCCAGGACGTGGATGCGGTCTACACTGACGTGTGGGCGTCCATGGGACAGGAGTCTGAGCACGAGGAGCGCGTCAAGGTCATGCGCCCCTTCTCACTCACCGCCGATCTGATGCAGCACGCCCGCAAGGACGCCATTGTCCTGCACTGTCTTCCCGCGCATCGTGGCGAGGAGATCATGGACGAAGTCATGGATGGTCCTCAGAGCGTCGTCTTCGACCAGGCTGAAAACAGGCTTCATATCCAGAAGGCAATCCTGGCACTCCTGCTGGGCTGAACCAGCAAGGCAGGCTGAACGACTGCACGACAAGAAAGGCCGGAGGAACCCTCCGGCCTTTTTCATTCGCTGTTTTTGTGCCCTGGGTGCTGGCTAGTTGGCAGTTCCCACCGCGGCAAGGAACTCCTCGAGATAGTTTGCCTCGGGCATTCCGCCGATGACCTCGCGGTCCTCGTTGATGACGCTCTTGGGTACCGAGCTCACAAAATACTGATCGGAGAGTTCGGGGAATTCGTTGGCCTCGATGACCTCCGCTCGGATCAGCGGGTTCACCATGGCGAACTGCTGGGCGAGCCGTGCCGCCACTGGGCAGTGCGGGCAGCTGGGCGTGACGAACACCTTGATGGATGCGGGCTGGGTCAGCTTCTCCAGCGCCGTGATGGTGGTCTCTGCAAGGCGCGTCTTGCCCTGCGATGCATCCACGATGCCATCGATCAGCGTCATGAACTCGTATCCCAGTGGGGTGCCGATGTACAGCAGAGGGCGTTTCGCGTCCGCGCCCTGGATGATGACCGATGGTACATGGGTGATCTTGAACTCTGCGACGGTGTCGTCCACCACGGAGTACTGGACCACGTTCAATGTGATGAGGGGAGACAGTTCCTTCACCTCTTCCAGAACCTGCTGGGCAACGGGCAGGTAGGGCCTGTTCGCGTCATTCACCAGCGGGGCGGTGCCATCGGGCGACATGGACGTGACACCCGTGTCGGACGACGTAACAAGCGTCAGCGTCACTGGGCCGGTCAGTTCTTCGGCAAAGCGGTCGCGCAGCATTTGTGCATCTTCAGCCTTCAATAGAGCCATTGTGGTTCCTCCTGTGATTTCCTGTATGTGTCATCGTCTGCCAAGGCAAACGGTCGGTCACGATCTTGAATCCCCCCGGGGTATCCGTCCGAGACGGCATGCCGGATTCTCTGCCTTGCCGGTCAGCCCTTCAGGGTGCGCAGGTACGCTTCCGCGCTGGTGATAGCGATGGCGCCGTCGGCGCAGGCAGTGACGACTTGCTTCAGCGGCGTGTTGGTGACATCGCCGACCGCGAACAGGCCCTTGAGCGACGTCTCCTTGTTCGCATCGACCTTGATGAGTCCGGTGTCGGTCAGGTCCACGAGGTCCTTGACCAGCTCGCTGTTCGGCTTCTCGCCGATCGATCCGAAGATCCCATCCACCTGCAGGCGTTCCTGCTGATGGGTTTCTACGTCCTCGACGACCAATGCCTCGACCTTCCGGTCGCCCAGCACTTCGACGGGCGCAGCATTCAGCTTCAGCTCGATGCCGGGATTGGCCAGCACTTCTTCCTGCAGCATGCGTGCCGCCCTGAACTCCCTCCGTCGATGGACAAGGAAGACCTTGCTTGCAAACTTGCTCAGATAGAGAGCTTCGTGGAGCGCGGCATCGCCTCCGCCCACCACAGCGACCACCTTATTCTTGAAGAAGGCGGCATCGCACGTGGCGCAGTAGGAGATCCCCCGGCCCCTGAACTTCTCTTCCTGGGGGACTGGCAGTTTCACGGGCTCTGAGCCGGTGGAAAGGACCACCGTCTTGGCCTTGATGTCGCCCGCGTCGGTGTTCAGCACAAAGAGCTCATTCTCCTTGCGGATTGCCGTCACGGCGTTCAGCGCGATCTGGCCGACAAATCTCTCCGCCTGCTTTCTGAATCGCTCGCCGAGTTCCTCCCCCGAAACTCCCTCGGGGAATCCAGGAAAGTTGTCCACCCAGTCCGAGACGGTGATGAGACCTCCGATGGAGAGCTTCTCCAAAACGATGGCGCTCATTCTCGCTCGGCCAGCATAAATGGCTGCTGTCAGGCCTCCGGGGCCCGCTCCCACGATGGCCACGTCGTAGACGGCATCCGTGCGAACCGTCTGCACCTCGGCGGTATCGACGCCGGCTGTCACATCAAAATCGCTCATGATTCCTCCTGGCTCTTGACCTGTAAAACCCGTCCTAATCTCAAGTCCAGCACGGGGCAGGTTGTGCTCTGAAGAGCGCGCAACCTGCCGATGTGCATACCCCATAGGGTATACGAAAAGTATAGGCAGAACGGCGAGAATGCAACAGCCGGAGGCTACTGATCCTTCAAAGTCTCAGGTTCGTTTGCGGAACTGCCCCTGGAGCGGCGTTTTGCTATGCGCTCCCACAGTCCCTCCAGGTCGTACCGTTCGCGGACCTCGTTGCCCACAAACAGGTGCAGAACGACGTCGCCGTAGTCGCAGACGACCCAGTCGGATGCCGGCGACGACTCGGTTACCACGGACAGGCCGGGGTCCGGTTTCACCGTCTTGAGGATCTTGGTCAGAAGTGCGTCAGCCAGCACCGTGTTGTCCACGGTTG
This sequence comes from Candidatus Cryosericum sp., assembly GCA_049699855.1. GTDB lineage: Bacteria > Caldisericota > Caldisericia > Cryosericales > Cryosericaceae > Cryosericum. The sequence continues at coordinate 14,105 of JBNAWM010000028.1, forward strand.
CAACGACCAGAAAATCAAACAAGGGGGCTCGATTCCTCACGTCGACCAGCTTGACCGACTCCGCCCCCATGTGCTCGCATTCACTGACAATTCGATTCGCAAGTCGCTTCCCGTTCATGAGCACCTCTCACAAGCAAATGGTCCTGCACCTTCAGTGTACGATCTCCCCCGGCAAAAGCAACTTGTAACATTCGGGACCGCCCGAGCCTTTTTGTTCAAGGCGAGGGGGCTTGTGTTCCAAATGTTACAGCGAACACTCGTCGGAGGCCCTTGACGTAGACGGTCTTGCCTGGCGGGAACTCTTGGGTAGAATGGGCATGACAGCTGTTTGGGAAGGAGGGCCGTGCGCCGCCGAAAAGGCTTCACACTGCAGGAACTTGTCATTGTGGTCGCGATCATCGCGATTCTGCTCGCGATTGCGGTGCCACGTTTTGACCGATACCTCGCCCGCATACGGCTGCAGCTGGCCGCGGTGACCCTCGTTCAGGACCTGCGTGACATGCAGATGAACGCCGAGATCGACGAGTGCTTCTACACCATCGTCTTCGTGACCAACGAAAACCGCTACTACTTCAGGAAGGGCACCCAGGCCTGGGCGCCTCCAGGGACCGTTCGCACGGAGCGCTACCTGTCGCGGGTTGCAGGGTTTCCAATGGCAGTTGGCAAGAGGGTGCCGGTGTCCGCCGTGTTTGGTTTTCAGACGTCCATGGAAACGTCCGTGGTGACCATGAGTTTCAACGAGATGGGGCGTCCTGCGGGTGCCTCGGGCGGCGGCCACGTCACCTTTATCGATCCCTACGGCGACCGAGGCACCCGCAGGACGCCCCATCTCGTTGAAAC
>JBNAWM010000029.1:0-14683 GCA_049699855.1 Candidatus Cryosericum sp.
TCTGTATGGGGGAAAAGACTACTTGATCGTAACGTCCTTGGCCTGCGGACCCTTGTCGCCCTGCACTACTTCGAACTCGACCGCGTCGCCTTCCTTGAGCGACTTGAAGCCTGAACCAAGAATGGCGCTGTAGTGGACAAAAACGTCCTTGTCGCCATCGTCACGAGTGATGAAACCATAACCCTTCTCTGCGTTGAACCACTTTACTTTACCTGTAAGCACTGAAACCTCCATAAAACTTGGCATGTACTATCTTGCCGTAAAGCAGTATATAGACGATCGTGCGCGATACAAGTGCCTTGGTCCAACGCCTTTGTTCATCATCTGTTCGCATTGCTCGGGTACAAGGCCGCGCCATGACACGGGCAGTTGATGCTCTGCTTACTTGCTTTCTTCCGGCTCAATGCCGTAGATCCTGGAGTACTTCTGCTTTACGTCATTCATGAAGTAGTGGTAGTCCAGGGGCTTGCCAGTCACTCGGACAATGAGGTCCTTGGGCTCGTACAGGGCGCCGTACTGGTGAATCTGGGACCGCTGCCACTCGCGCAGGACGCCAAGGTTGCCTGCGGCAATCTGTTCCTCAAGATCCGGGATCTCTTGTCTCGCGGTGGCGAAGAACTGGGATGCATAGAGGTTGCCAAGCATGTAGGACGGGAAGTATCCAAACAGCCCGCCGGCCCAGTGCACATCCTGCAGAACGCCATGCGCATCATCGGGGACGTCAACACCCAGGTACTCCTTGACCTTTGCATTCCAGAGAGCAGGAAGGTCAACTGGCTGGACTCTTCCGTTGATCAGTGCTTCCTCGATCTCGAAGCGCAGCATGATATGGAGATTGTAGGTGACCTCATCTGCCTCGATGCGTATCAGCGACGGCTCTGCCACGTTGATAGCCTTGTAGAACTCCTCAACAGGAATGCTCTGAAACTGGGGGAAGCGGCTTTGAAGGCGGGGATAGTAGTAGGTCCAGAAGGCCTCCGAACGACCGACAAGGTTTTCCCATGTTCTTGACTGTGATTCATGGATACCCATGGAAGCGCCGCGGTGAACCGGCATCCACCGGAACTTCTCGGAGACACCTTGTTCATACAGTGCATGTCCTCCCTCGTGCATGGTGGAGAAGAGGGCGGAGGCGATGTTGTTCTCATGGTAGTGCGTTGTCACCCGCACGTCGCCAAACCCGATGCCCGTGGTGAAGGGATGCGCCGTCTCATCGATCCTGCCGCCGTCAAAGTCATAGGTCATGGTTTTGAGGATGTCCTGTGACATCTGCTCCTGAGCAGCCTTGTCGAAAGTTCCAGTGAGGCACGAGGTATCAGGGCGCCTGCCTTGCTCGCGCAGCCGCCGGATGAATGGCACCAGCTCGGACTTGAGGCCGTCGATGATGACCTTGAGGTCTTCGGTTGTCACTGAGGGCTCGTAATCATCCAGCAGGACATCATATTTGTTGGCTTCATAGCCGCAGTACTCGACGAACTCTTTTTGATAGGAGATGATCTCTTCGAGGTAGGGCAGGAACATGCCAAAGTCGGACTTTGCTCTCGCCTCCTGCCATGCGTACTCGCCTTTTGAACACGCAACGGTAAACTTCTCGTACTTGTCTGCGGGAATGGCAGAGATCTTCTGATACTGCTTTGTCTGCAGTTCCACGTTTCTGCGGTCAAGATCGCTCAGCTGCTTGTTGACGGTGGGCCGGTTGAAGTACTCGACGAAGGCAGCCATGCGGGGTGACGTCAGCAGCTCAAAAGCAGTCTTGGCCAGCTTGCCTGCTACTTCCGAACGGTCGGCGGCTGCTTTCGGGGGCATCTTGGTCCTCATGTCCCATTCGACAAGCGCCGCTGCGCTGCTGTAGCTGGCGATTTCCTTGCAGTAATCGTAGAATTCCTTGATTTCCATCGTGGCACGCTCCTCATGAGGTATCTTCCTACCAATCATACCGCTGAGGTCACGCATGTCAATCGGTATCCGCATAAAATCATGGTGCAAAGAGGAAACCAAGCCCCCGTCCCGTGGGGGTCGTGTGCGCTTTGTGTCCAAGTTTCCAACTATGTCAACCATTACAGCTGACAAAATGAGCCATTGTCACGATACTATAGAACGGCTTTATGAGAGCGATAACGTGCTTTCACGCCCTGTAAGTCAAGGCAGAAGACTTGGCTTTTTGCAAAACTGAATTAGAATCGAAAAGACACCCAAAATCTGGCCGAGTCGAGCTGCAGGCTGACGCGTTTTCTGGCGGGAGAAATGATGCGGCTATTTCCCACGAGGGCGTTTGACGTCAACGGTATATAGAGAGGTGGTGGACAATGAAGGGTCACAAGGCTGGTCTGTTCGTCTTTACGTTTATCGTTCTGTTCGTGACATGGTTCTTGATCACCGGGTCATTTGAGATCCAGGAAATCACGGCGGGGATCATCGTCGCGCTCGGCATTGCTGCGGCGACTGCTGCCGTTTTTACCGAGCACGGGCTGGACCATCTGGCTCCCAGGAGACTGCTGTATCTTCTCCTCTATGTTCCGTATTATTTCTATCAGGTAATCCTTGCAAACCTCGATGTCGTCTACCGCGTTCTGGCCCCCTCTCTGCCGATCAAGCCAGGCTTTGTCACTGTGCGAACCAGCCTTAAGACAGACTCTGGAAAACTGGCACTGGCAAATTCCATCACCCTTACACCCGGGACAATTGTCGCCGACGTCTCGGGGGACGAGCTGCTCGTTCACTGGATCTATGTAAAAGACGAGTCCATGGAAGGGGCTGGCAGCAGTATCGTCGCTCCCTTTGAGAAGTGGCTGGAGGTAATCTTCGGATGATGACGCTGAATCTGATCTACGTTGCAGTGGTTGCGCTGTCCATGGCCCTTACGACGATACGCATGATCAAGGGGCCCGACACATCGAACCGTGCGATGGCACTTGATGTTTTGACGACGGTCTCAGTCTCGGTTCTCGTGTTCTTTGCGCTTTTCTTCGACCGCCGCATCTATGTGGATGTCGGCCTGGTCTACGCCGTTCTTTCGTTCATAGGCGTTCTGGTAATCGCTCGTTTTCTGGAAAGGGGTATCTAGATGCAACTGGTTGCCGGGTATCTGCTCCTTTATCTGGGAGCTTTTTTTCTGCTTGTATCCTCGATTGGTCTGCTGCGTCTGCCGGACGTCTACACGCGAATGCAGGCGGCGACGAAGTCGACGACGCTTGGAGTGTTCTTTTCAGTGGTTGGTGTGGGGGTTCTTCATCCGGCATGGCTTCTGGAATGCCTTGCCGTGGCATTTTTCATTCTGCTGACAGCGCCCATCAGTGGAAGCGCCCTGCTGAGAGCATCCTACAAGGCGGGCTCGCCGATGACGTCGGCAACAGTGGTTGACAAGACACCTGAGTTTCTCAAAGGTGGTGAGAAATGACGTATTTTGCCTGGTTTCTTATCGTTCTTACCCTGGTTCTTGCAGTTCTTTCCGTACACCTCAAGGATCTGCTGGCAGCAGTGATCCTGATGGGGGCGTCGAGCCTGATCGTCTCCGTTCTTTTCCTCTTCCTGCAGGCGCCTGATGTTGCGATGTCTGAGGCCTCCATCGGAGCAGCGCTCACGATGGCGATCTACATCATCGTCGTGAAAAAGACGGAAGCGAGCGAGAAATGACGAGGTCCATTTTCTATTCTGTGTTCTTGGGGCTTATTGTCGCCGTTGTGCTCGTGTTCCTCGTCGCTTTTCCCTTTGGACAGAACAAGATGGGCGTGGGCCAGTACTACTTGGACAACAGCGTAAAGGAAACCGGGGCCGAAAATGTCGTGACGGCTGTCACACTCCAGTACCGTGGTTTTGATACGATGGGTGAGGTAACGGTACTCTTCGCGGCGGCGACGGGCGTTTCTCTCCTTCTCTATCTTACCGATGACGAGAAGAAGAGGAGAAGGAGCTCGCGGGTCCGGCCCAATTTTGTCGTACAAGTGGGCTCCAGGATTATCTTCCCGTTTGTGGTCCTCTTTGGGGTATATATCATCCTGCATGGCCATCTCACGCCGGGTGGCGGATTCCAGGGCGGAGCCATCATCGCCTCGGGAGTTCTCATGTTGTATCTGGCAAACCCCGAGATGCATCTGGCGCGGAACAACCTTCTTATCACCGAGGGACTGGCGGGCTTGACCTATGTTCTGCTGGGAGCGGCAGGGCTGTTCATGCCGGCACGGTCGTTTCTGGCTAATTTCCTGCCGTTGGGAACGCCCGGCCTCATCCTCAGCGCCGGGATACTCCTCCCGCTGTACATTGCCGTGGGCGTGAAGGTCGGCTCGGAGTTTTCGGGCATCCTGGATGACCTGTTCCAGCAGACGCTGGAGCCAGGAGGTGAAGCATGATCTTCTACGCAACTTCACTTGTTCTTATCGCCATTGGATTGTATGCCATCATCATCAAGAAGAACCTTATCAAGATCATTATCGGTCTTGATCTCATCGAGACAGGAGTGAATCTCCTGATCGTGAGCCTCGGATATATCAACCATGGCACTGCGCCAATTTTCTCGAAGGGGATCTCGGCATCGGCGATGGTAGACGCGGTTCCTCAGGCATTGACCCTCACGTCTATCGTCATCGGCGCTTCTGAACTTGCACTTGCCGCTGCGTTTGTCGTGCTTCTCTACAGGCACTACGGCACACTTGACATCCGAAAAATGAGGAACCTGAAATGGTAAACCTGAGCGATCCTGTTCTTCTGGTTGCGTTTCCCCTCTTCTTTGCGTTTCTCACGACAGTGGTGTCCGCATTCTCCAAGAAGGCGGTAAAGTTTTTCCCTCTGGCTGCTTTCCTGGCAAATGCCGTGGTTCTGTCATTGAATGCGAGTGCAGTCATTGGTGGGGCCGGCATTGTCATTTCGAAAACTGCTGGCGCGAATCCTCCCTTCTCGATCAACATGGCAATGGACAAGCTGAGCTTCCTCATCGCTGTCATTGCAACGTTTCTTGGTCTTGTTGTCTCCCTGTACAACATCTTCTACATCAAGAGCGAACGGGATCCGAAGTTTCACTCCCTGTTTATCCTGCTTGTTGGCGGAATAACCTGGATCGCGATAACCGGCGATTTGTTCAACGTGTTTGTCGCTTTTGAGGTCACTTCCATCGCAGCCTTCGGACTTGTCGGTTTTGAGCGGGACAAGGACGCTGCCGAGGCCGGGTTCAAGTACCTGGTGCTGGGAATCCTGGCAGGGACACTCCTTCTCCTTGGTGTTGTGCTCCTCTACGCCTCGACCGGTACGCTGAACATGGCGGACATTGCGGTGAAGCTCTCGACGTTCAGTTTCCTGCAGAAGCTCATCCCGTTCACGTTTATCTTCCTGGGTCTGGGAATCGAAGGGGCACTGTTTCCTCTGAATGCCTGGCTTCCGGACGCTCACCCTGCTGCTCCAAGCGGAGTGTCGGCCATCCTGTCCGGCATCATGACGACATCGTCGATCTATGCGATCATGAGAGTGACGGTGACGATCTTCAACTTCGGGGCAGTGACGCCCTTCCTGTCGCTTTTTGCGGTACTGACGCTGTTCTTTGGAGAGGTGTCCGCGTTCTTTCAGAAGGATATCAAAAGGATGCTCGCCTATTCGACGATTGGTCAGACGGGTCTCATCTTCCTGTCATTTTCCATTGGTTCCGAAGGTGCGATCGGTGCGTCCCTTGCCCAGATCATCAATCAGTCCCTGTCAAAATCAATGCTGTTTCTGATTGCGGGTGCATTCATCCTTGCAACGAATTCACGGGATATTGAGAGTCTCAAGGGCATGGGGTACCGAATGAAGGTCAGCTCGGCACTGTTCGTGGTTGGCGCCCTGTCGTTGACCGGCCTGCCTCCGTTCTTCGGGTTTGTGAGCAAATTGAACGTTCTCCTGTCCATTCTTGGAACGATTGATGTACTCACTGTCTTTTATGTTGTGCTTGCGGTTGCAATGTCGCTTGTGGAAGCTGCCTATTTCTTCCGGGTCATCAAGACGCTGTATACAAGGAGCAGTGTCGACAGCGAAATGCGCGAACGCGCGGGTCTTCTGGTTCCAGCACTGCTCCTGGGACTTGTCTTGATCGCCGTGAGTCTGTTTCCGGCGCAGACTGTTGGTTTTACAAAGTCGGTCGCTTCACAGTTGATCAATCGCGGGTATTACCTTCAGGCCGTGTTGGGGGGCAGATAACATGAACGTGTCACTGCTAACGCTTCTTCTTGCGCCTTTTGCGGCAGGCGTGCTCGTCTATCTGGGCGGTCTGGTTCACAAGGCGGTACGTTCTGCCATTGCCCTTCTGTTCGCAGTGCTTATGGTCGTTCTTGTGGCGGGAACCTATGGTTCGGGTGTAGAACGCCTCGTGTATGGACGGCTTTTCAATTCGTCGCTGGCATTGCAGATGAATCCTCTTTCATGGCTGCTTGCCATCGTGATTGTAACGATCTTCCTTATGAGCATCTTCTTCTCGATCCCGGAGATGGAAGAGACGCCTCATGTAAATGCCTACTACCTCGAGCTCCTGTTCCTCGAAGGGGCGATGCTTGGAATCGTCTTTGCGGGAGACCTTCTGACGTTCTTCATCTTCTGGGAAATGATGTCATGGATCTCCTACTTCCTTGTCATCAAGGGAACGACGGAATCGTCGAATGCCGGATACAAGTACATACTTATGAGCCTTGCAGGTGCGAATGCCGCACTTGTGGCACTTGTGCTCGTGTATCTCAAGGCGCAGAGTTTCGTTTTCGCCGACGTTTCGGCAGCACTCTCCGTACAGAGTCCAGCCTTCATTGTGTCGGTATTTGTGCTGTTTGCGGCCAACTTCCTGATTAAGGCCGCAGTGATGCCCGTTCACACCTGGCTTCCAGATGCACACTCCGAAGCGCCGGGGCCCGTTTCCGCCATTCTTTCCGGTGTCCTCGTGAAGGTGGGCGTCTATGGGCTGTTTACCTTCGCATTTGTCCTCTTCGGGATGAACCTGTTCAGCCGCATCATGCCAAGTCTTTTTGGAGACTCGATGATTCTTGTCGTGCTGCAGTGGATGGCGGGGCTCTCGATACTCTTTGGAACGTTTCTTGCCATCCTCCAGGAAGATGCGAAGCGCATCCTCGCCTATTCGACCATTGCTCAGGTTGGCTATATCGTGCTGGGGCTTTCACTCAACTCAACGCTCGGCGTGGCCGGAGGCCTGCTGCAACTGGTCAATCACGCGATTTTCAAGAGCCTTCTTTTCCTGGTGGTCGCTGGGGTCATGTACAGGACGGGGACCAAGAATCTCTCGGAACTGGGCGGGCTTATCAAGAAGATGCCTCTTTCATTCATATCGATGCTCCTTGGCATCATTGCGCTTGCCGGTATCCCGCCACTCAACGGGTTCACCTCAAAGTGGATGATCTATGAGGCACTCATTCAAAAGCACAGCGTACTTCTGCTGACCATTGCGCTGATCGGTGGCACGGGCTCGTTCCTGTACGTCTATCGGCTCATTCACTCGGTCTTCCTCGGCTCCCTTCCGGAGAAGTATGAGCATGTCAAGGAAGTACCTTTTCTCATGCAGATCCCGTTGGTGCTGCTGTCGCTCCTTACCATCATCTTCGGTCTGTTCCCGGGCATTCCGCTGGCAGCAATCGCAAAGGTACAGGTGTTCATTGGCATGGCGCCCATACGGTTCACGCTGACGGGATTCCCTGCGGGAACGGGACTCTCCACGCTCAATGTCGTGAACATCTCTGGAACGCTCGTGGGCGCGTTTGCCTTCGCATACTTGTTGTTCCTCCTGCTGCCGAAAGCTCGCAGAATATCGCAATATGACACCTATGCGGCAGGACAGGTGATTACAAAAGAGACAAAGTACAATTACAGTTTCGGATTCTACAGCTTTTTCAGAGACGTCATGAACCCGATCTTCAAGTGGAGCGCCGACAAGATCTACCTGTCGGTGACGCGATTCCTGGGCGTGCTCGGAGATCATGTCCGGCGAGTCTACACGGGTGATTTGGAGACCTATGTTTCCTACATTGTTGTTATCATGGCGATGATCGCCGGCGTCGTGCTTCTGGGGGGTAGAATATGGTAGAAAAGATTCTTCTTGGCATTCTCCTGCCGCTTGGTGCGTTTCTTGTCGGCATCTTCCTGGAAGGATTCAAGCGGAAGATGGTTGCGCGTATTCAAAGAAGGTACGGTCCTCCCCTCATTCAGCCTTTGCTTGATATCATCAAGCTGCTCGCCAAAAAGGACAACGTTTCTCATGGGGTGATGTTCGACCTTGGGCCCGTTCTTGCGCTTTCTGCCTCAATCCTTACGGTTTTCTTCATCCCCGTGCCGGGCTTCAGACTGCTTTCAGGATCAGGGGACCTTGTTGCACTGCTCTACATCATGGTTATCGGTTCGCTGGCGATGGCGCTTGGCGCTGGTGAGGCGGCAAATCCGAACGCAAGCATCGGTATTGCCAGAGCGCTTACCTTGATGCTCGGGTATGACCTGCCGATGGTCATTGCCCTTTCGACGGTTATTCTCAAGTTCAACACCACTAATCTCTACGACATCGTCGCTGCACAGAGCGGTCTCCATTGGGGAACATTCCTCATGCCCATTACTGCTGTGGTCGCTCTCATTGCGACCTACGGTGCGATGGGCGAACACCCGTTTGAGGTTGTTGTGGCACCCCAAGAGGTTGCTACGGGGCCAATGGTGGAGTATGGCGGCAAGCATCTTGGTTTTCTGATGGTTGACCATGCATTTCACATCTACATTGAGCTTGCTCTTTTTACGGACCTCTTCCTTGGAGGAGCCTCCAATCTGGGGTTTTACATCCTAAAACTGCTTGGATTGCTGATCCTCATTACGTTCTTTGACACTATTTACCCGAGGTTCAGGATTGAGGATGCGGTAAGGTTTTTCTGGCGATGGCCTACTGTTTTTGCCCTGCTAGGCCTTCTCATTGTCATGATCGGAGGATAGCATGGATAAAGAAGTAGAGCAAGGATATAATTCAGTGCTGGAGTCGCTTCGAAAGAGGTCTCTCTTCATGCTGCACTACTGCACGGGGTGTGGCGCAGTGGAACTTCCGCCGACGATGACCTCGCGCTACGACATGGAAAGGTTTGGGATCGTGCCCTATGTCACGCCCAGGCAGTCGGACATCCTGATCATAACGGGATATGTCAACATCAAGACTCTCCGAAGGATCATTACGACGTATGAGCAGATGCTGGACCCGAAGTACGTTATTGGAATGGGCTCCTGTACCATCAACGGAGGCATCTATTATGATTCGCACTCCGTGATCAAGAAGCTTGACCCGTACATTCCAGTCGACCTGTACATCGCGGGGTGCATGCCCCGGCCCGAGGCCATCATTCACTCCTTCAACCATCTCATGGAACTCATCGATACCGGAAAGGCCGACGGATACAGGCGATACAAAGAGAATGCTGACTTCTACAGGGAAAACCAGAGGAAGGTGCTTGGAGAATGGAGATAAAAGACATCGAACGCGTCGTCAAAGGAAGCGTGATCGCCAAGCGGTCACAGAGACTGAGCATCAAGGTGGAGAGTGCCGATCTGGTCAGCACAGTGCACTCGCTGAAGCTTCTGGGATTCAATCAGTTGACGCTTGTAACTGCTGTTGACTGGATTGACGAACAGCAGTTTGAAGTTGTGTATCTCCTCTCCAGCCATGCGGAAAACGTTGTCGCGATCGTCAAGACACGAATCCCGCGGGAGAGCGCCGAAATCGAGACGATCGAAGATCTCTATCCAAACGCACACAAGTACGAGGTGGAGCTCACCGAGATGTTTGGTATACGCGTTCGTGGAAACGCGGATTCAGGCAAGCCATTCATGCTCGAGAACTGGCAGGACCTCCCTCCCATGAGAAAGGACTTCGATTCCATCAAGTACGCCGGGGAGCACTACGAAGCGCGCCACAAGGAGGTCACCAGTGATTAGAGAATACGAACTGAACATTGGACCAAACCATCCTGGCATACCGGGAAACTTTTCGCTGCATCTCGAGCTGGAAGGCGACACCATCGTCAAGGCGAGTGGCGACTCCGGATATCTTCACCGGTCGTTTGAAAAACTCATGGAGCACCGGCTGTACCTGCAGAACCTGGGCCTGATCCCCAGGATCTGCGTGCCGGAGCCCGATATCAACGAGGCTGCGTATGCCATGGCAATCGAGGAACTCATGGGTGTCGAGGTCCCCGAGCGAGCCAAGTTCATCAGAACGATCGTTCTTGAGGCGGCGCGCGTCAATGCCTACCTGTTCGAACTTGGCGGCTATGCCGGAACGCTGGGCCTCTACACCCTCATGCAGTGGGCGACGGGTGACAGGGACTACATGGTGGATATCTTTGCGAAGCTGACCGGCGCGAGGATCTATCATATGTTCATCTGGCCGGGTGGAGTTCGGCGTGATGTGCCGGCTGGTTTTGAGGAAGACATCCTGGGGTGGGTGAAGTACATGAAGGACAAGCTGTCTGATTACGACGGAGTGTTCTTCAAGAATTCCATGTTCCTCCATAGGGCACGAGGCATGGCGCCAATAACGCAGGAGGAGGCGCTTTCGATGGGGGTGACGGGACCAAATCTGAAGGCGGTGGGCATTGCTCAGGACGTGCGAAAGGACGAGCCATATGCCGCATATCCCTATCTGGACTTCGACATTCCTACCATGACGGAAGGGGATGCATGGGCGCGCACGATCATCCGCAGGCTTGAGCTTGAACTGTCGCTGGACCTCATCGAGCAGGCCGTCAGGAAAATGCCGAAGGGTCCGGTAATGGCAAGGATGCCAAATCCGTTCAAGTGGTATGTTCCCAAGGGAGACGCCTACGCACGCGTTGAGTCATCACGAGGCGAATATGGCTTCTACTTCGTCAGCGATGGCGGGCCGAAACCCTATCGAGTCTCTGTGCGGGGAGTTTCAATGTCGCATATGTACCCGTTGGCAGAACGGCTCCTCGTGGGACAGAAGTTATCGGACGCCTCACAGATACTGGGGAGTCTCGACATTTGCCCCCCTGAGATCGACCGGTAGGAGGTGGAGCATGGACACAAAACAGGCAAGAAACGAATTTGAACACGGCAGCCTTCTCTCTCCGCTGTCCTCTGCCAAGTACCTGTTCAAGAAGCCTCACACGCTTCAATATCCGAAAGAGACAAAACCTGTTCCCGAACGGTTCAGGGGCTTGCACATCAATGATCTGGACAAGTGTATCGGGTGCGGCAACTGCATGACCATCTGCCCATGCGGCGCTATCACGATGGTGGATACGAAATCCTTCCATCCGGTCGTGGCAAAAGAGGGAACCACTGACAAGCGGCCGCAGGTAGACTATGGGCGTTGTTCATTTTGCGGTCTTTGCGTCGACATCTGTCCCTCGGGTTCGCTCAAGCTGTCCAAGGATCTGATTTACAGTTCAACAAGCGCGGATGACTTTCTCTGGGTGCCTGCGGTGGAACAGGGCAGAGAGGCAGGCTTTGTTCAGAGCGACGAACTGACACCTCTCATCTTGAACAAGGTGGAAATGCCAGAGCTTGAGCCCGATGTCAGAAAGAAGACGTTTGAACAGGTCATCCTGGGTTTCAATGAAGAGGAGGCGAACGCAGAAGCGGCCCGCTGTCTCGGTTGCGGCATCTGCATGCAGGGATGTCCGGCGCACATGAAAATTCCGGAGTATATTCAGGCAATCTTCGACAAAGACTACACGCTTGCCGTCAAGTACATGTATGAAGACAACGCACTGCCGGGCATCTGCGGCACCATCTGTACCCACAAATGCGAGGACGACTGCGTCTACAACCACAGGGGCGACGCTGTACAGATCATGTCGCTTAAGCGTTTTGCCACCGATCAGCTCAGAAATCTCTCAAACGCGGATCCAGTAAAGCTTCCAGCGACAGGGCACAAAGTCGCGATCATTGGCTCGGGACCCAGCGGACTCTCTGCCGCGTTCTACCTTGCACTCATGGGGCATTCTGTGACTATTTTCGAGCGGGCTCAGCGGCCGGGTGGCGCTCTTGGACTGGGCATTCCCATGTACAGGCTCCCGGTGGAGGAGATCGACAAAGAAGTCGACCACATTAAGGCACTCGGCGTCGAAATCAAGCTTGGCACTGAAGTTGGCAAGGATGTCTCCTTTGGCGACATCATGAAGGACTATGAGGCATGTCTCATTGGAGTGGGGCTCTCCTTTGGAAGAGCCATCAACCTGAAAGGCGAAGACCACCCCGACGTTATCCAGGCAATCGACTTCCTGCGACAGGTCAAAGTCGAGGGGAGGCGCAGCATTGCCAGAAAGGTGGTTGTCATTGGCGGCGGGAATGTTGCAATGGATGTTGTCAGGACAGTCAAGAGGCTTCAGGAGATAGGCTACCCCGGCGACACCGGAACTTCGGTGCAGATGGCCAGCCTTGAAGACTGGAACATCCTCCCCGCTTCAAAGGACGAGGTGGATGGAGCTCTTGCCGAAGGCGTCATCTTTAACCCGGGCTGGGGACCGAAGGAAGTGAAATTCAGTGAGGATGCACGGATCGTCGGGTTGGAGGTGAAGAAGGTCAAGTCGGTATTTGACGAGAACAAGCGGTTCAATCCGACCTTCTTCGAAGATCAGACCAAAGTCCTCGAGGCGGACTTCATTATCGAGGCTGTTGGACAGATGACCAACCTCTCGTTCATACCCGAGGAGATGGCTAAGGATCTCAAATACACGCCAAGAAGAAGAATCTTTGTTGATGATTATGGCGAAACCTCCCTCCCCGGTGTGTTCGCTGCCGGCGATCTTGTTGAGACATCTCTCGGTAATGCAATCTCAGCTGTTGCCAATGGACACAGGGCAGCAATCGGGATTGACCAGTATCTCAAGGGCAAGTAGGAGGCACCGGTGGAACTCAAAGACAAGATCTATTTCGGCGAGCCGATACAGGACAGGTTCTATAATGGTTTCTCAGAGATGGAGACCGCTGTGGTCACGTTCTCAAACAAGACTGGTGCAGTTCGCATCGAGGATCTCTTTGTCATTGCAAAAGGCACGGAGAGGATGCTTTCCAAGGAAGAGGACATCTGGATCAAGGATATCGTTGACGACATACAGGTTACCTCTCGGAATGGTCTCGACAAAGTGCTTCAGATTGTCCGCAGGCGAGTGTATGAGCCCCTTGTCCGCATAGAGGCTGGCAGCAGGGTTACGGTCGTGAGTTCAAGCCATGGAGTCATGACTGTTTCAGATGGCTCGGATGTTCTCAAGGTGGCTAGAGACGTGAAAGTCGGCGACCAGGTCCTTGTGAGCGTGGAGGGTGTGGGAACAGGCTTGCAACCGGTCACGCAGATTTCGGCCGAAGAGGGTCGCCATCTGCATTTGTACGGTCTCGTTACTGTTTCAGGGGGAGCTTTCATCAGCGGCATCTTCCAGAAGAGTTACTAGCAAGAAACCCCCGTTGCTTCCCTGTACAAAAAAGTCCCGGGCGAAAGCCGGGGACTTGGTAGGTTCGGGTGTCAGTAATCAGGCTTTGACCTGGACGTCCTTCGCCTGCGGCCCCTTGTCGCCCTGCACAACTTCGAACTCGACGACGTCGCCCTCTTTGAGGGACTTGAAGCCGGAGCCGAGGATCGCACTGTAATGGACAAAGACGTCCTTCTCGCCGTCATCACGAGTGATGAAGCCATAGCCCTTCTCTGCGTTGAACCACTTCACCTTACCTGTAAGCACTGCTGACCTCCATACACAATTCTGGCTAGTCGTATCTTGCCATAGCTAAGTATACAATTGCAAAAAAAACGCGTCAAGACCCCTGCGAACAGAGGATGAAATGCGAGATGCCGGGGGCGTCATCCCTCCTGTCCTCTGGCGGAGGCCCCAGAGATGTGTATACTGCCGGTGGAGCTACCAGTTCGATGGGAGGAATTTCATGCAGGCAGCAGGCAAGCCCTTGAAGGTGCTGGTCCTGTATTACTCCTTTGCAGGCCACACACGCGCCATTGCCGAACAGATCGCCAAGGCAGCACAGGCCGACCTTGAGGAGTTGCGAGGCATGGGAGAGCCTTCAGGAACGGGTATGCGTCACTATGTCTGGGCTCTGCGCCGGCTGCTGCTTTCCCAGAGGCCGCTCCTGGCAGATGTGCTGCATGACGCGTCGAGGTACGACCTCGTCATTCTGGGCAGCCCCGTCTGGCTGGGTACATTCAGCCCCGTGGTCCGCAGTTACATCCGGACGGCACCTCTGGCAGGCAAGCGCGTGGCGCTCTTCTGCAGTTATCGCAACGCACCAGGACCTGCTTTCAAGCATGTTGCCCGCATGCTGAAAGCATCAATTGTTCTGCCTGATACGCTCAGCTTCCTTGATCCGGTGGCTGCAGGTCCTTCCATCATCACCATCCGGGCCCAGCGCTGGGTGCACGACCTTGAGAACTTGCTGGGCGCCGGCGCGTAACATGAGATTTCAAGCGCATCACACATTTGTAAAAGGAGCGACACGATGAACAACGATGAACGGCAGGAACGAGATAGCGTTCGGGAGGGCCAACCGCAGACGAGACGGCCCATTGCTGTACGGACGTTGACGGCAACGGGGCTGCTGCTTGCAGTGGGATTGCTGCTGCCCCTGGTTTTCCACTCCCTTTTGGGGGCTGCCGGTGGCAAGACGTTTCTGCCGATGCACTATGCCGTCCTGCTGGGCGGACTGCTGCTCGGCCCGGCGGCAGGAACCTTTCTTG
>JBNAWM010000030.1:0-14658 GCA_049699855.1 Candidatus Cryosericum sp.
CAACCTTTGGAGGTACACATGGACAGGACACAGACGAAGCTGCTGCGGGCACTCATGAAGCAGCCTCTCAGCTTCTGGCAGCTGGTGGGCAAGCAGGATGACGCCATTCCCGGCTATATGGACGCGCTCAAGACCCTCAAGATCAAGGGGTACATCGAAGCAAAGGGCGACCTCATCGCCATCACCAGGGACGGCCGTGAGTATGCCCGGGCGGGCGGGGTCGAGAAGGAAGAGTCGATGGTGTGCCCAACCTGCGGCGCAACGGGGGTCAAGCCGCGCGGATGGCTGAAGGACATCATGCCCGAGTACGAGGCGCTCGCCAAGGGGCGGCCGGAGGTCACGGCCGAGTTCGACCAGGGCGTGGTTCCGCTGGACAAGAATCTCGACCGTATCGCGTACATCTACGAGCGCGGTGACCTGGAGAACCGGAGCATCTTTATCCTGGGCGACGACGACATCCTCAGCATCGGGCTTGCCTTGACGGGCAAGTGCAAGAGGATCACGGTGGTCGAGATCGACAAGCGCATCAACAAGTTCATCCGCAAAGTCATCAAGGAGAAGGGCTGGACCAATGTCGAGGTCTACGACTATGATGCCCGCGATCCCGTGCCCGAGGAGCTGAAGGGCAAGTTCGACGTGTTCATCACGGATCCCGTCGAGACGGTGGAGGGCATGAAGCTGTTCTATTCGCGTTGCAGCGAGGCCCTCAGGGGCAAGGGCTGCTCCGGATACTTCGGCGTCTCGCACTTCGAGTCGGGCCTGGCCAAGTGGATGGGCGTCGAGAAGAACCTTCTGCGCATGAATCTGGTGATCACGGATATCCTCCGCGACTTCAACGACTACCTGCTGACAGGGGAGCGCATCGTCGAGAAGGGTTTCCGCATCGTCACCGAGTCGCCGTTCCCGCTCAAGGCTCCGGACTTCGCCTGGTACCACTCGACCTTCTTCCGTGTCGAGGCAGTCAAGAAGCCTCGCCCGCTGATTACCGAGCGCGTTGAGTGGGCACGTGAGCTGTACTTCGACGAGGACACGTTTGTGGCACTGCCCTGACGGCAGGCTGGTCAGAAGTGGCTCGCACAAAGGGCGAGATCACCGAGATCACGGCTGGAGGCATTGTCTTCAACGGTGACAGGGTGCTTGTCCTCAGAAACTGGAAGGGAGTTCACGTCTTTCCGAAGGGGCATGTCGAACTCGGCGAAAGCCGCGAGCAGGCTGCCCTTCGGGAGGTGTTCGAGGAGTCGGGACTGCGTGCCCGCATCGTGGGCAGCGCGGGCATGTCCTCCTTCCACTTCTACTCCTACATCGACAAGGCCGTGCATCGGAAGATCGTCTACTGGTTCGAGATGGAGACGACGGACACCGTGGTCACGGTCAACAGAGAGCTCGAGTCCGGGGCGTTTGTCCCTGCAAAGCAGGCACTGAGCCTGCTCAGCTTTCCCAATGATGTTGCAAATCTGAACGGTATCCTGGAGCGGCGGGCAGTCGATGTACGCGACCGTAGCCAGCGTTAGCGTGGTTGGCCTCACGGCTCACCCCGTGCAGGTCGAGGTCGACATCGCCGAGGGTCTGCCGGTGTTCACCATCGTGGGCCTTCCGGACACGACGGTGCAGGAGTCGCGGGAGCGCGTCAAGAGCGCCATCCGCAATGCAGGCTTCCAGTTTCCCCCGCATCGCATCACCGTCAACCTGGCACCGGCGGATCTCCGCAAGGAAGGCGTTTTCTTCGACCTTCCCGTGGCGATCGGGATTCTGAAGGCATCGGGCCAGATCGAGGCCTCGCTGGAGGGGTATGTCTTCCTCGGCGAACTGTCGCTGGAGGGCACGCTGAGGGCGGTTCATGGCGTGCTTCCCGCTGTTGCCGGCCTGGCGGCAGCAGACGGGAGCCATACCT
The DNA here is from genome assembly GCA_049699855.1 of Candidatus Cryosericum sp. GTDB lineage: Bacteria > Caldisericota > Caldisericia > Cryosericales > Cryosericaceae > Cryosericum. The sequence continues at coordinate 1,892 of JBNAWM010000030.1, forward strand.
ATGTCGTGCCCCGGCAGAACGTGGGCGAGCTGGCCCTGCTGGAAGGCACGCGTCTCCTGCCAAGTGCCTGCCTGGGCGATGTGGTGCAAGGCATGATGGAGGGACCGGTGGTACAGGTGGTGCCTGCGTACCACCCGCCGCGGGGGCCCGCCGAGTCTCCTCTGGACTTTGCCGACGTGAAGGGACAGGCCATGGCCAAGCGGGCCATGGAGATCGCTGCCGCCGGCGGTCACAACATCCTCTTGACAGGATCGCCGGGCTCCGGCAAGACCATGCTGGCGGAGCGACTGCCCGGCATCATGCCGCCCATGACGCGCGAGGAGGTCCTGGAGGTGACAACGGTCTACAGTGCCGCGGGCTTGCTGACCGACGATGGCTCCATCGTGGAGCAGCGGCCATTCCGCCATCCGCACCACACGGCATCGAGTATTGCCGTCATCGGCGGCGGCGCTGTAGCACGCCCGGGCGAGATCTCCCTCGCCGACCGAGGCGTGCTGTTCATGGACGAACTGCCCGAGTTTCACAGGGACGTCCTCGAAGTCCTGCGCCAGCCGCTGGAGAGTGGGACGGTCACGATTTCTCGGGTGCGGCAGACGCTCACCTATCCTGCCCACTTCCTGCTGGTGGCGGCCATGAACCCCTGTCCCTGCGGCTGGTACGGTGATCCCACGCATGAATGCACCTGTTCCGTCGCTGATGTGCGCAGGTATCGCAGCCGCATCAGCGGCCCGCTTCTGGACCGCTTTGACATGGTGCTCTCGGTGCCGCGCCTTCAGGCCTCTGAACTGGCCGAACTGCATCCGGGGGAGTCCTCGGCGGTGATCCGCGGGCGCGTCGTCGCGGCACGAGAGCGGGCATCCGGCACCCTCGAGGCACATGGGCTGCACGCCAATGCTGACCTCTCCGGCCCTCAGGTCCGGGCGCTCGTGACGCTGGACCATGACACCCAGGCATTTCTCACCATGGCGGTGACGCGGTTCGGCCTCAGCGGGAGGGGATACGACAAGGTGCTCAAGGTTGCGCGGACGATCGCCGATCTCGATGGTGCCCAGCGCGTGCGGACCGAGCACATCAGCGAGGCCCTGCAGTATCGGTCCGCTGGGGCATCCTGGGATGCCTGATCCCGGAACTCCAGGGGGATCGTTCCCGTCTAAGGGATACAGGCCCCGCCGGAAGGAACGCGCAGGGCCTGACTGCTGAGGGAAGAAGTGCATGCAGGTGGGGAGGAGAAGGGAGATGCCAAGGCGGTGATGCGGAAGAGGGAGGGGTTGCAGCGCTGGGCAGCTGTTGCTCTGGTCCTGTGCCTGATCTGTACGGTGCCGGGGACCAAGGCCTCGGCTGCAACCGATACCTCGTCATGGTTCCGCCTGCTCACCGTGGGCACTGACCTCACCATCTGGCTGAATGGCACGGAACTGCCTGCTCGGGCAAAACGCGTGGGGGGCACCGTGCTTGTGCCGCTCAGCGTCCTCCATGCGGCATGGGGTGCGACCTATGCCCGCTGTCCCTCGTGTTCAGCCCTCACGATAGGCAGCCTTCACGCTGTCTGGCAGGGCGCTTCGCCCCAGTATCATCTGGGCCAGCAGGACTTCTTCTGGGATGTCGCCCCCTTCACCGCGGGCGGCCAGTTGTACGTTCCTCTTCGCGAACTCATGGAGCCGATGGGCGCGCTGGTGACGAAAGAGCAGTCGTCCGGCAGGACGCTCGTCGCCTATTCCACACAGTGGCAGAAGGAGCCGTGGCTGCGCCAGGCCCAGTTGAACTGGATGGGGCAGACTGACCGGATTCCCGTGAATGTGAAGAGCGTTCCGGGACAGGCCAAAGTCGTCGCATTCACCTTCGATGACAACTGGGACCCGGAGGCCACCCTGCGCATTGCCCGGCTGTTTCAGCAGTACAACGGCCACTGCACCTTCTTCATCGTCGGCACCGAGGCGCGCGCCCATCCCGAGGTCATCCGCGAGATCGTGCGGCTGGGAGACGACCTCGGCAATCACACCTTCAGCCACCCGGCTGCCACGAAAACGACACAAGCCAACTTCATCAAGCAGATTCAGGCGTGCGAACAGGTGCTGAACGGGATGGGCATAACGAGCCGACCCTACTTCCGTTTCCCATACTTCGCCGAGGACAAGCAACTGATGCAGATCGTGACCGACCAGGGCTACGTGACGATCGGCTCGGCCTGGACCATCGAGGACACGGGCCCCAACCGGTCGGTGGCGCACAGTCTCGCCACCATCCGGCGCTTCATCAGTCCCGGCACCATCTTCGTGGCACATCCCAACAGCATGATGACCTACAAGGTCATGCAGAGCATCCTGCCGGAGCTGGCCGCGCGCGGCTACCGATTCGTCTCAGTGAGCGAACTGCTGAACGGGCGCTGAGGACAGAGCTAGTGCCCCATGTCCATGTGCCGTTCCCCAGGCTTCATGGCCAGGTACTTCTCAGGTTCCTTCTCGAACGCTTCCTTGCAGTGATCTCCGCAGAACCAGTAGGTGGTGCCGTTGTACTCCAACGTGGGCTTGCCTGCGTCCTCTTTCACAACCATGCCGCAGACGGGATCGATGTGCTTTGTCATTGTCTTACCTCCTGTGCGATGATGTTCCCAGCGGTACCCTGCCCAGCCGCAGAGAGTTGGTGACGACGTTGATGCTGCTTGCTGCCATCGCTATCTCGGCCAGAACGGGGTGCAGGAACCCGAGGGCTGCGATGGGAATGGCGATGATGTTATAGAAGAACGCCCAGAACAGGTTCTGGCGTATCTTTGCAAAAGCGGCGCGCGACAGGCGGATGGCACGTACCACTCCGTCCAGGTCTCCCTTGACGAGCGTGATGTCGCCGGCCTCGATCGCGATGTCGGTGCCCGAACCGATGGCGATGCCCACGTTTGCCTGCTTGAGCGCCGGAGCATCGTTGATGCCGTCGCCTACCATGGCGACAATGTGCCCCTGCTGCTGGAGCGCCCTGATGACGGCCAGCTTGTCCGAGGGCAGGACCTGTGCATGGACGTCCTTGATGCCGGCCTCCCTCGCGATGGTCTGCGCGGTACGGAGGTTGTCTCCCGTGAGCATGACGGGGGTGATCCCCAGGTCCATGAGAGCCCGAATGGCAGCGGGTGTCGTCTGTTTCATCGTATCTGCCACGGCGATGACCAGCAGGACGTCTGATCCCTTTGCGAGGACGGAGACGGTCTTCCCCTCGCTTTCCAGGCGTTCCAGCGTCGTGCGGGTTTCCTGCGCTGCAGTCTGGATCAACCTGGGTGTTGGCTTGCCGGCGTAGTATGAGACACCATCGATGGTTCCGGCAATGCCTGTTCCCGGCAGTGCGGTCGAGCTCTGCACCTCGCGCAGCGAAGCACCTCTGGCGAGGGCGTACTGGACAATGGAGGTTGCTATGGGATGCTCGGAGCCTGCTTCCAGCGAGGCGAGGATGGCAAGGCCCCCAGTGTCCTCCGCCACGTTCACGACGTCCGTCACAACGGGTTTGCCCACGGTGAGCGTACCCGTTTTGTCGAAAACCACCGTATCAACGTCCTTCATGGTCTGGAGCGCGGCGCCGGTGCGGATGAGGATGCCATTGCGGGCTCCTAGGCCGCTGGCGACCATGAGGGCTGTCGGCGTGGCCAGGCCGAGTGCGCAGGGGCAGGCAATGACAAGTGTTGCCACCGTCGAGAAGATGGCCTGAGAAACTGGGTTGAGGCCGGGGTTCACCCAGGGCAGGAACTGATGTGCCCAGAGCGCAAGCGCGTGTGCTGCTCCCGGAAACAGCATCCATGACGTGAACACCAGCGCCGCGATGCCCAGCACCACCGGAACGAACACCGATGTCACCTTGTCGGCAAGGGCCTGGATGGGTACCTTGGTACCCTGGGCCTCTTCGACCAGACGGACCATCTGCGAGAGGAAGGTTTCGCTTCCGACGCGCGTGGCCTCGACACGGATGAGCCCCATCTGGTTCAGCGTGGCGCCGATGACACTGTCGCCCACCGTTTTCTCCACCGGAATGGACTCGCCGGTTGCCATGGACTCGTCGACCGCCGTGGTCCCGAACGTGATGGTGCCGTCGGTCGGGATCTTCTCACCGGGCCGGACAACCATGATGTCTCCGGGATCGACTTGCTCAATGGGAACCTCAACCTCCTGATCGTCGACAATGATGTGTGCCGTCCGTGCTCCCAGTTCGATGAGAGCCCGGATTGCCATAGACGCGCGTCCCTTTGCCGATGCCTCCAGATAGGCGCCCACCAGATGAAAACCCATGATCATGGAGCCGACCATGGCGAAGCTTTCAACCTGCATGCCCGCGAGGTTCATGACACCTGTCGCGAAGGATGCTATCGTCCCCAGGGCGATCAGGAGGTCCATGTTGAAGTTGCCATGGAACAGCGCCACAAAAGCAGCCCGCAGGACAGGATACCCGACGGCGAAGATGACGGGGGCTGCCAGTACCAGTTCTGCCCAGTGGGCTGCCTGCATCTGGGGCATCGTGAGGTGGCCAAACCACATCACCAGCATGAGCAGGGTACCGGGCAGGACAAATGCCCACGCGGCAATCATCTGTCTCCGCGCATTCTGTGCTTTGCGCTCTGCAGAGTCGGCGGTGTTTCCCAGCACCAGCTTGTAGCCCGTTGTTGCGACGGCTGCAGCTGCTCCCTCGAGCGTCAGGACGTCGGGATCGTAGACGAAGGTGGCCTTTTCTGTATTGATGTTGACCGTGGCGCTGCTGATGCCGGAGGTCCTGTTCAAGGTTTTTTCTACCGTCATGGCGCAGGAAGCGCATGTCATGCCGCTGACATGGACGGTTACCTTCTTGGTACTCATGCTACTTCTCGCCCACCAGATGATCGATGACCGATTCCAGTTCCTTCAGCTTGTGATCGAGGTCGCCGCTGGTCAGGGACTCCTTGACGCAGGTCTCCAGATGCGTGCGCAGAATCTCGGCATCTGCTTTGCGCAGAATGGCAATGACTGCCTGGAGCTGGTTGCTGATGTCGATGCAGTAGCGGTTGTCCTCGATCATCTGCTCGATGCCGTTCAGATGTCCCTTTGCGGTGCGGATCAGCGGAAGGGTGCGGGCATGCTTCGGTTGTCCGTCCCCGGTACGGGCAGTTGCTGCTTGCTTTGTTGTTTCGCTCACGGTTCACCTCTATCCCTCCCCCTCTGGGGGTGGGTATAGGCAGTATGACGAGATCCTTTTGTCTGTAAAGAGGACAGCCCGACCGGTCCTCACGGTGTCGTCACACGCCGAGGGGCAGGGCCTGGGAACTGCATGCCGCAGGGATGTACGCTAAGAGGAGGGCTGTGGCAGAGTGGAGGGCAGCGCCTTCAGCCAGGGAAGGACGACGCCCAGGAATTTGGCGGGTCCTTCTTCCTGGGGCACGTGGCCCAGTCCAGGCAGGGGCACCAGCGTGAAGCGGCCGTTCAGTGAGACGAGGCGTCTGCTGTCCGAGGGCGGGATGATGCGATCATCGTCTCCGTGCACCACCAGGGCAGGCTGCTGAATGGAGCCGATCTGTGGCCAGAGGTCGAGCGTTCGGGGCGCAGAGGTGACATACCACAGTGCGGCGTCCCAGTTGGTCGCGGTCAAGGGCTTTCGATAGGCCGGAATGACGTCGGGGGGCATGGCAGCCGGGTTGTGCCAGGCGGTGGTGATCAGTGATTGCAGGCGGGGCACCATGGCTCGGACCAGCAGGGGGCCCAGGTGCTGTGCCTGCGGCGTTCGGATCAACCATCGCAGGAAGGGCGACTGCATCGCGCCCGAGGGCACGGCGGGGCTGACGAGGACCATCGCCTTGACGGCCTGTGGGTCCTGGAGGGCCATGGCAAGGGCGATCCCTCCACCGGCTGAATTGCCGATGACGATGGCTTGCTGGAACCCGAGCGCATGGATGAGGTCTACGGCCAGTTGTGCCTGCTCAGTGGAGTCGTACGGGTCGTAGCCGGGCCAGTTGTCCTTGAGGGGGCGCTGGCTGAGGCCAAATCCAGGGCGGTCATAGGAAACGACGGTGCCCAGCTGGGCAAGCGCTGGGGCGACGCGGTCCCAGGTGAACGTGCTGGAACCGAATCCGTGCAGCAGCAGAATGAGCTGTCTGCCTTTCCCGTACGTCTTGTAGTGAAGCCAGATGCCACGCACATAGATGAACTTGCTGCCTTGGTCCGCCAGCTCGTAGGGAGATTTCCCCTGGTAGGGCCGTACCGGGACAAGAAACGGGCCGAACACGACCAGGGTGAGCAGGATGGCCAGCGCAAGCGGCAGCCCACGCACGAAGCGCTTCAAGACTGCTGCTTTGCTATGCGCGCCAGGAAGTCTGCAGTCGCCTGCACGACGAGGCGCCACTGCTCGGACGGTGGTATGGTGGCAGCGTGGTCACCCGACTGGGATCCGTACGAGCCGAACTGAGCATGATTGCCACCCTCGATGACCTGGTACGTTGTCGTGGCGGGCAGCAAATCTCGTGTTGCCGTTATCTTGGTCGGTGTCGCCAGCCCGTCGCGCGTCCCGCTGACCGAGAGGACGGGGATGGTCGAGCCGGAGAGATCGTCGGAGGCGGCGGGATAGGAAGCCCAGAGCACGAGGCCCTTGATCTCGGCCGGGTGCAGGCGGGCAAAGTGCGCTGCCATGGAGCCGCCCAGCGAGTGGCCGCCAATTGTCCAGACGTGGATGTCCAGATGAGTGTCGATGACGTCCTGGGCGCGTTCCGGCGAGAGGATGGCGAGGTGCAGCAGCATGGGAGTGATGATGACCGTCGCTCCGCTGGCGGCGATACCCTGGGCCAGTGGGGCGTAGGCGCGCGGGTCGATGCGCGCCCCGGGGTACAGGATGAAGCCGACCCCAGTGCGGGACCCGGTCGGTTCGAACATCAGGCGCCCGGCGGCATCCACGGACACCTTGACATGGTCGTTGCTCTTCATCGCGGCAAACGCTTCGGCCGTCGGCTTGGCAGGCGTGTTTGCCCATGCCACGAATCCGCCGGCGGCCAGAAGGATCACCAGCAGGAGCGTGACGAGAACGCGCTTGATGATGCGCATGGCGAGGGTCAGGTCAGTTCTTCCAGCAGAGGCTCGTAGCGCGTCATGTCGGTGTTCCAGCTCTGCCACAGCGGGGGCTGGTTGTGCAGAGCGGGATGCAGGTCATGGTAGGCTGGCCGTTCGTGCACGTACAGGATGCCGATGGGGATATGGTCGCCCCACTCCAGCGCCTTGGCAAACGCGGCCTCGCGGTTGGTCGGGTCATAGTCGTCCGGCAGCCGCTGGACGCGCTGCTTGTACCAGCCAAACGTGTTGACCTTGTTGAAGGTCACGCACTGCTGCAGGACATCGACCAGCGCGAACCCGTGATGGTTGATGGCGGCGCGCATCGTGGCGGCAAGGTGGTCGGGATCGCCTACGAAACTGCGTGCGACAAACGAGCAGTCGAGGGCTATGGCGGTCGCCAGCGGGTTGAAGGGCTCCAGCATGACACCCTCGGTCTGGGCGACGGTCAGCGTTCCCATCGCTGTCGTCGGGGACGCCTGTCCCTTGGTCAGACCATAGATCTGGTTGTCGTGGACGACCAGCGTCAGGTCGACGTTGCGCCGCATGGCTGCCATGAGGTGGTTGCCTCCCTCTCCATAATTACAGCCGTCACCTGAGTGGACCACAACGGTAAGGCTGCTGTTCGCGATCTTGGCTGCCTGGGCGGCGGGCAGTGCCCGTCCGTGCAAGCCGTTCAGGACGTTGACGCCTTTCAGGTAGTGTGGCAGTTTGGCTGCCTGCCCGATACCGGACACATACAGAAACTCATTCCGGGGAATGTTGCTGCTCTCGATCACCCGGTTCACGGCATCCAGGAGCGCAAAGTTGCCACAGCCCGGGCACCACGCAATATCCATCCCGTCTTTCCACATGTCAGATCACCTCCAGCTTGTGCAGTCTGGCGGCTACGTAGTCCGCCGTCAGCGGTCGTCCATCATAGCGCAGTACCGAGCGCTCGATGCGCCTGCCTGTCTCGCGCGCGATCAGCTGTGCAAACTGGGCGGTTGCGTTGCCCTCGACGGCAATCACGGTCCGTGCGCGCGCCATCTCCTCCAGCAGGAGGTCGGTCTTCAGGGGCCAGACCTCATTGAAGTGCACCAGCCGCAGGTCGGCGGGATGGTCCAGCACGACTTCCTCCAGGGCCCCAAAGCTGGAGCCCCATCCCACCAGCAGGGCAGGACCCTTGCCCAGGACGACGGGCTCGCCGATCTCCTCCAGCAAGCTCCTCTGCTTGCCCAGGCGCTTGTCCATCATGCGCTGGCGGTTGTCGAGGTCCTCCGACAGGTGTCCCTCCTCGTCGTGCTCGTCGCTGTCGATGATCACCGGCCAGGCAGTCTGCAGGGGCACCAGGCGGGGCGAGATGCCCGAGGGTGTCAGGGCATATCGCTCATAGGGTTCCTGGTAGGTGCCGGGCTCGGCCAGATGCCGGTCGAGATGAACCGCGCCAAGGTCCCAGCGCGGAATGGTCATCAGCGTGTCGGCCAATTGCTGGTCGGACAGGATGATGGCAGGGATCTGGTACTTGGAGGACAGCTCGTATGCTTTGAGGGTCAGGGTAAACGCGTCCTCCGGCGTGCGCGGTGCGCTGACATGGCGCACGAACTCTCCATGGCCCGCCTGCAGGACAAACCACAGGTCTCCCTGTTCGGTGCGCGTCGGCAGTCCGGTTGCCGGTGCGGGGCGCTGGGCATCCACGATGACGATGGGCGTCTCGGTCATGGCGGCCAGCGACAGTGCTTCGATCATGAGGGCAAATCCCCCGCCCGACGTGGAGACCATCTGACGGACGCCCGCGTAACTGGCACCTACTGCCATGTTGGCTGCGGCGATTTCGTCCTCCGCCTGCTCAACGACGATTCCATACTGCTGGGCGTGGGCCGCAAGGTAGTTCATGATGCCAGAGCCGGGTGTCATCGGATAGCCGGAGTAGAATTTGACGCCGGCCACGATCGCCGCCGCGCCGATCGCCTGGCTGGCGTTGGCAAGCAGCTGGCCCGGCAGGCTGCGCTGCGGCAGGGACCAGGCTTTCATGACATTCTGCGAGTAGCCCTCTGCCAGGACGGGCAGGTTCTTGTCCAGGATTTTGGCGGGCAGAACCTTGCGCGCAACGGCAGCAGCTGTCTCAAGCGGGATGCTCAGCATGTGGCACATGGCCCCGAAGAGGAAGACGTTTGCCGCCCGCGCGTCCCCGGCCAGGGCGGTCGCGCGTTCGACTGCAGGCACCTGCGTGGCTCCAGGCAGGTCGATGCCGGACTTGCTGTCGCACAGCACCCTTGTCGAAGGGCCGATCTCCGTCTCGTGCCCGCTGCCGGCACGATGATACGGCAGGACCGACGAGGCGAGGGGAATGAAGAGGTCCATGTGCTGGCGTACTGCATGGTGCGGCACGTCCGAGGCTCGAATCGTGGTGGCATCAAGTCCTCCGCGTACGCGGCTGTGGTAGCTCTCGTCCTGAACGACGTAGTAGCCCAGATCGAACAGGACCCGTGCCGCCAGCGAACCAATGGTCTTGACGCCCTGCCCTGCTTCGCCGCTGATGGTGATTGTGATGTCCATGGTGGCTCCTTGGGTTGGATTAGTGACGCAGCGCCTCGTGGGCTTTGGACACCCAGGCGTGGTCAGTGGCCAGCGCGCGACCGATGCCTACCAGGTCGGCTGTTCCACTCTCGATGACATCCAGAGCAGTCTGCGGCAGGGTGATGCCACCCGTGCAGACCACGTGCGTGCGGACGGCTGACGATACAGCCGCAGCAAAAGATTTGAAGTATGCCTCCCCGGAGATGCCGGGCGGACGACTGCCACACATGCCAGCCGAGACATCCAGGATGGCGACGCCTGCCTGGTCCAGCGCATGGGCGGCCTCCACCCCCTCTTGCAGACTCAACGCTCCATCGTAAAGGTGAGCATGGGGTGGGTTGTCGGAGACGCCCAGTCTGACCATGATCGGCAGGCTGCTGTGCACAGCTGCCTTGACCTCTTCGATGACCTCCAGCAGCAGGCGCCTGCGCGCGGCAGGGCTCCCACCATAGGCATCTGCGCGGTGGTTGGTGAGCGGGCTCAAGAACTCTCCCAGCAGGTAGCCGTGGGCACAATGGACCTCGACCAGGTCATAGCCCGCTTCCTGCACCCGCCGGGCCGCCGCTCCAAAAGCACGGATCACCGAAGCGATGTCCATGGTCGACATCTCCTCCGGCATCAGGTGCGAAACGGGGTTCTCCACCGCACTGGGAGCAAGGCATCTGCCGGGCATGCCCTCGCGGCGGTTTGAACCTGCGTGGCTGATCTGAGCCGCGCACAACGTACCCGCGGCATGGATGGCTTTGGCGATGGCTGCATGTCCGGCCGTGTGGCCGTCGGTTGCCAGCAAGATCTGACGCGGCGATGAGCGGCCTTCGGGCGCTACAGCCGAGTGCTCGACGACGACGAGTGCGGCACCGCTGGCCGCCAGTGAACCGTACCAGGCGGCGGTTTCCGGACCGGGATGGCCGTCCGCGTCCGCCTGCTCGGTGGCCATGGGCGGAACCACGATGCGGTTGGGAAGGTGGAGCCCTTGTATGTCCAGTGCAGAGAACAGTTGGTTCATGGCGTGCCTCCTGTGCGAAACGAAGAAACTGGCATCTTCTGATGTCATTCTAGGGGGTGTGCGCGCGTTTGCAAGCACCAGCCCCGTATGGCGCCACGGCACATTCAGACTATACTATGGACGTCAGGGGGACCGATATCTGGTCCTGAGAGGAGCACAGCCATGGCTGAACGACGTGGGCAGGCGTATCACCGCAAGTTTTCACCGCTGTATACGGATTACTACGAATATTCGATGACGCAGGGCTACTACCTGTCAGGCAAGGGGCAGGACGAGGCCGTGTTCGACATCTTCTACCGGGCAAACCCGTACGGGGGAGGATATGCGATTGCCGCAGGACTGCGCGACGCCATCGACTACGTGCTGGGCATGCGTTTCAGCGCCGAGGAGCTGAGCTACCTGAGCTCTCTGGGCTTCCGGGATGACTTCCTGCATGTGCTGGAGCAGATGCGATTCACGGGAGACATCACCGCCGTGCCGGAGGGCGAGGTGGTATTCCCGGGCGAGCCGATCATCACGGTCAAGGGCCCTCTCATCGAAACACAGCTGCTGGAAGCCCTCATCCTGAGCACGGTCAACTTTCAGACGCTGGTCGCCACCAAGGCGCGCCGCCTCGTCGGTGCAGCCCGCGGTAGGGCGATCATCGATTTCGGCCTGCGCCGCGCGCAGGGAGACGGCGGCATGGCCGCGAGCCGCGCCAGCTTCGTGGGTGGCGCTGCAATGACCTCCAACGTCCTGCTTGCCTTCGAGGAGAACGTGCCCGCGGGCGGCACGGTTGCCCACAGCTGGATCCAGAGCTTTGACTCCGAGCTGGAGGCGTTCCGCGTCTACGCCGGAATGCACCCGGATGACGCCATCCTCCTGCTGGACACGTATGATACGCTGCAGCAGGGTCTGCCCAATGCCATCACCATCGGCAAGGAGCTTGAGGCACAAGGGCATCACCTGCGCGGGGTGCGCCTGGATTCGGGAGACCTGGCCTATCTCAGCAAGCGGGTGCGTGCCGCACTGGACGAGCATGGGCTGGGCTACGTCAAGATCTCGGTCAGCAACCAGCTGGACGAGTACGTCATCGATTCGCTGATCGATCAGGCTGCACCCATCGATACATTCGGGGTGGGGACCCGTCTGGTGACCGGGTATGGAGACGGCGCGCTGGATGGCGTCTACAAGATGGTTCAGCTCAAGGGGCGCCCGATTATCAAGATCTCGGAGAATCCCGCCAAGATCAACGTGCCCGGCGAAAAGGATGTCTACCGCTACTACGATGCCAGCGACGGGCTCTGGCTCATGGACGGGCTGTGCCTGAGGGGATGCGATGAGGATCCCTCTGTGCTGATGCACCCCGACTTTGACTACAAGAAGACCGAAGTGGCCGGCCTGCGGCGCGAGAACATCCGCAAGGAGATCGTCCATGGGGGCGAGCTGGTCTACACCTTCCCCACACTGTCCGAAACGGCGCAGTGGAGCGCACAGCGGTTTGCACTGCTGTACAGCGAGCACAAGCGCTTCACCAACCCGCACACCTATCACGTGGGCGTCAGCCGCGAGCTGTACGACCTGCGCCGCAAGCTCATCGAGGAGCGCTCGTCATGAGCCGTGGGAGTTTTGGCCTGGAGACGGCGCTTCTGGTTGTCGACGTCCAGAATGACTTCTGCCCCGGCGGTGCACTGGCTGTGGCGGGAGGCGATGACATCATCCCCGTCATCAACACGTGGATGCCCCGCTTTGCCACCGTCATCGCATCGCGCGACTGGCATCCCGCGGGCAGTGCGCATTTCCGGAAGTGGCCGCCCCACTGCATCGCCGGGACCGTTGGGGCGAAGTTCCGGGCAGGCCTGGACACGCGGCACATCCAGCTGGTTCTCGACAAGGGCACCAGCGGCGCTGACGACGGGTACAGTGCCTTCGAGGCGACCAATGTGGACCTGGAGGGCTGGCTGAGGGTCCGGAAGATCACCACCCTCTATGTCTGCGGGCTCGCGACCGACTACTGCGTCCTGCAGACGGTGCTGGATGCGCGGCGGCGCGGCTTCGACGTCGTGGTCCTCCGAGAGGCGATCGCGGCGGTCGAGGTTCAGCCCGGCGATGGACAGCGTGCCCTGGAGGCAATGGAAGCTGCGGGCGCGCACCTCCTCTAGCGGGCGAGAACCTTTTCTGCAGGGGAT
>JBNAWM010000031.1:0-14304 GCA_049699855.1 Candidatus Cryosericum sp.
TTCGGGGTGGAGTTGTCTGGAGAGGATTATGACACGGTAGCAGGCCTGATACTCTCTGAGATTGGCCGCCTTCCGCGTGTTGGTGATCGAGTCGAACGAGCTGGGATCATCTTCAGCGTGGTGAACGTCGTTGGAAAGCGCATTTCAAGAGTGCGTGCAGAGCGGGCGCCCACCGGGCCTGCGCACACGGCAGGGGACGAGGAGTAACGGCGGGCATCATTTCACATTCTGACATGAGGAGCGAACCATGAAGATTGTTGCAGGAAACTGGAAGATGTACAAGACTATAGAACAGGCCAAGGAATTCTTCTCTCAATTGAGCGGCACAGTCGCGCCAAGGCCGGACAAGGTCAAGGTTCTCATTTTCCCGAACTATGTGGCTCTCGGCGCCTTGGCTGAAGCGCATGTCGTTCCGGAATGGGTCGCACTGGGAGCCCAGGACGTCGCCGCCGATGTCGAGGGCGCTTTTACGGGAGAGGTATCGCCGCAGATGATTCGTTCTGCTGGTGCCATCTATGCCCTCATCGGACACTCCGAGCGTCGGCACATCATCGGCGAGTCGGCCGAGCTCCTGCATCGGAAGCTGATGAATGCATTGCAGGGAGGACTGATCCCCGTGCTGTGCGTGGGAGAAACGCTGGAGGAGCGGAATGCCGGAAAGATGCAGGAGGTCGTGTTCGGTCAGCTGGACACGGCGCTGGCCGGCGTGGTGCTCGAGAACAGCGGTCAGCTGGTCGTGGCCTATGAGCCGGTGTGGGCGATCGGGACCGGCGTGAATGCAACAAATGAGCAGATCGAAGAGGCTCATCACCTCATCCGGGACCATCTGGCCGGACTGCTGGGGAGTGCAGTGGGTTCTTCGATCACGATCCTGTACGGCGGCAGCGTGAAACCAGCGAATTTTGCTGCGATCGCGGGGCTTCCTTCTGTCGATGGCGGGCTCATCGGAGGAGCCAGCCTGAAGCCTGACGCATTTGCCGAGTTGATCGGCATCGCCGAGCAAGTCTAGATATCTCTCAACTGCACGGCAGCTCCCGCAAACACAAGAGACCCCTTCCACCATGTGGTCGGGGTCTCTGCACATACCGCGAATGATAAGCCAGGTTCTGTCGTGGTCAGTCATTTATCTAAGCGACATACCCGAAGGCAGGGAGAAGCTGCCCCGTGTGCCTTCCTATTTTGTCTTGCTCCAGTTGGGGCTTGCAATGCGCAGCCCATCGCTGGTCTGCCGGTGGTCTCTTACACCGCCATTTCACCCTTACCCCTTGCGGGGCGGTTTATTTTCTGTTGCGCTTTCCTTGGGGTTGCCCCCACTCGGATTTCCCGAGCAACTCGCTTCTTGGAGCCCGGACTTTCCTCGAGCAGGAAGAACTCCTGCCCGCGACTGACTCATTCGCGGTCTTTGGTACCTGCGTAAAGGATCTTGCCACAGATCTCACAGCGGGTCAAATCCTCGGCATCGCCATGTTCGCTTTCCTCGGCATGCCGCAGGTTGAAGAGGGTCTTCTGTGACAGCTTGACGTGACAGTAGTCACAGGTCGAGTTCTCGACCCTTGCGATCGGTGCCTCACTGAACTTCTCGGAGAGGTTTTCGAAAATGAGCTTCGACTTGAGCGGAAGTTTCTTCTTGCGCGCGTCTATCTCCTTCTTCAACACAGGAAGGGACTTCTTGATCGCCGCACGAGACTCGTCATCGGACTTTGGAAGATTCTCCAGCTCTTTGCGCAGTTTTTCGAGCAGGAGTTCGAGCGCCCTGGTCTGGTCCTCGACATCCTGCCGCTCATGGAAGTTCTTCCCCTGGGCGTCCTCGATCTTCTCTTTCTCGAGGGTCAGCTTCTTCATCTTTTCCTCGAGCTTCTGAACCTTGTCCTCGGACATCTCTTCCTTGCCCAGTTTGGCGTTGGCCTCGTGAACCTTCATCGAAAGCTCATCGAGCTTCTCTCCGATCCGGATCTCCTCCGCCTTGAATTCCTCCAGCCGTCCACGCAGTCCGGCCAGCTGTTCTTCGGTCTCCGCAATCTTCCGGGTCAGCATCGACGAAAGGTCTGATTCCTCCAGAAGATGTTCTTTCTGGCGATACTCGAGTTGGAGCTGTTGAAGTTCCCAAAGTTTGTCTATTAGCATAAGTACACCTCGTCGAAGATTCCCACACTGTGGTGGGCCCACCTGGATTCGAACCAAGAACCAAGTGGTTATGAGCCACCTGCTCTGCCGTTGAGCTATGGGCCCCCGCGCACCGCACGCCGTCAAGGGGCTTGCGGACAACCAATTATAGGCATGGAAGCCTGCGCGTCAACCGTTCAATGTGCTGACGTACGCCAGAGCATCGCTCCTGGTTGCTATTTTTCCCTCAAGCTGGAGCCCGCGCACGAGGTCAAGGAGTTGTCCTACCCTTGGACCCGGACGAATGCCGAGGGCGACGATGTCGGCACCCGTGACCAGCGGTGGTATCTCCAGTGCGGCAAGCGCTTTCCTGAAAGCTGTCAGCTCGTCGGCAGAGCCAGAGGCGATCAGACGTGCCTGTACTATCGCGACGACCGGCGTTGGAAGACCGCATAGCTTCTGCGCAAGGTCACTCAGATGGAGCGGCCGCCGGGAAAGGAGTCTGCGCACTGCCCGTTCTCTGGCCTGCCAGAAGCTGCATGCGGCAGCAAGGTGGTCATTCAGCCCAAAATCCTTGAGGATCTCGCGCAGTTCCTCTGGGGGGCACTCGCCCAACCACAGCAGTAACGGAGCGACCCAGGCGGGAGCATTGGGAAGGGCAGGAGATGACTGGGGAGCGGATTGCAGAGCCGCCAGGATCTTTCTCGTAGGTGCCCTTGGAGGCTTCAGAGGCAGTCCGACCAGATCGCATCCGAGCTTGCACAGCTCAGCGATGCCTGTCGAACTTTCAGTGCCTGAAATAATCTCCTTGAACTCCTCCTGGGCGCGCTTGTTCCGTCGTGTGTTCAGAAGGCCCAGTTCAAGGGCCTCTTTCGCCTTCTGAGCAGTCCCAGCATCCAGGGCGAAACCCAGACGTATCTGGATCGAGAGGGCACGGAGGATGCGCGCAGGATCCTCGATGAAGCTGTCGGGATAGGTGATCCGGATGATGCGTGCCTCAAGGTCCTGGAGACCACCAACCGCATCGACCACCGATCCAAAGTCAGGACCAGAGAGCGACATGGCGAGAGCGTTGACGGTGAAGTCCCGCCGTACCAGGTCTTTGATGAGCGATGCCGGGGCTACGGTGGGCAGGGACCCAGGGAAGTCATAGTATTCGACCCTGGCTGCTGCGAAATCGTACTCCCGATGGTGAATGTGGACCTTGTGGGTCATGAACCGGCCGTAGGAGATCACGCTGGTGCCAAAGTGATCGGCAACAGCTGAGGCAACGCCCGAGACATCCTTCTCCGCGACGATGTCGAAGTCATTTGGGGTCCTGTCCAGCAAAATGTCGCGGATGGAACCGCCGACAAGGTAGACTCTGTTTTCAAGCTCGTCTCCGATCCGGCCTATGTCTGCGAGCGTCGCGGCTGTTCCTGCGCCGCACAGGCGGTCCAGATCAGCGCGACTGATCATCCTGGTATTTTTGGCATCGATGAGGCTGGGCGGGTGGGCGGCACTGTTCAGGTACCGCAGAATGTCCGATCTGGAAACGACTCCCAGCAGGCGTTCGCCTTCCATGACCAGCAGGAGGCCCGTGTTGTACGCTGAGAAGGACTGAAGGAGTTCTTCTACCGTGGCACCCATCGACACAGCCGGGATGCGCGTGTTCATGAAGTAGCGTACTGGTTTCTGCCGCAGGCGGTCCAGTGAGGTCTTCTCGAGCGCCTTCTTGGCAATCACGCCAACGATTCTGCCGTCCTTCTCGACGGGCAGAACCGAGAATCCAAGGTGGACCATTATCTGGAGTGCTTCTTCGGCCAACCGGTCATGTTCTATGGTGGTGGCTGGAGTCGTCATCATGCTGGGCACAACAGAGCGCCATCCGTCTCCTCGTGCGCCGATGGCACTGACGATGCGCTCCTCGGCTTCCAGGGCGCTCGTGCCATCATGCAGGATGCAGGCGGCGGCATGGACCCGCCCCGCGCCGCCCAGCGGAGCCAGCAGCTGCGCAACGTTCAGGAAGCGGTCACTGCGCCCGAGAATATAGAGAGTCCCCGGTACCTCATAGATGAGGAAGAGGGCCTCAGCCTTGATGATCTGGGCCAGGCGGTGCACGATGACAGAGAGATTGCCGACGTTGCGTTCTGCGTGAACGGTGGCGATGACAACCTGCGCCCCGCCTGCAATCCGTTCGTGGGCGGTGTTTAACGCATCCTCGAGGACTCTCTGCTGGTCAGCGGTCAGATACGTGGTGACAAAGCGGGCGACCATCGAGAGGCTGGCGCCGGCTTTGAGAAGATACGCGGCTTGTTCAACGTCGAACGCCGTCGTCTCCGGAAACAGAAGCGACCCGGTGTCTTCATAGATTCCAAGCGCAAGCAATGTGGCTTCCTCGGGATTCACCGGGATTTGGCGTTCCCGCAGAGCAGAGCAGACAAGAGAAGCTGTTGCCCCGCACCTCGCAATGTGCCCCTCATCGATCCGCGCGAGACTGGCTGCGCTGGGCTCATGATGGTCGTAGGCGATCAGTCGGATATGGGGCAGGGAGAGAAGCTCCCGGTACTCGCCAAGGCGAGCAGGAACGATGGTGTCGGCAAGAATGACCGTTCCAATGTCTTGCTGGAGCAGATGGGCCAGGGGCTGACGAACAAATCTGAACCTTCCCTCGTACAGCCGGAGGAATTCTTCGACGTTTGGCTCAAGTGAACCCGGCAGTACAGGAACCGATCCCGCGTACAGCCGCGAGAGACCGGCCATCGAGGCCACACAGTCAAAGTCGGCTCCCGCGTGACCAAGAATGACGGTTTTCACGGCTGTTTGTACGGCACCACTCCATCCTTGCGCGTGATTCGGGCGACCACCGTTTGCCATGGCGGGGCAGGAGCGGCGCCAACAGTCAAGGAAGTCAGAATTTCCTGCTCGCAGGTCCTTGCTTCCTCTTCCGTGCGGGCGAAGACCGAAGCAATCGGTTGCCCTGCGGTGACTGCGTCTCCCGTCTTGACATCCAAAATCAGCCCGACCGATAGGTCAATCGTGTCTTCCTTGGTACGCCTGCCCGCTCCCAGGTGCATGGCGGCCTCGCCGATGCCTCTGGCATCCATGCGCTGAACAAAGCCGGTCCATGGAGCCTGCACCACGCGGCGTAGGGGTGCTTGAGGCAGAACTTCCGGGTGATCGATAAAAGCTGGATCACCTCCCTGTGCAACAACGATGTCTGCCAGCCGCTGGAGAGCGGAACCGTCAGCGATGGCTCGCTCAGCACGGCGGCGGGCCTCGTCCTGCGTCTGCGCAACTCCGCTCTGAAGGAGTATCTCATCTGACAGGGCAAGGATGACATCCCGCAACTTGCGCGGGCCCGATCCTCGCAGAATCTCCACGGCCTCAACAATCTCGAGAGCATTGCCGACAGCGTTGCCAAGGGGTTCATTCATGTCGGTCACATAGGCAACTGTTCGCTTGCCATTGTCCTCCCCGATGCCCACCATGGTCTCTGCCAGACCGATCGCATCAGCGGTCGTCACCATGAAGGCTCCCGATCCCCACTTCACGTCGAGCACGATCACATCGGCACCGGAAGCCAGTTTCTTGCCCATGATGCTCGAGGCAATGAGCGGAACGGAGTCGACAGTTGCGGTCACATCACGGAGCGCGTAGAGTTTCTTGTCCGCGACGGCGACATCGCTGGTCTGGGCCATGATCGCGCCACCCCAGCGGTTTACCACATTTGCAAACTCTTGCGTTGTGAGGTTGACGTTGAAGCCGGGGATGGCCTCCAGCTTGTCGATCGTTCCCCCCGTGTGTCCCAGCCCCCGCCCCGACATTTTGGGCATCACTGCGCCACAGCTTGCCGCAATCGCGATGAGGGGAATCGAAACGGTATCAGCGACTCCTCCGGAGGAGTGCTTGTCGCACTTGATCCCCTTCAGTGCGGAGAGGTCGATCACATCGCCGCTTGTGCTCACACAGTGAGTCAGCCATGCCGTCTCACGAGGACTCATGCCCTTGAAGTAGATCGCCATGAGCATTGCTGCGGTTTGATATTCGGGGATCGTTCCCCGTGTTACGCCCTCGATCCACCCCGATATCTGCTCTTTGGTCAGTTCCTGTCCTGTCTTCTTGAGCTGAATCAGCTCAGCAAATGACTCTGTCATGAGATGCCATCTCCAATCACTCCGGACAACAACGCGGCAAGGTGTCCATCGGCTCGCGTTGCAGTGGCAAGAACCTGCTCATGGCTGAGTTCGGTTGTGGTCTCCGTGGCTAGATCCGTGATCACCGAGACGGCGCCCACTCGCAATCCCAGCTGGTTTGCAACAATAACCTCGGGAATCGTTGACATTCCAACCGCATCGGCTCCCATCATGCGAAGCATGCGGATCTCGGCTCGCGTTTCAAACTGTGGTCCCGAGACGCCCGCATAGATACCCGAAGCAGTCGGCAAGCCGAGCTGCCGCCCAACAGCTTCAAGCTTCTGGGTCACTTCAGGCGTGTACGCGCGGTACATGTTCACGAACTTTGTGCCAAAGAGCTCGTCGGACAACCCCCTCAGAGGACTGTCCGCGGCAAACAAGTTCAGGTGGTCTTGAATGATCATCAGGTCGCCCAGGTGCAAGACATCGGAGATTCCTCCGGCCGCGTTCGTCAACAGGACCGTTCGAACGCCCAGAGCTTCTGCAGCGCGTATGGGAATGGTCACGGTCGCAGTATCATAGCCTTCATAGTAATGAAACCGGCCTGAAAAGCACAGGACCCTGTGGTGCTTGATCGTGCCGGCAACCAGCCTGCTCTCATGTCCCTTGACCGTCGATGTCGGAAATCCCGGGATCTCGCTGTAGGGTACGCTGAGCGCATCCTCAAGCTGGTCCACAAAACTGGACAGACCAGACCCGAGGACGACTGCGACCTCGAACGACTGCCCGATGCGGCCAGCCAGGCTGGTAGCAGCCATGGTGACGTGTTGTTTCAGCTGAGCACTGTCCATCACTCCACCGATCCGGTTACGTGGTAGAACGCCTGGCCGCCGAAGTACGCCTGGATCTCAAGGTCGGGGAACTCATCGGTCAAGGCCGCGGTGATGGCATCAAACTCTGCTTCAGAGTAATCGGATCCGCGATAAATCGAAAGCAGAGACTTGTCGTCCCAGAAGAGTCTGGAGTCTTTGAGATGCGCCAGAGCCTCCTGGACGGATTGTCCCAATCCCACAAGGCTATCGTCAACCAACAGCATGAAGTCCCCTTCGTGAACCGTCATACCGGAGACGGTGGCGTCCTTGGTTGCCTGCGTCACAGAGAAGAAGTCGGTCGCGCTGATTGCCTCGGTCGCCACAGAGATCACGTCCTCATCGGGACCGCAGGATGCGAGCTGGACCAGTGCCGCTATGGCCTGAACAGGATGCCGTGAGTCAAGCACCTGCACGTCTTTGCCTGCGAGACTGGCCGCCTGTCTTGCTGCCATGATGATGTTCTTGTTGTTGGGAAAGACAAGAAATGACTTTGCATTGCACGCTTGGATGGGGTGCAGGAACGACTCTGTGGGTGGATTCATCGTGTCACCACCTCCCACAATGATGTGGGCTCCCAGCTTGCGGAAGATCTCGTCGAAGCCGGCTCCGGGCGAAACAACGACATAGGCACGGTCGAGTTCCTGGTCAGGGCAGCCCGGCTGATCGCTGGTGTCTGCTGAGCGTTTTTCGCTGGCAGCATTCACGCCAGCGGTGTATTGATCTGCTTCGTACTGCATGTCTTCGATGCGGCCTTCCCTGATCGGTGCAAACTGCATGAGATATTTGATGGTATCGTAGGGCTCATTCGTATGGACGTGGATCTTGGTGAGGCCGCCCGCCGAGGCCATGACAAGGCTGTCACCGTGCTCCGTCAGTTTTGCGCGAACCTCTTCTTCAGGCAGTGAGTCAGAAGCTACCAGCATGACTGTGTCGTACCGATAGGTCAACTCCTCCTGGCTGATCTGTTCTTCGGTCTCGTCTTCGAGGGTCAGCTGTGCAGGAGCCGGAGCTTCGCCACGAAGGTTCATCAGCATGCCTTCGAGAACAGTGACAAGCCCTTCTCCTCCGGCATCGACAACATGTGCCTCTGCAAGGGCAGGGAGCTGAGCCGTGGTCTCCTGTACCGCCTGTCGGCCGATTCTCACGATTTCTGTCATGTAGTCTGTATACTCGTCGAGCCTGAGGCTTGCTGAGGCTTCGGCCATGCGGCGAACGACGGTCAGGATCGTTCCCTCAACGGGGGTGACCACCGCCTTGTATGCGACCTCGGTCGCCTTGGTCAGCATCTGGCTGAAGTCGGCCGTCGAAAGGACGGCTTTGCTGTCGGCTGCGGTCGCCATGCCACGTATGATCTGTGAGAGGATCACCCCGGAGTTGCCGCGCGCGCCTATCAGCGATCCGGAGGAAAGCGCAGAAACAAATTCCTTCATATTCTTGGGGTGAACGCGGTCCGCTTCTTCAAGAGCGGTTTTGAGCGTGAGAGACATGTTTGTTCCCGTATCTCCGTCGGGGACAGGAAACACATTCAGACTGTTGACATACGACTTGCGTGACTCAAGGCTGGCAAGCCCGGCCTTGAAGAGCTCTTCCAGCTCGATATAGCCTATTTCTTTCAAGATATCCTCCGGAACTTCCTCTATTGTTCTTCGCGCTCGACGCGGATCGACCACACGACAACATTCAGCTCAACCCTTTCCTCTGGCAGTCCGGTCATACTGCAAAAGACGTATCGGACCTGTGAAGAAATGGTGCGGGCGACTTCTGACACCCTGAGACCGTACTGGAGCCGGACGTGAACGGTCGCTTCGATCACTCCATCTTTCCTGATCTGCACATCCACCCCCTTTGGTGAAGAGGCGAGGGTCAGTGCATGCGTGAAGCGCTCAGCAAATGAAACAGGTGCCAGCCCAGTGACGCCATAGACATTGAGCGTCGCCAGCCGGAGGATCTCCTCCATCGCATTCCTGCTCAGAACTACTCTACCTTTTGGATTATTCATATCTACTCTCCAGGCAAATGTGGTAATCGATTATACCACCAAACTTGAAATCCTTCGGCTTTGACGTAGAATTAATCCACTTTCCCATGGAGGTCCATCGAAATGAGCAGAGTATGCGCTATATGCGGCAAGGGTCCAATGGTAGGAAACACGGTCAGTCACTCCGTTCGGCGTGATGCACGGCGGTTCCTGCCCAATCTTCACACAGTTCAGGTTGAGGTGAACGGCAAGGTTCAGAAGATCCGGGTCTGTGGCAAGTGTCTCAAAAAGCTCAAAGCCACGGCATGATCCAACGACCCATTCAATGAGCGAAGAGCTTCGGAGCCTGTTGTGGACAGGCTCTTCTTTGTCTGTACTTGATCAGCTGAAGCTTCCGTTCCAGCTTGAGTGGATCGAGTGCACGTCGTACCGGCAGGTGTATTCGGTCATCAAGAACATGAATACTCGAGGCGCTCCCGCTATCGGGATCGCGGCCGCATATGGTATGGCTCTGGCCGCTAGAGAGGCGCTGTCGATGCCTGATCCCGCGCAGGCTGTGCGCGATGCAGGGGCGTTCCTCAAGAGCGCCCGCCCTACGGCCATCAATCTGGCATGGGCTGTGGACAGATGCCTTGCAGAAGGCGCTCCCAGCCTTGGCAGGAATGCAGAGGCTGTTGCAGCCGAGCTCACTGGGTTCGCCGACCGTCTTGCACGCGAAGACGAAGAGCGCAACCTTGCGCTGTCAAAACACGGCGCCAGCCTTTTCCATGACGGGGACACCATCCTCACCATCTGCAACACGGGAGCTCTGGCGACCTATCGCTATGGAACGGCTTTCGGAGCCATTAATGAAGCCTATAAGCAGGGCAAGAAGATCGAGGTCATTGCGCTCGAAACGCGCCCTTATCTTCAGGGTGCCCGTCTTACCGCCCTCGAGCTTGTGATGGCAGGCATCCCGTTTCACTTGATCACGGACGGCATGGCCGGCTTCGTGATGTCGCATGGCATGGTTTCACAGGTCATCGTAGGTGCTGACAGGATCGCCGCCAATGGTGACTTTGCGAACAAGATCGGTACCTATCAGCTTGCCGTCCTGGCGAAGTATCATGGCCTGCCCTTCTACACGGCGGCTCCAATGAGTTCGTTTGACTTCTCGATAGCATCGGGTGCACAGATTCCCATCGAACAGCGGGACGAGAACGAGGTTCTGTCCTTGGCGGGTCAACGCATCGCAGCAAACGGTGCGCACGCTTACAATCCATCGTTCGACGTGACGCCGAATGAGCTTCTCTCGGGCATCATCACAGAAAGAGGCGTCTTCAGGCATCCTTTTGGAACTTGGGGGCAGGACTGACGGGGAGGAAATCCCCATTTTCAGACAGCGGCGCGAGCCTTGGAGTTGCACATGATCCAAGAGCTGACGCCCCGCTGGAAAGTTCTGATGCATCCACTGAGGGCATCCTGAAGGTACGCCCAAGGGGTCCATATGCGCTGGCTGCGACATTTGGCTGTGGACAGATCTTCCGGTTCACACGGAAAGGCTCTGCCATTCAGGGCGCATGTGGCGGACTGGTGCTGTCGACGACGTCGGAACATGGCTGGTTCACGATTCACTCGGGGACGGGTGCCGGCAGTTTTCATGAGATCGAGGACTTTCTCGACCTCTCTCACGATGTGCGCGACCCCGCTCGCGAATCGGTGGCGTTTCTCGTTTCACGATTTCCCGAGCATGCCAGCGTTTTGCGCAAGGTATTCGCATATTCGCGCGGTGTCCACCTCCTGCGGCAGCCCACTCTCGAGACGGTCATCGGATATCTCCTCTCAGTGCAGTCCACCGTGAACCTCGTCGGACAGCGCCTCGAGACCCTGGCGCGGCTCTTCCCTTCCAACGGCAGAGTGCTCGGTGATACGTGTCTCTATGTTTTTCCAACCCTTGCTCAGCTGCACACGCTTTCAGACGATACCGTGGCAGCCCTTCGGCTGGGATATCGTTCGAAGTGGTTTCTCGAGATCGTGAACGGTCTCCCTGACGAATCGATGCTTGAGAGTCTCAAACAGGTGAGCTCCTCCGAGAGGCAGGCGTTCTTCCAGCGATTTGCCGGGGTCGGTCCAAAGGTGGCAGCGTGTATCGATCTCTTTGCGTATGCAGATGACAGCGCCTTCCCCATCGATGTCTGGGTGGAGCGTGGCCT
Organism: Candidatus Cryosericum sp.; assembly: GCA_049699855.1. Lineage (GTDB taxonomy): Bacteria > Caldisericota > Caldisericia > Cryosericales > Cryosericaceae > Cryosericum. The sequence goes on from JBNAWM010000031.1 coordinate 11,261, forward strand.
CAGGCACGTGCTGGGAATGACATCGGCGGACATTGCGCTCGTTCGGAGAAATGCGCTGCAAATTCTTGGTCCCCACTGCGGGCTGTTTGGAGAATACCTCTTCCGGTACGAGAGGGACGGCAGGGCACCCTGATCCCCCAGCCTTTCTGCTATTTGCGAATCCTTTCGTCGACACCGTTTCTGGGACAAAGGTCACCGATGACGCATGCCGAGCATTGAGGCCTGCGGGCGTCGCACGTGGTGCGGCCATGGGCAATCATGGCATCGCAGAGCGCGTTCCAATGAGCCTTGGGAACGGCAGCCATGATATCCCGTTCAATTTGCTCAGGGTCGACGCTTTCGGTGAGTCCGATGCGATACGAAAGGCGCTTCACATGGGTATCGACCACAACCGTCTGCTGGCCGAAGGCGTGAGCAAGGACGACGTTCGCTGTCTTGCGCCCGACACCGGGCAGCTTTGTGAGGACGTCCATGTCTGGGGTGACGACGCCATTCCACTCCTCACAGAGAACACGGGAGGCAGACACGATGGATTTTGCCTTGTTGTGGTAGAAGCCGGTTGGCTTGATGAGCCCTTCTACGGCGGCGATCTCGGCGTGGCCGAGGCCGCAGGGGGTAGCAAAAGCCGCAAAGAGCGTCGGTGTGACCTTGTTCACCATGGCATCCGTACACTGAGCGCTGAGAATCGTTGCTATGAGCAGCTGCCATGGGTCGTTGAATTCAAGAGCGGTTCCCCGCTGAGGGTACGCCTTTTCGAGGGCGCTCACCACTTTGTTCGTATGTTTCTGCCTTGTGAATTCCATCCGGGCCTCCCCACTTGACGCATCTCACCACTAAACAGTATACTCATCATGGGCTTGTGCACTATGGAGCTGATGCATGCTTCAGCTGTCGCATCGCAGAGAGCCTCGCTTGAAATGCACTAAGCATGGGTCGCCGGGCACTTGGACTTGCAGGCGAGCGCGTTTTGCGTATACTACAGCAAGTCCGGTTTTGTGGGCGGTTAGTTCAGAGGTAGAACGCTTCGTTGACACCGAAGAGGTCAGAGGTCCGATTCCTCTATCGCCCACCATCTATTGTTCCAGGGAGCGGACATGGATATACAAATTGTGCTTGATGACGAGACTTCTCAGTATGCCTTCGGCGAAGGCGAGTCGATTCTCACGGCTGTTCAGAAACTTTTCCCTCAGCAGAAGCGTTCGATCGTGGCTGCCATTATCAACGGGTCGCTCGTTGACTTGACGACTGTTCCGACCACGGCTGACGATATCCATCTCATTACGACCACTACCCCCGAAGGGCTGGACGTTCTCCGTCACAGCGCGTCGCATATCATGGCCGAGGCGATCAAGGAATTGTATCCGGATGCCAAGCTTGCCATAGGACCATCCATCGATACGGGTTTCTACTATGACATCGATATGTCAAAGACGCTTTCTCCTGATGACCTTGCCGCAATCGAGCAGAAGATGCACGAGATCGCTGAGCGCGGCGAACACTTCGTTCGCGAGGATAAGCCGATTGCGGAGGCGATCGATTTCTTCAGAGAGCGCGGGGATCAGTACAAGGTCGAGATTTTGTCGGAGATTCCTGCAACAACAGTTTCGCTGTATACGCAGGGATCCTTCACAGATCTCTGCCGTGGGCCACACATTCCTTCTACCAGCTACCTCAAGCATTTCAAGCTGCTTTCGGTCGCCGGCGCCTACTGGCGTGGCGATGAGAAAAACAAGATGCTGCAGCGTATCTATGGGACGGCTTTCCCTTCCAAAGAGGAGCTTTCTGCCTTCCTGACGGCTCGCGAAGAAGCCGCAAAGCGCGATCACCGCAGACTTGGACAGCAGCTGGACCTGTTCAGCATCCAGGAGCAGGCAGGCGCCGGACTTGTTTTCTGGCACCCCAAGGGAGCAATCGTTCGCAAGGAGATTGAAGACTTCTGGCGTGCAGAGCACATCAAGAGGGGCTATGAGTTTGTCTACACACCCCACATTGCAAATCTTGAACTCTGGAAGACGTCCGGCCACTGGGGCTTCTATCAGCAGAACATGTACTCTCCTTTGCAGGTCGACGAGGACCAGTACATGCTGAAGCCGATGAACTGCCCATTTCATATCCTGATCTACAAATCACAGGTACGCAGTTATCGTGACCTGCCGCTTCGCTGGGCTGAGCTTGGTACGGTTTACCGGTATGAGAAGTCCGGCGTACTCCATGGTCTTCTCCGGGTGCGCGGCTTCACACAGGATGATGCCCATCTGTTTGTGCGCCCTGACCAGATTGACGAAGAGGTTAAGGGGGTCCTGGACTTCACGCGTCACATGATCGAGACCTTCGGATTCACCAAGTATAACATTTACCTCAGCACCCGACCGGAACACTCCGTTGGGACCGACGAAGGTTGGGAAATGGCGACCGAGGCCCTGAAGGTGGCTCTTGAGGAAATGCACCTTCCGTACAAGGTTGACCCCGGCGAAGGCGTCTTCTATGGCCCCAAGATCGATGTCAAGCTGGTGGATGCCATAGGCCGTGAGTGGCAGGGACCCACTGTTCAGGTAGACTTCAACCTGCCCGAGCGGTTTGACGTCACCTACATCGGAGAGGACGGCAAGGAACACCGTCCCATCATGCTGCATCGCGTCGTTCTAGGGTCCATGGAGCGCTTCTTTGGTACGCTCATCGAACAGTACGCCGGTGCCTTCCCGCTCTGGCTGGCTCCTGTGCAGGTTGAGGTGGTTCCCATCACTGACGTGCAGGAGGAATATGCCAAGGCGGTTTGTGCGAGGCTGCTGGAGCGCGGCATTCGTGCCAAAGTGGACATTCGCAGGGAGAAGATGCAAGCGAAGATCCGCGATGCCGAGATGCAGAAGGTCCCATACATTGCTGTCATAGGTGCCAAAGAAGCAGCAGTGGACTCGGTGGCCGTGCGCATGCGCCATGAAGGAGACATCGGCGTCATGACTGTGGACCAGTTCATCGATCGTCTGCTTACGGAGATCAAGGACAAGGTGATTTTCCCATAGTTGATTTACGCTTAAACTCGCGTA
>JBNAWM010000032.1:0-14232 GCA_049699855.1 Candidatus Cryosericum sp.
AGCGTCGGGAGCAGGAGAATCGTGCCCGACTGGATGGCGCCGGCAAGCAACTTGACCAGGATACTGCCAAATGTTGGATTCATGCAGCGACCCTCCTCGTCAGCGTGACACGGTAGTGCGTCAGGACTTCTCCCGCCAGCAGGCAGAACAGGATCGCGCTTTCAATGACGCCTACGATCCCAAAGGGCACCCGCATGATGATCTGAATCTGGTACCCACCGGCTTCCAGCGCGGCCAGAAGCACCGACACCACCACCGCAACAAGCGGGTCAAGACCTGCGAGCCAGGCCGCGATGATGGCCGTGTATCCATAATCCGAGTTGATCTCCAGCTGAAGGATGCGCAGGACGGCAGAGGTGTGGGCAATGCCAGCAAGGCCCGCAAGGCCCCCCGAGACCGCCGCCGCAATGATCACCGTCTTGACCACGTTGATCCCAGCATACCTTGCCGCCCGCTCGTTTTCGCCAATAACCCTGGCCTCATAGCCGAAGCGCGTCTTGCGGATGATGATCCACACGATCACCGCAGCGGCAAGGGCAAAGTACAGCCCCACGTGCAGCCGCGAAGGCGGTGGAAGAATGCGCGGAAGCTGGGCGTTGAGAGCAAAGTTCTTGGAGAGCGGGAAGCCGTGACTGCCCGGATCGCGCCACGTGCCATACATGAAGTACCACAAGATGTAGGAGGCAATGTAGTTGAGGAGCAGGGTGGCAATCACCTCGTTGACATTCCAGTACACCTTGAGCAGTGCGGGAATGATCGCCCACAGTGCTCCTCCGATGGTCCCCAGAACCATCATCAGTGTCAGCAGCACGGGCCGAGACATGGTCGCCGGGCCAAACAGGGCAAGGTAGGATCCGCAGATGGCCCCGATGATATACTGCCCCTTGGCACCGATGTTGAGGAATTTCATGCGATAGGCCAGCGTCAGACCGACAGAGATCAGAATGAGCGGCACCGCGATGACCAGGGTCTCGGAAAACTTGTACGCCGAACCAAAAGCTCCGCTCACGATGGCACCGTAGACGGTCAGCGGGTTCACGTGAGCAAAGAGCATGACGATCGAACCCACGACCATCCCCAGCAGCACCGAGACCACGGGCACCATGATCCGCAGTTGTACCGGCGTCTTTTCGCGCTTCTCGAATCGCAGCATGTGCGTCTCCTTTTCTGATCAGGACTGAACGGCAGCGGTGCCGCCCGCCATCATCAGGCCAATCTGCTCTATGTCGACGTCGTGCACATCCACAATGCCCACGATGCGCCCCTCGTACATCACAGCCACCCGGTCGGCAACCATGAGGATTTCATCCAGGTCTTCACTGATCAGCAGCACGGCAACCCCGTTGTCCCGCTGTTCGAGCAGTGTCTTGCGCACAAACTCCGTGGCACCGACGTCGAGACCGCGGGTAGGATGCTCCGCGATCAGGAGTCTTGGATTCTCGCCAATCTCGCGGGCAAGCAGCAACTTCTGCATGTTGCCGCCCGACAGAACCTTCACCGGTGCGTTGGGAAGGGGGACGGCGATGTCGTACTTCTCGATGAGCCCGTCGGCATACGTGCATGCAGCGCCATAGTTAATAAATGCGCCCGTGCTGACCGGCTGCTGGCGGTACTTCCTCAGCACCGCGTTCTCGACCATGGAAAGGTTGGGCACGAGGCCCACCCCAAGCCTGTCCGAGGGGATGTAGTTGACTCCTGCGGCCGCCAGCGTGCAGGGAGAAGCGTTGGTGACATCAACGCCATTGATCTTCACGTGTCCGCCCGTCAGGTGGCGCAAGCCGGTGATGCATTCCGCCAGTTCAACCTGTCCGTTGCCTGCAACACCAGCAACGCCCATGATCTCGCCCCCGTGCACCGCAAGGCTCAGCTTGTCGAGAGCCACAAGGCCCCTGTCATTGCGAGCCTGGGCATCTTCAACTGTCAGAACCTCAGGACCCGGCTCGCCATCCCCGCGTTCCAGACGGAACAGGACGTCGCGCCCAACCATCATTTTTGCGAGTTCCCGCTCTGTAATGGAGTCTGTATCGACCGTCCCGACCAGCTTGCCCTTGCGCAGGACGGTGATGCGGTCCGAGACAGCCATCACTTCATTCAGCTTGTGGCTGATGAAAATGATGGACTTGCCCTCTCCCTTCATCTCCCGGAGGATGCCAAACAGCTCTTCGGACTCCTGTGGCGTGAGGACCGCCGTCGGCTCATCCAGGATGAGGATGCGAGCTCCCTTGATCAGGGTCTTGATGATCTCCACGCGCTGCTGCTCACCGACCGAGAGCTGCCAGATCTTTGCATAGGGATCGACCCGGAAGTTGTACCTGGTCGCCATGGCTTCAATCTGGCGGGCGATAGCTTTCTTGTTGACGAAGAACCCCTGGGACTCAAGTCCAAGGATGACATTCTCGATCACCGAGAGTGAATCCACCAGCATGAAGTGCTGATGGATCATGCCGATGCCATGCTTCATCGAATCAAGGGGCGAACGCAGGTCTACGCGGTTGCCTTCGATGAAGATTTCACCCTCATCCGGATAGTAGATGCCATCGAGGACGTTCATGAGCGTCGATTTTCCAGCCCCATTCTCGCCAAGGAGTGTGTGAATCTCGCCTCTGCGCAAAGCGAAACTGACATGATCGTTTGCCACAATGCCGGGAAAGCGCTTGGTGATATTGTTCATGACAAGCATCAGTTGTTCCTGGCCGTCCATCTTTTCCTCCAGGCAAAATGAAATGCTCCCCGGCTGTATGCCGGGGAGCACGACTTATCCTTTATGAACCGCTCTTTGGAATCTCGCCGATGACGCCCTGCACGAACCATTGCAGGTTTAGCTGGTCAGCATCGGACATGGTGGTGCCGGCAGGAACGACTGTCTCACCCTTCTGGTTAACCATCGGACCATCAAACGGGGTGTACTTGCCGTCGAGGATGAGCTGCTTGCGGGCGTTGACGTAGTCGACCACGTCCTGCGGAACAACCGAGCTGATAGGGGCGATGTCGACGATGCCGTCAGACATTCCTCCCCAGTAGTTGGTGGACTTCCACGTTCCATCCTCAACCGACTTGGCAACCTTCAGATAGTAGGGTCCCCAGTGCCAGATGCGTGAGGTCAGCACCGACTTGGCTTCCTCCGGCGTCTTCATGCCGGCAGCCATGTCCATGTCGTAGCCGATGCCGTACTTGCCAGCTGCAAACGCGGCGTCCAGAGGTGCAGGAGAATCGACGCCGGATGCAATGATATCACAGTTCTGATTGAGCAGGGATTTGGCGGCGTCGCCTTCCTTGGCCGGATCAAACCATGAATTGGTGTAGATGACGGTAACCGTAGCTTTGGGATTGACTTCACGCAGTCCAACCGTGAAGGAGTCAACCTCACGGATGCACTCCGCGATGGAATAGGGCAGGACGAAGCCGATCTTGTTGGTCTTGGTCATCTTGCCCGCGATGATTCCTGAAAGATAATCAGGCTGTTCCATGCGGCCGAAATAGGTGCCAAGATTGTCAAGGCGCTTGTATCCCGAGGCATGCTCGAACTTGACCGTCGGATTGTCCTTGGCAGTGTTGACCATGGCATCCATGAACCCGAAGCTGGTCCCGAAAATCAGATCGTACCCGGCGCTGGCGTAATCCCGGAACGTCTTCTCGGCCTGAGAGCCTTCGGGAACGCTCTCCGAATACTGGGTCTCAACGTTCGGGTCATTCTGCTGCAGGTACAGGCGTCCGTCTTCGTGCGCCTGGGAGTACCCGCCATCATTGTGCGGCCCAACATAGACAAACGCGACTTTCAGCTTCTTGGTTGCAGGCGGCGTCGTTGTCGCCGTCTTGCACCCGGTCGAACCCACGGCAAACATGATGGCAAGCAGTACAACCAGTGAAACTTTCAGGAATCTCATACTCTCTAGCCTCCCATTACTAGACTGACGTTCTCCAGCACGATTTCCAGCGTAGTTCACTTGCCCGGGCACCTTCCATTTCCAGCAGCATCTGCTACCCGGCACTGTCCCATTCCTTGGTTCACTGGCCATTGTACTGACAACGGCACACAAGTAAAGACCCCCCACTGCCGCCGCCACTGGAACGCTCGCCGCGCCTCCCGCGGAATTGACTCAGAGAAATCCATGGATATGCTTGTATGGGGTGCCCGCAAGGGCTGAGAGAGTCATGCGACTCAACTCTATGAACCTGATCTGGACAATGCCAGCGTAGGGAGACGGAGTACTGTCACGACACCCCGAATCTATCCGCGGATTAGGGAGGAAGTCATGCATGGAAATTCAAGCACGTCAATCACGATCAAGGAACTGGCCGAGATGGGGCTGGCGGTAGCCCTCGGCATTGCACTGAACTACCTGTCAAAGGCACTCTGGTCCATGCCGATGGGGGGCACGCTGGAGCTGGGCATCATCCCTATTCTGTATGTTGCTCTCAAGTGGGGATGGCGCGATGGACTGATTGTTGGTCTCGCCCTCGGACTGGTGACTCTGATCACTGATCCATGGTTCGTCAACCCTGTGCAGATCCTTCTCGATTACCCTCTGCCCGGCCTTGCCCTCGGACTCGCCGGCCTGCCCGTTTTTCTGAGGGGACACAACTGGTGGAAAGGGGTGCTGGCCGCGGGGCTGGTACGCTACGTTTTTCATGTCATTTCGGGCCTGGTGTTCTTTGCCTCCGCCGCCCCCAGCTGGCACATGTCCCCACTGCTCTATTCTCTTGCGTATAACGCGGCATATGTCGTACCAAGCGTGGCCCTGGCTATCCTGGTCCTCGTTCCCCTTCGGAGGGTGAAGGCTCTCTGGACAGTGGATTCTGCCCGATGAGTGACCGGAAGGCGGCGCTGGTCAACCTCAGCCTGCTCGGGCTGTTTCTCATCTGGGCGAATGCGTTCACCTTTGTGCGCATCGCCACGCGCTCATTGACACCGGCCAATCTGGCCATTCTGCGATTTGCCCTGGTGTGGCCATTCCTCTTTCTCTTTCCCGGCCTGTACCGGCTGCGCAGACTGGACCGGCGGGATTGGCCCCGCCTGCTGCTCGTCAGCTTCCTCATGGTCGCCGGGTACCACCTGGCTCTCAATGCCGCAGAAACCCGTGTCACCGCCAGCGTGGCAGCGCTGACTGCTGGATTTGCGCCCATCCTGACCGGCGTCCTGTCTGCCCTTCTGCTGCGCGAACGGCTGGGTGGGAGGCGCATCGCCGGGCTGGTCGTCTCCCTTGCGGGCCTCGTGGTCCTGGTGCTGGGCATCAACGGAGGCATCGAGCTGAACAGCCTCGTGGGAGTCGGCCTTGCGTTTCTCGCGCCTCTCTGCTGGTCGCTTTCCACGGTAGTCAGCAAGCCACTGGTAACTCGCTATCGGGGCCTCGATGTCACCATCTGGGGTCTGTTCCTCGGAACACTGTTCCTGCTGCCCTGGCTCCGACCTTCTTCGCTCGTCTCGCAGGTTGCGACCATGCCCCTCATCGCCTGGGCGAGCGTCGCGTACCTGGCCTATCTCTCTATCCTGCTCGGATATCCGGTCTGGTTCAAGTCGCTTGAAACGAAGAAGGCCTCGGAGACGGGGATGTTTGTCTACCTCAATCCATTGATCGGCACGGCCTCAGGCATCCTGTTTCTTCATGAATCGCTCACGCCGCTGATGATGCTGGGAGCAGCCGGCATTCTCATCGGACTTGTCATAGCAAATCCGCTTGCAGACGCATGAAGCCTGACACCCGGCCTGGGGCGCATCTGCTTTGACAATCGCAATCTTCTGGGTATGCTATTAAAGAGTTTCATGAGTGGAGGTATCGATAATGAGAACGACATACTCACCAAAGAACCGCAAGCGCAATCGCACTCTTGGTTTCCTCAACCGTATGAGAAGCCATGGTGGACGCAATGTTCTCGCCCGCAGGAGACTCAAGGGGCGCAAGAAGCTTATCGTCGCGTAGGTGCCCGTCCGTCCGTGGACGGCTGACCCGTTGGTGCAGTGACTGTTGGCAAAACTGTGGAAGCGAATCCCAGGCAGCGTATACAAGACGGCCTTCGACAATTCGAAGGCCTTTCACGGTGCGCTGATGGTTGTTTTTGTATCGCCTGCTCTCACCCACGTTGTGGGTTTTACTGCTTCCCGCAAGGTGGGCGAATCCGTTGAGCGGAACCGCGCAAGGCGTCTCATGAAAGAAGCTTTCCGCTCCGTTTCGCCCGACCTGGTGCCGGATGTGGCCTATGTCCTTGTGGCACGCAAGCCCATCGGTGGAGCATCGGTAGACGACGTTCGCCGCGAACTCCTGCGGCTGACCGTCCAGTATCGCCGGCAATGAAGAAGATTGTCACGTTCCTGCTGCGTTTCTATCGCCGGTTCATCAGTCCGTTGAAGGGGCCGACCTGCATCTATTACCCGACGTGTTCGGAGTACACGCTGGAAGCTGTCGAACGGTATGGTGCCCTGACAGGGCTGTGGCTGGGCCTGAAGCGCGTTCTCCGGTGCCACCCCTATCACAAGGGCGGGTACGATCCGGTCCCGGAACTGCACCGTCATGACAAACATGCAACTCATACCCTGGAGGTTTCCGTTGAGTCTAAAAAGGTCTCGTAAGAGCACATATCGACTTCTGCTCGTTCTCACCCTGCTGGTTGGTGTTCTGACACTTTCGGGCTGCGCCACGGCAGCAGCGCCCACGACATCATCAGACCCGGTGGGCATCGGCCTTTCGGCTGTCGCCCGCCCGCTCGAAAACGTGGGTATCGTCATAACGATCAAGAACAACATGACGAAGTTTGTCAGTGACGTCAAGGTTCAGATCGTGTCCATCGATGGAAATCCCGGCATCGCACCCTTTGCCCTCTGGCAGACACCTGATGCCTCGGTTGCACTGACGGCCCCACTTCTGCCAGGCAAGACCGCCCAGGTCAAGCTGCTTCTGCAGCAAAAGTCGGCAGCCCCAATCAAGTCGTACGCCGTTGACGTGAGCGTCTCCTACAAAGACGGCGACGGCAACGCGGTCACCAAGGTCATCCCGAATGCCGGCATCATCAGGGTGGGCAGCACCAACTTCCTCTCCAACGGCATCCGCTGGATCATCGAGATGCTGTACAAGCTGATTCCCAACTACGCAATTGCCATCATCCTCCTGACACTCGGACTCAAGCTCATCACGGAGCCTCTTACCCGCATGCAGTTCAAGTCGACGGTCGACATGCAGAAGCTCCAGCCGGAGCTTGCCAAGCTCAAGGCAAAATACCCCAGCAAGGATGACGCCCAGAAACTCAACGAGGAGACCATGAAGCTGTACAAGGACAACAATGTCAACTTGTTCAGCGGGTGTCTTCCCCTGCTGGTGCAGTGGCCGGTCTTCCTGGCCCTGTTCACCGCGATCAACAACTATTCGCCGTTCAACAACGCACCATTCCTCTGGGCGCCCGCGCTCTCGATGGCATCGAGTGCACTGCCTCTTGCCACCAGGTTCCTCATGCCCATCATCGTCGGTGCCTCGACCTACGTGCAGTCCATCACGTCCTTCATCCCCGGTCAGGACAGGTCGCAGACCGCCATGCTGACGTACTTCATGCCAATTCTGCTTGCCTACTGGGCCTATGGCTTCAGCATCGCACTCTCGCTGTACTGGGCGCTCTTTTCCCTGTTCTCGGCAGCACAGCAGTACTACGTCATCAAGCGCCTGACCAAGGGCATGGCCGTGCCTGCGGCGGTTCCCGCCAAGTCGAAGAAGAAATGAGAGGAGCATCCATGCGCCTGTCCAGAAATGCCGAACAGCTTGTAACCGGTTTTCTCACCGATTTCTTCAAGGCACTGGATGATAACCCCGAAATTCAGATGGCGTACACGGACGGCGACCCCTACATCAACATCACCGGGCTCACTGGCACCGGCACGTTTCTCGCCAAGGACCAGATGAGCCTGTCCGCCCTCCAGCACATCGTCAACGTCGTCGCTCACAGGGACCGCGAAAGCGTGCCCGGCATCATCACCATCGATGTCGACGGCTACGTCATGCGCCAGCGCGAGATGCTCAAGCGCATAGCCATCGACGCGGCATTGCGCGTCAAGCGCGAGAAGCAGGCTGTCGTTCTGCAGCCCATGAGCGCGAAGGCCAGACGCATCATCCACGTCACGCTCAAGGACTATCCGGGCATCACGACGCACAGCGAGGGCCGTGACCCTCAGCGCCGCGTCATCGTAGAACTGACCAGGTAACAGGGGCGGCTCATGCCGCAGGATTCCACCACCATTGCCGCTCTTGCCACCATCCGTGGCAGCAGCGGCATTGGCATCATACGGCTCAGCGGACCGCTCTCCTGGGAGATAGCCCGCAAGCTGGCGCCCGGGCAGCCGCCCCTTGTGGAGCGCATAGCCAACTTGAGGCGCCTGTTTCATCCCAGCTCTGGAGCGCTGCTGGACCAGGGGATCATATTGCCCATGCGCGGCCCGCGGTCCTACACGGGCGAGGATACCGTCGAGCTGCAGCTACATGGAAGTCCGCTCCTGCTGGATGACGTCCTGCAGGCCTGCTTCGAGCTCGGTGCCCGGCCCGCCCAACCCGGAGAGTTCACGTTCAGGGCACTGCTGGCGGGCAAGTTGACCCTCCTGCAGGCAGAGGCGGTGCGCGACCTCATCGACGCTGGATCCGGACTCGAACTGACCTTGGCGAGACACGCACTGTTCCATGATGCATCCCTCCCCTTCAGGAACATTCTGGACACGGTGACACGGGCAGCGGCATATCTGGAGGCCCCCATCGACTTTCCCGATCAGTTTACCGACGAGGACGAGGCAGAGGGGATGGAGACAGCAAGACAGCTTGCCCTCCAGGCACGCCACGACATCGCTCCCCTGCTGGCAGACGCAGCGGCGAGTGCCCAGCTCCGACAGGGCATCACCGTCGTCATCGCCGGCTCGCCGAACGTGGGCAAGTCGTCCCTCATGAACGCGCTCCTGCACTATCCGCGCGTCATTGTGTCCGAACTGCCCGGAACCACCCGCGACACCGTCAGCGAGGCAATTGTCATGAACGGCCGCCGCGTCACGCTGGTCGATACCGCAGGCATCGGCCCCGCGCCGCAGGACGCCCTCGACGGCATGGCAGGCGAGCGAGCGCGCAGCGCACTGGAGCAGGCAGACATTATTCTGCTGGTCCTGGACGCCACCACAGGGATCAGGCCGCACGAACGGGAACTGCTGGCGCGCCTGTCTCATGTGCCGCACCTGGTTGCCGTCAACAAGGTCGATGCCGGGCCCATTCCGGATGATATCAACCGTGCCACTCCAGATGAACCCCTCTTTGGCATCTCCGCTACCGAGGGTACCGAGCTCGCGCGCCTTACCGGAGCTCTCGCCCTGCTTGTCGAACAAGTCTCCGGCGTATCCCTCTCCCGGCAGCTGGTGAACGAGCGCCAGGCAGGCGAGCTGGCAACAGCCGACACCCACCTGGCCGACTTTGTGGCGGCACCCCCGAGCATGCCGCTGGATGCGTGCGCTGAGATGTTGAGCGAGGCCCGTGAGGCCCTGCAGAGGATTCTGGGCGAAGGCGTCTCGCCAGAGGGCCTCTTGGCGACTGTCTTCAGCACCTTCTGTATCGGGAAGTAGCCAGCGAAAGAGCCCCAGGCACCTGCCTGGGGCTCGTGTGCATCCTGTGTCGATCCTCCAGACTACGGAGCGATCGAATTTGCCCAGTCGAAGTTGAAGACAGCCCGAGCGTGTGCGATGAGAGCCGGGTCAGTCACAACGATGCCCACCTCGCGCTGGCCTGTAGCATTGTCGGTCAGGGGTGGATCAGAGTAGTTCTGCGACATGACCAGCATCTGCGTTCCATCCACGATCATCATCTTAACGTGATAGTACGGCGTTATGGAGACGCGTACGGTATTGTCGCCAATCAGGTTCTGTGCCGCAGAAGCAGCATCCCGTGAATCGGCGTTGGTTCCATCCGTAATTGCCTGGATCTTGACACCGCGACGTGCGGCTGCGGCCAGGGCCTGATTGACCATATCGCTCTTGAGGTACTGGGTTGCCACGACGATGCTGGTCTTGGCGCCATCGATCAGCGCTTTCACGCGAGCACCGGCGTTGATCGGCGAGACGACAAGGCGGTCACTGGTCAGCTGCTCCAGCGTGAAGGGCTTTCTCTGCCAGTCAGCCCAGAATATGGCCGTAAGGTCGGCCACGACCTTTGGATCGGTGGTGATGACAGCAAACGCACGGTTCTTCTTGCCGTCGGCATAGGTGAAGTTGTTGCCGGAAATGTAGGCCGACGCACCATCCACAACGAAGTACTTCGCGTGGGTAATCCGGTAGGCAGGATTGGTACTGCGCACGGTGACGCCGGCGCGCACCAGGTCCGCAATGACTCCCTTGGAGTCTGTCAAGCTGAGACGCTCGCCAGGGTCCACCATGATTTTCACGGCAACGCCTCGGCTCGAAGCGTCCGCCAGATAGTCACTGATGCGCGGATCACTGAAGTCATAGATGGTGAAGTAGATAGACTTTGTGGCTGACTCGATCAGACGGCAGGCATCCATGTTCGCATCGTCCGTGAACGTTACTAGACGATCCACACTCCCGGCATGAGCGGTGCGTGGCAGGATGGTCACACAAACCAGCATTAGAACAACGGCAACAATCAAGGTCTTCTTCATGGCACGCCCCCCTATGGCCTGTAGACCAGCGTGACGACACGCGATGCCCCGTCCCAGCTCACATCGCACCCCAGGCTCTCGCCTACGAACCTGAACGGCAGATAGGTACGTCCGCTTTTGATGATCGGCACCACCTTGGCATTGGAAGCATCAATCGGCACGTTCTTTCCGTTCAACCTGGCCGTCCCGGAACCAATCCACAGGGAGAGGGTCGTGCTGTTCAAGATGATATCGACCCGCCCCTTGCCGTCCTTGGCATCAAAGCTGATCGAGCCACCGATAGCCTCGACAATGGCCCGAATGGGCACAAGCGTCCGTCCATCCTGGATCATCGGTGCCGCATCAAGCTGCTGAGAGACACCGTTCACCGTCATGGTTGGACTGTCGATGGTCAAGGTGATGGTCACCGCCCTTGGCGTCGGAGGGGGTGGAGGTGGTGTGAGACCGCTTCCGAAATCGAAGGTCGTGTACACGCCTCCATTGGTCAGACCCACATAGACGACGCCATCCCTGCTGAAGGTCGGCGAGATGTCCAAGGCGTTGCCCCAGTACTTGCCACTCACGAGAGGAATACCTGAACCAACCGAGCCAAATGCCAGGCCCCTGTTGGTGGTCACGTCAAGCCCGCCGCCCCACGAGACCGCGAGGACTGTTCCATCACCCGCATACCCATCGCTGATGCGGAAGGCATCATACCAGACGCCGCTGTTTACCTGCGTCCACGCAACACCCGCATTCGTAGACCGGTAGATGCCGGCAGCAGGGGTACTGGAGGTTCCGTAATCGGTGCACATGTACAGCGTTTTGTCGTGGACAAAATCAGGCGAGATGCGCAAATCCTTGACAGCATAGCGTGGAAGTCCCGTCCCGGCGAGGTACGAGAAGGAGTCGCCCCCATCGCTGCTCATGTACAGACGCCCTGAATGCGTTGCTGCAAACAGTGTCCCGTCCGTGGCAAATGCCGGTGACACGGCAATACAGTCAACAACGGTATCTGTCAGGTCTGGCGCGGCGGCCAACTGGGGCAGCTGATGGAACGTGACAAATCCGTCCCTGGTGCGCCAGATGCCCTGTCCTTCCACTGACACGAACGCAGTATGGGAGTTTGCGTACTCTGGGGCAAACGCGATCCAGGGAACTGCGTACCCCCCAAAGTCGCCTGCCGACTTCCAGGAGTCTCCTCTGTCCGTCGAAACGAACAGCCCTCCCCCATCGGTTCCTGCAACCACAGTCTGATCCGTCGCATACGAGGGCGACAGGGCAACCTGCAGGACGCTGTCGTCGCCTAACCCGGTGTTGCAGTAAGCAACGGTCTTGCCCCCGTCAAACGTTCGTGCGACTCCCTGATAGGCAGTGCCGAAGAATACCGTCTTGTCGGAGCCAAACGACGGCGACACCGCAACGCCGTTCACTCTGGCATTGGTGATGCCCGTGCTGCTTTCCACAAGCGTCCTGCCTGCGTCCCTCGACACAAACAGCCCCATGCGGCTGGTTCCCACGAACAGCGTCCCATCCCTGGCAAACGCGGGGCTGGCCGACAGCGCCGTTATTGCGAATGACTGCGCATAGGACGGCATCTGTACCGAACGCAGAGAAGCATCACTCGTGTTGACCACCTGCAACCCCCTGCCAGCTGTACCGACAAACAGCTCGTGCGTCGTCGCGTACGCGGGGGAGAACTGCACACAGGTGACCGTCCCCTTGTACAGGTTCTTGAAACTCGTGCCACCATCACTTGTCACAAACAGGCCGTCAGAACCAAGCCCGACGGCAAACGTCCGGTCAGTCGCAAAGACAGGCGAGAATGCAATGGCATTCCCTGTATTTTCACTGACGATCGGCAGTGCCTTCACGGACGTGCCCCCATCGGTCGAGATCCAGGCGCCGCTGACGTCCGCGGATGTCTCCACCCCAAACAGCACGGTGTGATCCGTTGCAAACGAGGGAGACGGGGCAATCGCCACGACATTCTGATCTTTCAACTGTGGAACCGCCAGACTCCAGGAGCGGCCGACATCAACGCTCTTCCAGACTCCACTCAGATATTTCCCGGCAAAGACCGTTCCATCATCCTTTATGGTCGGCGAGCAGACTACGGCCGTGGTATACGCGTCACCTGCCAGCCCCTTGTTCGAGTAGTTAAAACTGGCCCCGCCGTCATCGGATCGATACAATCCATCCTCGGTGCCAACAAGTATCAGGCGATCGCGCAGATAGTTCGGCGAGTATGCGACCCCAGTGATGCTCTGGCTGTGGTCCTGCAGGCCACTGCGCACAACGCTGAACGTGGCTCCGAGGTCGCGCGATACAAACAGCCCGTTACTGGTTCCCACGGCAACGCGGCCGTCATCCGCAAAGGAGGGAGCGACAGCAATACTGCGAATCGACCCCCCGTATGGCCCATTGACCAGGCTGAATTGGTAGGAGGCTGCACTGCTATCGCGCACGGCAATCAGCCCAATGCCTGCAGTACTCAGAAACAGGAATGCGCATACCACAACTGCAATCAACCGACCTGTCCGCTTCATGCCGACTCCTTTGATCTGGTTGTCTCTCTCACAGGATGGGCAGGGCGCAGGTGTGTACCCGCGCCCTGTGACAACTCCTGCGACTATTCAGCTGCTACTTGTGAACGATCGCCTCGACGTCTGCCGCCATCTTCTTGAGACCATCGGCAACACTGATCTTGCCGAGGTAGATGTTCTGCAAACCAGTGGAGATCTTGCTGCGCGAATCATTCCACGCTGCCGTCGGAGGTTCAAG
Organism: Candidatus Cryosericum sp.; assembly: GCA_049699855.1. Lineage (GTDB taxonomy): Bacteria > Caldisericota > Caldisericia > Cryosericales > Cryosericaceae > Cryosericum. Next base: position 13,384 of record JBNAWM010000032.1, read on the forward strand.
CACGGAAGCGCCCAACTGCTCCAGCCCAGCCTTCTTGTCGGGATTTGCAGCATAGGCAGCCACCAAAACGGGGTCATTCAGCGAGCTCTGGCGAGCTGGCATGTACCCGGTCTGCGCAGCCCAGACAGCCTGCGTATGAGGCGAGGTGAACCACTTGATGTATGCCCATGCAGCATCCTTCTGGCGCTGTGTGTACTTGGGAGCATTGCCGAACATGACGACATTGGTGCCGTACAGCGCAGCTGCAGCTCCTGCAGGTCCAGCAGGCAGAGGCGCCTCGCCCAGTTCGAACTTGCCACCTACAGCCTGCTCGTAATACGTGCGGCCGGCCACAGAGCCAAACGTCATCGCAGCCTTGCCGACGCCCAGATCCGTCTGGTCGCCATAGGCTGTGGTGTAGTGCATGTATTTCTTGGCGTACAGGTCGGCAAACAATTGTGTCGCGGTCTTGGCTGCATTGCTGTTGCCAAACAGCACGTTGTCGTAGGTGTCGGTCAGCACGCGGCCACCGTACGCGTACACGAGGCCATACCAGAGATCCACCGAAACGGTGTGCGAAGCACCCCACTGCGTCTGGTTGCCCTTGTCGTCCGTCTTGGTCAGCTTGACACAGTCGTCGGCAAACTCCTGCCACGTGGTCGGCGGATGCGCGATGCCAGCCGCCTTCAGCATGTCCTTGTTGTAGTACATGACGACGTTCGACTTGTTGAAGGGCATCATGTACCGCTTGCCATCTGCCAGCTTGCCTGAATTCCACATGGCCGGGAAGAAGTCCGCGATCTCCGCCTTGGACAGGCCGTTGGACCCGTTGATGTAGCTGTCAAACGTACTCATGTAGAACCCGGTGGC
>JBNAWM010000033.1:0-13819 GCA_049699855.1 Candidatus Cryosericum sp.
GGCGGAGTTTCACCACCGACAACCCCTTCGTGCCTGCCGGCCGCGAAGAAATCTTTGCCCGGGGCATGGACGCCGGCATGAACGGCGACTTCCTTGTCGCGGTGTCCTTACTGACACCCCAGGTCGAGAATGCCGTGCGCATCGTTCTCAAGAAAGCCGGCGTGGTCACCAGCAAGATCGACATGCGCAACGTCGAGCAGGAGCGTGTTCTGGGTGCCCTTCTGGATATGGACGAGGCAGAACGCGTCTTTGGGCGCGACCTTATGTTCGACCTCAGGGGCCTGCTTGTCGAGAAGTTTGGCTCCAACATGCGCAATGAACTGGCGCACGGCCTTCTTGACCTTGATGACTTCAAGGGCCCCGATGCCGAGTACTTGTGGTGGTGCGCTCTGCGTCTGATGTTCCTGCCATCGCTCCAAGGCGTGAAGACAGACCTTTCGCGCCTGCGCCCCGGCACGCCAGCGCGCCAGCAGCCCGATGTGATCGACGCGCACGGACGTGTGCACCATCAGGAAAACGGCCTTGCCGAACCCGCCGTGGCTGCAGCCGCTGCTGCGGCGCCCGTTGCTGTTGCTGCTGTGACTTCAGCACCCGCCGCATCGACCACCGCGCCCCAGCGACCAACCGACCGCACCAGAGGGCGTGGCCGCTTTGACCGCCGCGACCGCACGCAGAGACCGGCGGCAGTACCCACCACCACGCCTTCTGCCATCCCGACCCCGGCGGCAACTCCTGCGGCAGTCACGACGCCGGCACCGGCACCCGCCGTTCAGCCAGCAGCCACAGCCCAGCCTCAGCAGCCCACGGTGCGCGCCAGCGCTCCCGCGGCCACCTCGGCTGTCACCGCTGCTCCCGCGCCAAAGCCGGTCACACCTGCACGACCAGCGGTTGACTTCCGTGCCGAAGTCCGTGCAGCGATGGCAGCAGCAGGTCTGCTCAACTCACCTGATGCAAAACCACAGCAGACGGCAGCTGTTGTTCACCCAACCGAAACAGTGCCTGTCAAGGCAGCTGCTCCGACCACACAGGCACACAGACATGCCAGCAAGCCATCGCGTCCTGCTGCCTCACAGGCGAAGCCCGTCCAAGTGACGGCTGCGAAACCGGCACCGGCCAGTGTTCCAGCAGTGAGTACACAACGTCCTGAGAAACAGCAGGCATCAAAGGGATCGCCACAGAACCAGCCCAAAGCTGCTCAGAAGAAAGCCGAGACAGCAGGCAAGACACCTGCCGTGAAGACAGGCAGCGAAGCTCTGAAAGCCACTGCCCCCACGGCTGCTGCCCCCAAGGCAAAAACCCAGGCAAGACCCCAGGCAAGACCCCAGCGCAGCCAGAAGACTCCGAAATTAGGAACAGGCACCACCAAGTAACCTGCTCCGCTGTTTGTCGTCAAAGCCCCGAAACAGTTGTTTCGGGGCTTTTTTCTTCAATTGTGAAGCCAATGGTGCCTGACACCAAGGGCGTCACTCTATGGCATTCAGGAGTACCGAGAACTCCGTTTTCACCCGTTCCAGGAGTGCTTTGGCGCCCACACGGGTTTCCATGTTCATAACCATCAAGTAGAATTTCACCTTCGGCTCCGTGCCAGAAGGCCGTGCGTAGATTGCCAGCCGGTCACCGAATTCCATCTTCAAGACATCCGACGGCGGCAGGTGGTCATGCCCCTTTGCATAGTCGATGACATCTGTCAGCTCGTATCCTCCCAGCACCTTGACAGGATTCTCGCGCAGGTTCTGCATGATGCTTTGTATTTTGGCGACGCCGGCTTCGCCTTCGAAGACCGGTGAAAGCTGATCTTCAAGGTAGTAGCCATATTTTTTGTACAGCTCCTCAACCGCATCCACAAGAGTCATGCCTTTCTGTTGGTAGTACGCCGCCATTTCACAGGTCATCATGATGGGCGTGCCGGAGTCTTTGTCGTAGATGAAGTCCCCCACGTTGTAGCCGTAACTCTCTTCGTAGGCAAAGAAGACGTTCCTTCCCCGGGACCGCAGGTCGTCGGCTTCGTTGCAGATCCATTTGAAACCCGTCAGAACCTCGCTGACTTCAACGCCATACGACTTCGCTATTTTGGCGAACAGCTTCGAAGAGACGATGGACTCGATGGCTGCGGGGTGTTCCGGCATTCCCTTTCTGGAGTACATCTCCAGCATGAAGTGCAAGAGGAGAGCCCCCATCTGGTTTCCATCGATTCTGACGTAGTCCCCGTCATGCCGCACGAAAACCCCCATGCGGTCCGCATCGGGGTCGGATGCAACGACGATGTCCGAACCAAGTCTCCTGGCATCGGCCAGGGACAGCTTGAACGCTTCGTCAAACTCGGGATTTGGATAGTTGACCGTCGGGAACGATCCATCGGGAACGCTCTGTTCCTTCTGAGAGGTAAACTCAAAACCGTCCCGTTCGAGCAGGACAGGCACTGTCTTGACACCCGTACCGTGCAGAGGAGTGTAGACGATCTTCAATGCCTTTGAGTGCACTCCGAACGAGTACGAAAGAGCCTTGGTGAAATACTCCTGGTCGACTTCGCTGCCAATCATGACAACCAATCCCTTCTGGCGGGCCTCTTCCAGGGGCATGCTTCGTATTTCACCAAAAGATGTTATCGCTTCGTACTCCCGCGTGATCCCTTCATCGTGAGGAGGAATGACCTGTGCTCCGTTGGACCAGTAGGCCTTGTAGCCGTTGTATTGCGGGGGATTGTGACTTGCTGTGATCATGATGCCGGCCGTTGCCTTGAAATGCCGCACGGCCAGTGAAAGCACCGGAGTTGGCCTGAAATCGTCGAAGAGATATACTTTTATGCCACTCTGAGCAAGGATTTCGGCAGATTCCAGTGCAAAATCCTTTGAAAAATGCCTCGTATCATATGAAATGGCAACGCTCCCGCCCGACGCAACGGTCTTCTTGATGTAATTGGCAAGGGCCTGCGTTGCCCTGCCCACGGTGTAGCGATTCATCCTGTTTGCGCCAAGGCCCATCACGCCGCGCATTCCTGCCGTACCAAATTCCAGGTCCTTGTAGAAGGCATCCTGCAGTTCCGCTTGATCCGTGTTCCTGAGTGTATCCTTGTCCGTCTGCGAAATCACCGGATCGTTCAACCACAGCTCATATCTTGTCATTGCATCTTTATCCATAAGCATCTCCCTTCCCCTGACATAGGTACCTCTCCGGTATTGTACAATGAAAGCGCCAAAACAGTCACAGCTGGGCAACGACATGCCAATTGTGAACACCATTGTACCTGGTACAAAGGGATTCACAATTCGCGGGGTGACTCCCACGTTGACGCGTAAGCAGGGCAACCATATACTGAATTACAAATTGTGCTGTGCTATCAACTCGCGGAGGTGATTTGCATGCAGATCAATGATCTTGTGACGTCAGCGGAGACGCTTGGTCCGGTTTCAAAGGAAGCGGCGCTGGCCTACATGCGGTCCCGGGCAGACTTGACCGCACGCGTCAACGCATCCATGGAGGCTTTGCCATCGATCCATGCCCTGACGGGAGGTAACCCGCTGAGCGTGATGAGAGACAATCACGACAACCACTCTTCGCTGATGAAGACGGTGTTTCTGCTCAACAACTACACGATGCTCGCCATGGTTCTGCCCTGGGTCTACCGGACGTACACCTCACGGGGCTTTCAGCTGGAGTACTTTCCGACCGTGCTCCATGCATGGCAGTAGGCAGTCCGCGGCACCCTCGAGGCATCTCAGGCTGAGGAGATCTGCACCGTCTATGACTGGATGATTGCCCAGCATGAGCGTATCGCCGCACTGTCACAAGAAGCGCATCCGAGCGTGCCATCGTCTACTGAAGAGCCCTGGTCCACCGTCGAACGCCAGTTCCTGGCCGCCCTGGTGACCGGCGACAGCAGCCGCGCCTTGGATATCGCCCGAAACGCAGTCCATTCGGGAGATGACATCGCCCGCTTCTATCTGGATGTGGTTCAGCCTGCCATGTATGACATCGGGCAGATGTGGGAGCGCAACCAGGTGTCGGTGGCCATGGAACACTTTGCCACCTCCATTGTGGCTCGCATCATGTCGGCGCTGTACATGCGCGTTCCGGCTCCTGTCCACGAAAAGGGCAGTGCCCTGGTGACGTCGGCACCCAATGAGTTCCACGAGTTGGGCGCGCGCATGGTCGCCGATCTCCTGGAGCTCGACGGATGGAACGTCACCTTCCTCGGAGCGAACACACCAGTCGGCGATCTCATCGCCCTCGCAAAGATCCTGAATCCTCAGATCGTTGCCATCTCTGTCGCCATGCCCTTCAATATCGACGTTGTCCAGCGCACGGTTGCCAGCATCCGCGCAACACCGGAACTGTCAGGGGTCCGCATCATGGTGGGCGGCATCGCGTTCAGCACGTATCCATCGCTGGTGGACTCAGTTGGTGCGGACGGTTCCGCCATGGACGGCGCATCTGCTGTCGCGCTTGCCAACAGCTGGTGGGAGGAACGCCGCCGTCTCAACGCATGAACGACTCACTTCTGCTCCGCTACAAGGACGCTCTCCTGGAGGCAGTGGTGGCAGCGCCCTCTGTCATCATTGCGCTCTTCGATGGCGAGTGGAAGGTTCTTGACTGCAATGAGGGAGCACAGCGAACCTGCGGGGGTATCCCGACCGGCCACTCGCTGCTCGAGTACGTTCTTGATGTCACGCAGCTTCCTGCCTTGCCCGAGCCCAATTCATCCACGCCAGTCACACTCATCCTCCGTACGTCAAGCGGGGACATGGCAGCGGTGGCCGGCACCGTGAGCGCCCTTGACGGCACATATCTCCTTGTTGGGATTCCTTCCACCGTGGGCACCGATGACATGATCCTTCAGATGTCTCGCCTGACTGATCAACTGACCGATGTGACACGCGAGGTCCGCAGGCGCAACAGTGAATTGGAGCAAGCCAACAAGACGATCACGGCGCTCATGAATACCGACGTGTTGACCGACCTTCCCAATCGGCGCTCGTTTCTTGCGGCAATGCCAGCGGCGCTGTCCTTCTCCAGACGCACCGGCCAGCCGCTCAGTCTGCTCATGGCGGACCTCGACAACTTCAAGCACGTGAACGACACGTTTGGCCACGACGAGGGTGATGTCGTCCTCAAGACGTTCGCGGCCGTACTGCGTTCTTCCTGCCGCCTTGAGGACACACCTTGCCGCTTTGGCGGCGAAGAGTTCCTCCTGCTGCTTCCAAACACAGATCTGACGGGCGCTGTCGTCGTCGCTGAACGCCTCCGCACCCGGACAATCGAGTCGGTTCGTTTGCCCGACGGTTCCGCTGTGTCGGCCAGCTTCGGTGCCACGCTTTTTCACGAAGATGATACGCAGGATACCTTCCTGAAGCGCGTCGACGATGCACTCTACGAGGCCAAGAACACGGGGCGCAATCGCACAGTTGCAGTGCCATAACCAGAGCATCCTGCAACAATTGTGAAGACCATTGTACCTGGTACAAAGGGATTCACAATTGGCGGGGTGAGGGGGAGGGGGCGAACGAGGGTATCTAGGAGACGGCGATGGACCAGGCGGCGTAGAGCAGCAAGAGCGCCAGCGTGAGGGTGTAGATGAATTTGACCCTGGGGTTGGCGATGAAGCGCTGGATGCCGGCGCCCAGCAGAGCCCACATCGATGTCGAGCAGAAGCTGAGCAGGGTGAGCAGGAGCGCAGAAACGAGGATGGCACGCCAGTTCCTGGCAAGGGGAGCCAGCAGCGTCGCATACATCGTGAGCCCAAAGAGGATGACCTTGACGTTGACGAACTGGAGCACAAGCCCGTCGCGGTACCGGGCTCCGCCTTGAGCACGCGCATGCGCTCCACGCTTGGGCCTCAGGACGGTGTAGGCAAGCCACAGGAGATAGGCGACACCCAGGATTTTGAGGACGACCGCGATATGGCCATAGAGCGAGACGAGCAGGTCTGTCAGCAACCCCGACGCAGCCATGATGCAGAAGAACCCGCTGACCACACCGGCGATGAAGCGCAGTGTGCGCGGATATCCAAGGCGCATCCCCAGCGAGGAGGAGGTGATGTTGTTGGGCCCGGGCGTGAAGATGGAAACCAGTGCATAGCTGAGCACCGGCAAGACCTCAATGTCTGTTATGCCCATGATGCGGCAGCGTCCTCTCTGCCCACGCGCATTCCGTTGATGATGGCACCACCCGCGTTCTCCGGTCTCCTCCCCTGCGTACAGCATAGCAGAGAAGTCCAAAACTGCTCGGCCGCGGGGCGGGGCGGACATGCAGCCGCCCCGTGTGCATGACCTATCAGACTATGGTTCCATGGCAGCTGCTGCAGCCGCTGCAGACGTTCCCTTGAACTGGGACATGTACAGGTTGTAATAGAAGCCGTGCTCATCCAGCAGAGATTCGTGCGTTCCGCGCTCGATGATGCGCCCGCCATCGATGACCAGAACCTGGTCGGCTGTGCGGATGGTGCTGAGGCGATGGGCAATGACGAAGCTGGTTCGCCCCTTCATGAGGTTGAGCAGAGCCTGCTGAATGTGGATCTCGGTACGCGTATCGACGGACGAGGTGGCCTCGTCGAGGACGAGGATGCGCGGGTCTGCCAGGATGGCACGGGCAATCGTAAGCAACTGGCGCTGTCCCTGGCTGAGATCACTGCCGCGCTCGGCAAGAACGGTCTCATACCCATCCGGCAATCGCCGGATGAACTGGTCGGCGTTAGCCAGGGTGGCGGCGGCGACAATCTCGTCATCGGTCGCATCCAACCGGCCAAACCGCAGGTTCTCCTTGACTGAGGCAGAGAACAGGAAACCATCCTGGAGAACGATGCCCAACTGGCGCCGCAGGCTGTCCACCTGGACGTCCCTGATGTCTGTGCCGTCGATGAGGATGCGCCCGCTCTGGATGTCGTAGAAACGCGAGAGGATGCTGACCATGGTGGTCTTGCCAGCCCCGGTGGGACCCACGAGAGCCATCATCTGGCCAGGAAGGGCGTGCAGGCTGACATCGTGGAGGACGGTCACATCCTTCAGGTATCCAAAGTCGACATGGTCGAAGACAACATCGCCCTGAATCTGCTGGAGGGGCAGGGCTCCCGGCTTGTCTCGCAGCTCGGGCCTGTGGTTGATGACCTCGAAGACGCGCTCAGCACCAGCGAGCGCCGCTTGCACCGTGTTCATAAGGTTTGCCACCTGCAGTAGTGGCTGTGAAAGGCGCTGGGTATAGGTGAGGAAGGTGGCCACGAGGCCGACGGTGACGATGCCCCTGAGGGCCAGCACGCCTCCCACGCCTGCCACGATGGCCACGTCCATATGATCGAGGAACTGCAGGATGGGCATCATGATCATGGCGATGAACTGCGCCCGGCGCCCGGCCTCACGTGCCGCATTGTTGCTGGCGTCGAACACCATGAGCGCCTTTGCCTGCTGTCCGAATGCCTGGACGACCCGCTGGCCGCCGACCTCCTCGTCCATGACACCGTTGAGGTCTCCGACCGTGCGCTGCTGCTTCAGGAACAGCGGCCGGGTCCAGACCATGACTCTGCTCGTGAGATAGAACATCAGCGGCAGCATGACAAACGCCGTCAGCGCAAGCCACCTGCTGAGAATCAGCATCATGATGATCATGCCGAGGACACTCAGCAGGTTGCTGATCAGTGACGTCAGATCCTGCGAAAGTGACTGGCTGACGGCGTCCATGTCATTGGTCAGGCGGCTCATCAGGTCGCCCTGCGAATGGCGGTCGAAGTAGCTCATGGAAAGGGTCTGGAGGTGCTCAAACAAGTTCTTGCGCATATCGCGGACGGCACGCTGAGAAACCCCGGCCATGATCCAGGCTTGTGCCGATCCAGCCAGCCAGCTGCCGACGCCTGCCCAGATCATCCATCCGGCAAGGATCGCGCCCACCCGGATACTGTGGGTTTTGTCGATCGAATCGATGGCCTTGCCGATCAGCAGGGGCCCGACCAGCGACAGCGCAGCGCCGATGACCAGCAGAACGGCGACGATCGCCAACTGGCCCGTGTATGGCCGCAGATACTGCATCAGGTGCCGCAGCGTCCCCTTCGCATCCTTGGCTCTTGCTGTAGCGCTGGCCCCTCCCATGGGGCCACCGCCCCGGACAAGCTGTCCTTCCGTCTTCTTTTCAGCCATTGCTGGTTCCTCCGTTCCCAAGCTGGGAATCGTAGATTTCACGATAGATGGGACTCGTCTCCATCAGCTCCTGATGTGTCCCCTCGGCAGCGATGCGTCCCCGGTCGAGGACCAGGATCTTGTCTGCTCCGAGCACCGTACTGATTCGTGTTGCAACCATGATGACGGTCGCTCCTGCGTGCGCCTTGAGCAGCTCCTCCTGAATGTGCGCCTCAGTATCCACGTCAACCGCACTGGTGCTGTCATCCAGAATGAGGATACTCGGCTTCATGAGCAGCGCCCGCGCTATGGCAAGTCGCTGCTTCTGCCCGCCGGAGAGGTTGGCTCCGCGCTCCTCCACCTTCGTGTCATATCCTTCTGCAAGGGTACCTATGAACTGATCAGCTGCCGCAACCCGCGCCGCAGCCCGCACTTCCTCGTCGGACGCCTCCGGGCGCCCATACCGGATGTTATCGCGGATCGTGCCGGTGAAGAGGACGGCCTCCTGCAGGGCAATACCCATGTGACTGCGCAGGGAGGAGAGTGTCACGTCGCGCACGTCGACGCCGTCTATGGTGACGCGTCCATCGGTGACATCGTAGAAGCGCGGAATGAGATTGACCAAAGTTGTCTTGCCCGCGCCGGTCTCACCCAGAATGGCAACGGTCTGGCCTGGCTCCACGGCAAAGCTCACATCCTGGAGCACGGCGTCGCCACCGTCCTGCCCGTAGCCAAAGCTGACATGGTCGAAGACGACTCTGCCCTGGACGCTCGTGAGATCGCGGGCACCTGGCTTGTCGACGATGCTGCTCTCCGCGTCAAGCACCTTGTTGATGCGTCCCGCCGACGCTTCGGCCTGGGAGAGGATGATGACCAGATTGGCCATCATGACCAGAGGGAACATGGTAAACATGAGGTAGTTGAGAAAAGCCATCAGCTGTCCCGTCGTCATCGTGCCGCCGATGACCTGCTTGCCCCCGACCAGGATGATGAGAGCCATCCCTACGTTGATGACCACCATCATGGTTGGCATCACAAAGGCGAGCAGACGCTGGACGCGGATATTCTGTTCCATGAAGTCATTGTTGACCACGTCAAAGCGCCTGTTTTCCTCGTTCCCGCGGACAAATGCCTTCACGAGGCGCATGCCGGCCAGGTTCTCCTGCAGAACCGAGTTGAGGCGGTCAAGCCTGGTTTGAACGCGGAGCCAGATCGGCTGAGCCTTGGTGGAGACCACGACAATGAGCGTGCCACTGACAATCAGGATGGCCAGCACCTCCAGCGCCAGCTTCGGGCTGGTCAGGAACATGAGAATAACACTGCCCACCAGCATGAGCGGCGCCCGCGTTATGACGCGCAGGCTCATCTGAACAATGGTCTGCACGCGGCTGACGTCACTGGTCAGATTGGTCATGAGGTCGCCGGTGCGGTGCTCGTCGAGATTGCTGAAACTGAACTTCTGGATGTTCCGGAAGGTCGCACTGCGCACGTCTGTTCCGACACCCACAGCCACGTCAACTGCATACCTCGTGTTGAGGATGGACATGAGCACGCCCAGGGCGGACACTGCCAGCATGACACCCATGGTTCCCAGGACAACGCGCATGTCGTTCTTGGAGATGCCGTTGTCAACGACGTTCTGGATGAGACGGGGAACGGCGAGATCCGAGGCGATGGTCACAAGCAACGTGACCATGGCCAGGATGGCCGCCCTCCGATAGGGTTTCAAGAAACGAAAAATCCTCAGCAATTGATGCATCTGCTACTCCTTTTCCTGTTCAGGGGAGTCGCTCCCCATCAAACCATACAGCAGGATGTCGATGACCGAACGCATGCGGCGGTCGCGCCCCTCCTGCGTCTCCCCCGCGGGGCAGGCCCGCATGGGATGCATCATGAACGCCATGAGCAGGGAGATGACGGCACGCGCCGTGCTGTCGGGATCCAGCGACCGCAGCCAGCCAGCCGCCGCTCCCGCACTGATGACCCCCGCAAGACGCGATGTCAGCTCTTCGACGTGTGCCGCCTGATACTGCCGAAACAGCTCGTCGTTGGTCCACGCCTCCTTGATGATCGTGCGCATCCAGGGCTGCTCTGATGCCGGCGTCATGACCGCCCGTTCAAAGAATTCGATGAACTGCTCCCGGCTGGTCACGGATCCAGCGTCGGCAAGGAGGCGGTCGATGGGAGACGGCGAGCGCGAGATGATCGCTACCAGCATGTCCCGCTTGCTCGCAAAGTAGTTGTAAAGACTGCCCTCAGCGATGTCGGCGGCGGCGGCGATCTCCCTCGTCGTCGCAGCAGCGTACCCCCGTGCAGCAAAAACGGACGCAGCCGCCTGCAGGATTTCCTCCTGCCGCCGGTGCGTGCGGCGTTCACGCCGCGCCAGGCTCTCCTGTTGATCCTGCATGTCAGCCATTTCCAAACTCCTCATCTGAGTATATGCTCATTTTCTGAGCAGGCACTCATTCTAGCTAGGAACTACGCCGAATCAAGGGGCGGCCGCTGACCCGACGCCGATAACAACCCTTACAGGACCTGCCAATGCCACGCCGATCTCCAGTGAGCAAGCGCCCCGCGCACTCTTGCAGAGTCTCTGTTTTCTTTCATAATGAATATTGTATGAAGGAGAACGGATGACACACAACGATGACCGTGATGGAATCCCCGGAACGAAGGGCGGCCTGCCGGTTCCGGCACAAGAACCAGAGGACCAGGAGCTGGCCCGGCTGATGGCTGGCCTGCCCGGCATGGTGTATCGCGCCTCTGCACAACCGCCCTTTGTCTTCGAGGTCGTGGGCGGCGGGTATGAGCATCTGCTTGGGCGTACAGCGGAGGATCTGGTGGGACACCCGGAGGTTCTTGCCGAGACCGTTCATCCGGACGATCTTCAGCGGTGCGTCGACGCCATTTCGGTCGCCGTCCAGCGGGGAGAGCCCTTTCAGATGCGGTACCGCATGCTTCATGCCAACGGCACCATGCGCGTTGTGTGGGAGCAGGGGCGGCCCGTGACCATGAAGGATGGCCGCCTGGTTATCGAGGGAACCATCGTCGACATCGACGAGCCGGTCCATGCGCGCCAGTTGCAGGACGCCACGTACCACATCTCACAGGCGGCGGTCGCGGCCGAAAACCTGGACCAGCTCTACGCGCGCATCCATGCCATTGTCGGGGAGCTGATGCCGGCACAAAACCTGTATATTGCTCTTCGCGATCCGCAAACGAACATCATCACGTATCCGTACTATTTCGACGAATATGACGCGCCCCCCGACCCGCAGACCGCCGAGACGGGGTTGACGGCCCATATCCTGCGCACTGGTGTTCCACTCCTTCTCAGCAGGTTTGCCGAGGAAGAGCCGATCAGGACGGGGCGGCTGGTGGCCACGGGGACCCCTCCTTCCAGCTGGCTGGGCGTCCCGCTGAAGCTGAAAGGCAGACCAGTTGGCGTCCTCGCCGTCCAGGTGTATCGCGGAACCTACAAGTATACCAAGCGTGACAGGGACATCCTGTCCTTCGTCGGAGATCAGATCGCCGTCGCTATCGAACGGCAGAGAGCCGCAGAAGCTGTCCACGCCAGCGAACTGCGCTACCATTCCCTGTTCGAAGACGCTCCGGTTGCATTGTGGGAAGAGGATTACTTCGAGCTGAACAAGCGCCTGAGACAGCTTCTCCCTCCGGGCACGGCAGATGTCGCATCATGGCTGCACGCACATCCAGACATCGTGCGCGAACTTGCATCCCTTGTCCGTGTCACCGATGTCAACCGTGCGGCCCTTCAACTGGCCGGCGCCACCAGCAAGAGCGAACTGCTGGGGTCGCTCATGAACACGATGCCCGAAGAAGCCCTTGAGCACTTCGAGGATGAGGTGGTACATGTCGCTGCGGGCGACTCATCGTTTGTGTGGGAGGGGCCAGCTTCGACCGTAACAGGCAAGCCGCTGGTCGTTTCTTCGCAGTGGATGGTCGCGCCCGGCGCAGAGGAGAATCTGCACCGCGTCCTGGTAGCGATGGTGGACATCACGGACCGCATCACAGCCGAACATGCCCTGCGCGACTCCGAAGCCCGTATGCGCGCCCTGTTTGCGGCCATGAACGACCTCATCATCGTTCTGGATGGGGACGGCCGCTACATCGAGATTGCGCCGACACGGGAGGAGCTGCTTGTCGCTCCCCGCGAGGAGCTGCTGGGCCGGACTGTCCGTGAGCTCTTTGACCGGAATCTTGCTGAACGGTTTCTCCAGAGCATTCACCAGGCACTTGAGAGCCGGACCACCACCGAGATGGACTACAGCCTGGAGACAGGCGGCACCACGCGCTGGTTTGAGGCACGCATCAGCCCGCTCCCAGGTGACAGGGTCCTGCTGGTGGGCCATGACGCCACCGCCCGTCACCTGGCTCAGGAAGCCGCGCGCGAAGAGGCATCCAAGGCCGAAACATATTTCAACATGTCAGGAGTCATCATCGAGGTATACGACGCAAACCTTCACCTCCTCCGCCTCAATCAGATGGGCTACGACTTCTTCGGCTACACACCCGAGGAGATCGCGGGCAAAGACTGGCTCAGCCTCCGTCTGCCAGAGCGGGAGCGCGACAAGGCCAAGGCCTTCCTTCGCGGCGAGCTGGAAGGGCAGCCAATTCCAGACCACATCAATGGCCCGGTGGTTCTCCGCAGTGGCGAAGAACGCATCATTTCGTGGCATGACTCCCTGCTGAGGGACGCCGATGGCCGGGTCACCGGCCTCATTTCGTCGGGTGCGGACGTGACGCGCACGGTGCACCTGGAGGAAGAGCTTCAGCGCATGGACAAGCTGGAATCGCTGGGAACGCTTGCGGGCGGCATTGCCCATGACTTCAACAACATGCTGACGGGTATCATCGGCAACATCAACCTGGCCCGCATGGAGGAGGATCGCGACCGCTCACACGAACTGCTGGAGGAAGCCGAGCATGAAATCCTGCGGGCCCGCGGGCTGTCGCAGCAATTGCTGACCTTTGCCAAGGGAGGGGCACCCGTGCGCTCGGTCCAGGATGTCGGTCATCTCCTGCGCGATGCCGTCAGCTTCGCCCTGCGCGGCTCCAGCGTGTCAGTCCAGTTCGATCTGCCCGAGGACCTCTGGACTGCCAATGCGGACGCGGGCCAGATCAGCCAGGTGTTTTCGAATCTCGCAATCAACGCCAATGAAGCGATGCCCTCTGGGGGAACCGTCACCGTTTCGGCACGCAATGTCAACGTCGCTCACGGTTCGCACGCCGACCTGGCTCCCGGCCCCTATCTCCAGATCGAGTTTCGTGACAGTGGCATCGGCATAGGTCCAGACGACCTGCCCAAGATTTTTGACCCCTTCTTCAGCACAAAGCGCCGTGGCAGTGGACTTGGCCTTGCAACCTCCTACGCCATCATCCACAAGCACGACGGGCACATCGGCGTCACCTCGACGCCTGGCGTCGGCACCACCTTCACCATCGTCCTGCCGGCAGCCTCGGCTCCCGCATCCCGGTCGCCTGCTCAGCCCTCTCCTGTCATCAGCGCACACGGGCGCATCCTGGTCATGGATGACGAGCCAGCTGTACGACAGGTCGTCGTGGCCATGCTGAAGAAGCTGGGCTATGACGCAGAGGCTGTTCCCGATGGAGCGGCCGCCCTGCGGGCAGATGCGGAAGCAACCGCCTCGGACCAGCCCTTCAGCGTCATCATCATGGACCTCACCATTCCCGGGGGC
>JBNAWM010000034.1:0-13780 GCA_049699855.1 Candidatus Cryosericum sp.
CAGACAGCGCGGCAGGTAGATGTCAAAGGTGGCCCCATGGTCGCCTGCGGGTCCATTGCGGGAAGATGCCACGATCCACCCTCCAGCCTGCTTGACCGCTCCATACACGATCGACAGCCCCAGTCCCGTGCCAGTCCCGAACGGCTTGGTGGTGTAGAAGGGCTCGAAGAGATGCGGCATGGCTTCGGGCAGAATCCCTGGGCCTGTATCCGTGAAGGTAAGCCGGACAAACTCCCCTGTGCGCGCAAACGGCTGATCGCGGAGGTATGCCTCGTCCACAACTTCGTTCCTCGTGCGTATCGTCAGGGTCCCGACGCCATCCATGGCATCGCGCGCATTGACAGCCAGGTTGAGCACGATCTGCGTCACCTGGGACTGGTCCATCAGAACCGTCCAGTCGCTCTCCTGGTCGTCACGCACGACCTGCATGGTCGCCGGCAGCGACTGTTTGAGCATTGCCACGCTCACATCCAGTGCAGCCGCCATGCGCATGGGTACCGGCAGAACAACGGCATTGCGGCCAAAGGTCAGCAGTCCCTTTGTCAGATTGGCAGCCTGACGGGCTGCCTCCTCCACTGCAGCAGCATTCTCCTGCAGTGCATCCTCTGGCGGCAGGTCCGTACGAATGATGGCCATGTTGCCTAAGATACCCGTCAGCAGGTTGTTGAAGTCATGGGCGACACCGCCCGCCAGCTGACCGATCGCCTCCATCTTCTGCGCCTGGCGCAGCTGCGCCTCGGCCCGCATGCGCTCGGTGATATCCTCGATCATGCACAGGTGAACAGGACCCTCCTGGATCGGCAGAGGGAACGAGGCAATTGTCATGCTGACCCAGACGATGCTGCCATCGGGCCGGATAAACCGCTTGTCCATCTGGAACCGGGGTATTTTCCCCGCAACGAGCAGAGCCGTCTGTTCCAAGTCCTTGCCGATGTCCTCCGGATGCGTCAGGCCCATCCAGTCTGTCCCGACCAGTTCTTCCACCGGCCGGCCAAGAATCTGTGCGAAAATCGGGTTCAGCGCCTGGATCTTGCCGGTCAGAGAGTCCGTCAATGCTATGCCAAGCGGTGACTCGTCAAAAATGGTTTTGAAGCGGGCCTCGCTCTCCCGAAGGGCATCCTCCGCACGCTTGCGCTCTGTGATCTCCCGCGCGATGCCCAGCGTTCCAGCGATGGCTCCATCCGGCGTGCGCAGGGCAACCTTCTTGGTGAGGAAGGTGCGCAGCTTGCCATCGACCCCGACTGCCGTGAACTCGCCCTCACGGACGCCGTCGCGGATGGCCTTCTGGTCATCAGCCACGTAGGCGGCGGCTATCTCAGCGGGAAAACACTCGGCATCCGTCCTGCCCACCACGTCGCGGTACCGGGCAGGATCGACAAACTTGAACGCCTCATTGGCCGCCACGTACCGCCCTTCAGTGTCCTTAATCCACATCGGATCCGGCGAGGCCTCCAGAAATTGCTGCCATTGCAGTTGGGCAAACCGCAGGCGCTCCTCCTCCTGCTTGTGTGCTGTCGTCTCATGCAGTACCAGCAGATAGCCTGCCAGTGTCCCGCTGCGCTGCCGCAAGGACTGGACCACCAGGTCAAAGCTCCGCGTTGCAGGACCAGCCGCAATCTCGACTTCGCGCCTTCCCATCGTGGCAGACAGGCGGACGGCCTCTTTCAGCTCCGGCAGTACCTCAGCGACGGGCTTGCCCACGGTCTGCTCTTGAGAAGCGGAAGCCAGGGCTGATGCCGCCCGGTTGAGGTACGCGACCCTTTCACCGCCGTCCAGCAGGATTACCGCGTCGGAGGCATTCTCCATGAGCGCGTCCCGACCCAGCGCAACGATATCCCGCGCCCTGAAATGATACAAGTCAACGATCATGGCCATTCCAAACGCCATGAACCCCACCGGCCCGAGGTCCATGCCGTGCAGAGCATCAAGATGCAGAAGATAGGTCAGATTGCCAAGAATGCCCAAGGCAATCCCCGTCACCATGACCGCCATCTGACCCTCATAGAGAAGACCGGCGCGCGCCAGATATCCGATCAGGATGCCTCCACTCACCATGAGCAGGGTATAGGTGTAGGCGAGATATGCCCAGAACAGGGGTCCATAGGTCTTCTGCAGAACCATCGCTCCGTCTGCAGCGCGCATGAGGCTTATGGAGGGCCAAAACAGATGGTGGGTTCCGTTCGTCCAGACAGCCAGCAGTGTGAGCAGGGGCACCACAGCCAGCAGAATGGGCAGCCAGCGCAGACGCCGGAGTGTAATATGCGCATACTGACACGCGCAGACAATACCGGCCGCCGGCATGGTGACGATTCCAATGAACTCGAGGCGCAGGGCATCCGTCACCCCGGGAACCGACGCCGCAGAGATCTCAAAGGATGAGCCAAGCGCATAGAGCGCCGCGCCCGCCATCATGACGCCAAAAGCAAACGCTCCCTCAACCGCCCTCCGCCGCCAGCCAAGGTAGGCCAGGACGACACATGCGCCTGCCACCCAGATCAGTGCTGAACTGTACCATCCGCTCTGCATGCCATTCCTCTTCTCTCAAACACTTCCGTCCATCCGCCGCGGCACAGCCATCTCGTTCTGTGCCGACTCCTCGATGAGTTGATGATAGGTCTCTTTGTCAATCCATGCAAGAACCCCCGGCCTGAAGCCGGGGGTCGTCTGAAACATATTCAGCAGCGATTGAAACTACCGCAGGCCAGCCTCGCGATGCTTTGCCGCAATAGTCTCTGCAAGAACGTCGACCGCCTCCATGTCCGCTGCGCGCGGGTCACCCTTTGCCAGAACGGGCGTAAGGAGCTCGGCCTTGAGAGGCGCGATCAGCCCTCCAAGGACATCGACGATGCGCTGTCCCCAGCCGTAGGAGCCGATGATGGATACAAACTGCGCCTTGGGCCGAAGCACTCCCGCCAGGTAGGCAATCTCGATCGTCTTTGGATGCGGTCCGGTGAGCACGGCTGGCGTACCGATGACGATCGTCCCGGCATCAACCAGCGACATGGCGATATTCCCGATGTCCGAGATCGTCAGGTCAAAGCGTTCGACTTCGACGCCAAGGTCGGCCAGAGACGCCGTCAGGTGATCCACCATCTTGAGCGTACTGCCGTGCATGGAGATGAAGGGAATGACGACCTTGTTGTGGGGCGGACTGCCCGCCCACTCGCGATACGCGTCCATGATATAGGCCGGACCCTGATAGACGGGCCCATGGCTGGGGCAGATCATGTCAATCTGCAAACCCGCAAGCTTGTCGAGATTCTTGAGGATGAAGCCGCGGAACGGCATCATGATCTCGGCATAGTAGCGCTTTGCGCCAGGCATCACAAGTTCCTTGTCTGCGAATATCCCGGACTGGGCTCGGTGTGATCCAAAGAAGTCGCACGAAAACAGGATGTGTTCCTCTTCGAGGTATGTCCCCATCGTCTCGGGCCAGTGCACCCAGGGCAGGTAGATGAACCGCAGCGTCCTGTTCCCCAGTGAAAGCGTTTCGCCGTCGGCCACGATCCTGAACCGGTCTGTGGGAATGTCCACCAGTTCCTGCAGCAGCTCCTTTGCCTTGGCATTAGTCACCACCACGGCTTCAGGATAGCGGGCAAGCACGGCGGGGATCGAACCGCTGTGGTCCTGCTCGGCATGCTGAGCAATCAAGTAGTCCAGATGGTCCACTGCGTCAAGCTGTGCCATCAGCTCGTCCAGCTTTGCGGGGTCCGCGGCATCCAGCAATGCGGTCTTCTCGCTTCCGCGTATGAGATAGGCACTATACGTCGTCCCCTGTGGAAGGGGAATCAACGCATCGAACAGGGTCCGGTCCCAGTCGACCGCTCCCATGAGCGTCACATCAGGCGTTATAGCTCGTGCATTCATGAAAACCTCCTCTCATTAGTATGTGTTTCAGGCAACACATCAGTGCAGTCCGGCAACGGCCTTCTCCAGCATTTCCACAAGCGCATCCTGTTCGTCCTCGGTCAACAGCGCCAGCATGCTCTCTACCTTGGCAGCCCTCAGCGCACGAGCCTTGGAAGCGATCCGGCGACCCTGCGGCGAGAGATAGAGGCACACCGCCCGCTGGTCGTCGGGATCGGCGTCCCGCAGAACCAGCCCCATGCTCTCCAGCCGACGCACCCCGATACTAATCGTCGGAGCAGTCAATTCAAGGCGCTTGGCAGTGTCCTGCACCCGACACCCCGGATGCTCAGAAAGCGAAAGCAGGAGCCCAAGCTGGGACTCGGTGAGCCCGCCAACTTTTTGCGGATCATCGACTTCCCAGTAGCTCCTCAACTGCTCCAGTACCTGTTCCATGCGCTTGGTCTTCGTCATCTGTCTCATTGTGGTTCCCCCTTACTTTGATAAGCTAATAGTAAAGAGGATTCAGGCTCAGTCAAGAGTCTGTCGGTAAAGATATCAAGGAGAACGGGGCACACGTGATTCTGGTTGGCGCTGTCAGACCCTGAGAAGCGCCACCACCCCTTACGCTCCGCATTTCGAGGTCGCCATACAGGTATACTTGCAATACCGCCTTTCCCCTGTATACCTAAGGAACACAAAGAAAGCGCGCGTACTGGACTGCTGGGTTCGAGGTGCGGCTGCGCAAAAGGGGTGGTCAGCCATGAAGACAATCGGACTTATCGGCGGCATGAGTTGGGAGTCATCAGCCGAATACTACAGGATCCTTAATGAAGAGACAAAAAGGCGGCTTGGAGGGCTGCATTCTGCCGAGCTGGTCATGTACAGCGTTGACTTTGAACCGATTGGGAAACTTCAGCATCTGGGAGACTGGCAGGCATTGAGTGGGGTCATGATCACGGCGGCTCAGAGAGTCGAGTCGGCCGGTGCGCAGGTACTGCTTGTTTGCACCAACACCATGCACAAGTTCGCGGACGAGATCCAGGCAAACATCCACATTCCGCTGCTGCACATCGCCGATGCCACAGCACTGGCCATCTCCGCCAGACAACCCGGGGTGAAGACGGTAGGATTGCTGGGGACGCGGTTTACCATGGAACAGGACTTCTACAAGAGCAGACTCGCTGAGCACGGCCTTGACGTGGTTGTTCCCGAACTTGGAGACCGGCAGATTGTTCACGACATCATCTATCATGAACTGGTTCTCGGAATGGTACGCGAGGAGTCCCGGCGCTCAATGCTTCAGGTCATTCAGCGATTGGTCCAGGCGGGCGCGCAAGGCATCATCCTGGGATGTACCGAGATACCTTTGCTTATCCACCAGGGCGATACCCCGGTACCAGTCTTCGACACCACAAGGATCCATGCAGAAAGGGCAGTCGATCTGGCACTGGGCGAGAAAACCCCGGATTGACTGTCCGTGCCGTTGATGTATGCTTTGAGTGTAGGTGTGAGCCCACGCTACGCCATGGACAGGGGGTCTGTATGAGCAGGAGAAAGGCAAATGAACTCTTGGTGGCGATGATTGCTGTCGCCTGCACAGCAGTCATGGCCATTCTGCTCTGGCGTTTCGGAACACGCAGTGACTATTGGGGCGTGCTGGTCCCTGCTCTGTTTGTTGTCTTCTACATCAGCTGGCGCTCGGCAAGCAGTGCGAAGGAGTCATCATCAGCCATCCCCTATTCCATTCTTATGGTGCTGGTATCGGGGCTTGTCCTGCTGCTGGACCTCAAATTCTGATGGAGACTCCTGCCGGCGAAGTTGTCCTGCTTGCATGCCAGGCGCTTGAGCGCCAGACGGCCTTCAAGTCAATGGAGCGGACGCTCCTGCTCACTGCGGCGCATATCATTGTTGCGCCCTTTGATCGGGAGAAACTTCGGCGCGTCCGCGACGCACGTGTTGCGGAAGCAAGGGCGCAGGGTGCCAGCCGATTTCAGCAAATGTGGTGTGGCGCACAGGCTCCATTTGCGCTCATTGACAGCTACCCAGGCATGACGATCGAGACGGTGCAGACAGAGCTTCCTGCTGCGCGCCTGCTCGGCGACGATGATATCGACGAGATTGACTTTCTTCCGGGTGCAGCCCCGGCCCGCTCGAGACAGCATTCGCCCAGCGTTCCCCCGCACAAGCTGGTGCTCATGATGCCCAAGGAGACGATTTCTCTGCAGGTGGATGGTCACACCGACCCGCGCGAACTACGGCGGCTTCTGCGGGACATCGTCCATGGCAAAATTGTTGGCACTGACTGAGCCGTTCGTCAACTTCTGGCACCACAGATTACGGAGGCCTCACAAGTGCTCACGGGAAGGCTTTGCGGGCTCCTGCTCCGTGAACAACGCATGAATCCTGACATAGTTCGGAAGTTGACATAGTTGAAAGGTTTGCTATACTAATAACAGAAAAAGGTGGCCTCGCGCGGAACATGGCTCGCGTTCATGGCGGACTCGTCTGCTCGCTTCGAGGTTGCCTTTTTCGCATATCCAGGGAGAGATGAACGACGATGAATCCTTTACGAAAAGCTCTGCTTGCAATCTCCGGTGGTCACTTCCTTGTCGAATGGTACGCCGCCTTCCTTCCCATTCTGGTCCCCGTTTTCCGCACCCGTCTGGGATTTTCTCTTGGGGCTGCGGCGGCACTGGGCGCCAGTCTGCCCATCGTCTCGGGCCTCGTACAAACAGTCTTTGGTCTGCTCTCCGACCACATGCGGCACGCCAATGCTCTGGTTATCGCGTCCTCCGTCCTCTCCGCCATTTCGCTGGCTCTCCTTCCGCTGGCTCGCAGTTTTGGTTGGCTTCTGCTCATCTTCACCACCATCGCCCTCTCGCTGGCGATGTTCCACCCGCAGGGAGCCGCTGGCACCAGTCAGCTCTCGTCCACCAACAAGGGACGGTTCATGTCCGTCTTCAACTTTGGCGGGTCCATGGGATCCTTTGTTGGATCGCTGGTCGTCATTCCTCTCCTGGGACTCCTGCACCTCGAGCGGTTCTGGATCCTGGCCCTTCCCGGTCTTGGTCTGGCCCTCTACCAGGCCTTTGCCCTGCCGCGCGAGCAGAGCGCCGAAGGTTCCCCTGCGAACGGAGGAGGCGGCCGCATGGCGGACAGTCCGGCCTTCAAGGGATATCTGGTGCTGGTTGCCAACTCGACCCTCACCGCCATCGTCTATAATGGAGTGACCATCCTTCTGCCCCTCCTCTTCCAGGAACTGGGCTTCCTGCCGGGCAAGGCAGGCGTCTATCTGGCTGTCGGCTCGCTGGTAGGGGCCGTTGCCAACGTCATCGGAGCCGAGCTGTCCGACCACATCGGCCGCAGGACCATCAACATCATCGGAGCCACCGGCCTGGCGAGCACCCTTGTGATGTTTATCCTGACCGGCTCGACCAGCATTTTCTGGTTTCCGGCCATGACGCTCTTTGCCAGTTTCACCCTGAGCTCGAACATCGTCTTCGCGCATGAGCTGGTGTCCGGCCATCGCGGCCTGGTATCGGCATCCATCATGGGCCTTTCCTGGGGAGTGGGCGGCCTTGTTGTCGTCCTGCTGGGACAGTGGGCACAGCACACCAGCATCCTCTCGTCGTATCACCTGCTGATCGGGGTAGCCGTTGTGCTGGTTGCGTCCGCGTTCTTCCTGCCAACACGCCACGCCATCAGGGCAGCCTTCTCCACCGTTCCTGTCACCGACCGGGGTTGAGTCTGCGCTCGCTCCTGCTATCCTGTTGACATTGGATAGGGGGAACAGATGCAGGCATGGACCCACCGACTTGACGACTATGACGAGGAACGACTGACCGAGGTGTTCACAAGCCACCAGGAGTTTCTCCTGGGCGGCCTGCTCGCTGGCGACACCGTTCTGGTTAAACCTAACATCCTGCAGGAAGCCAAACCCGAGCGGGCGCTGACCACTGACCCGCGCTTCGTTCACGCCTTTGTCCGGTTCCTGCTGGACCACGGACTGCACGTCGTGGTCGGCGACATTCCCGGCAACTATGTGCCCAACGAGCGTCTGGCTGCCGACTTTGGCCTCGAGGAATACGCACGCGACGAGCGCGTCACCATCCGTCACCTCGACCAGTATGGGTTCAGGCCTGTTCACCTCCAGCACCCACGGAGTCCACGGCCCGTCACCCTTCCCGACGTCCTGTGGCGCTGCAAGGTCATCTTCAACCTGCCCAAGGCCAAGACCCATTCGCTCACGCTGGTAACGGGCGCCGTCAAGAACCTGTTTGGGCTTACGCCCAAGGCTGAGCGCACCGCCCTCCACATGATCCCCTCTGCAGATGAATTTGCCCGCTGCGTTCTGGACCTGCATGCCGCTCTCCCCATCCCAGAGCGCATCGTCATCGACGGCATCCTCGGCATGGAAGGTGAAGGCCCCTCGGCCGGCAGGCCCAGACATCTGCGAACTGTCATTGTCGCCGATGATGCCGTGCTTGCCGACTGGGCGATGTGTTCCGTGATGGGAATCGACTGGAACCTGACGCCTCTTGCACGCGTCGTTCCGGCCCCGGACGCCACAGCCGTGAGCGGCGACCTCACTCCCATCCGGCCGCCCTTCCGCAGACCCCGCAGTTATCTGGGAGGAGCTGTGGTGGGGATCGCCGCAACATTCCAGCGCCTCGCCGGAGCCTCCAACCGGCCCATCCCTGTGGTGGATACCAGCAAATGCGTCAAATGCGGCATCTGTGCACAGCGGTGCCCCGCCGGCGCCATCACACTCAAGCCCTATCCGCAATTCGACCGCACCACGTGCGTCCTGTGCTACTGCTGTCATGAGATGTGTCCCGAGCAGGCCATTGTCCTGCGCCATACCCTGCATCGTTGAATTGTGAATCCCCTTAGTACCAGGTACAATGGTCTTCACAATTGAAAGTGGAATGAAAGGAGTCGCCCATGATTGATGAGACAACCAGCGCGCTCAGCTTCTATGCCGATGAGCGTGGCGCATCACGCCTGTATGGATACCTGTCAGCATCCGAGAAAGACCCTGACATGCAGGAGAAATTTGCTGAACTGGCCCGGGTGGAGGGTGTTCACATGGCCTTCTGGCGCGCCTTTCTTCTCAAGCGGGGCATTACTCCCCCGGAACCCTCGCGGCTGTCGTTCGCCTGGATGCGGCTGCTGCGGCGCGTCCTGGGGACCCGTCGCTACCTGTCCCTTCTTGAAATCAGTGAGTCGACAGCCGTGGATGCCTATTACGAGTTCCTTGGGTCCGCGACGCTGGAGGAAGCCGAGAAGGCGGCGATCGCCCGCATCATTGAGGACGAGCTGGGCCACGAGGAGGAGCTGGAGGAGCAGTTCAATGCCCTGCCCAAGGACAATGTCCGCGACTTCGTGATGGGCATGAACGACGGGCTGGTTGAACTGCTGGGAGCCGTCACAGGCCTTTCGGCGGTCTACCCGACTCGCCCCGAGATCGTGGGCATCAACGGCCTGGTCGTCGGCCTCGCGGGTGCGCTGTCCATGGCCATCGGCACCTGGGTCTCGGTCCGCAGCCAGCGCCAGGTCAACGAGGGAATCCGGCGCAGGACTGAACTCCTCTTCAGCGTTGCCCCCGCTCGGGCACAGGCAGAGCTGGCCGAGAAGCTGACAGCATCCGGGATGCCCGCCGATCTGACCGAGGAGATCACCGGGAAGCTTGCTTCCAACAAGGAAGCCATGATCGGGCTGCTCACCGAGCACGCTCCCTCAGATGAGATCCGCAGTGCGCTGTTTACAGGAGCTGCCTACATCATCGGTCTGCTGTTCCCGGTCCTCCCCTACTTCTTCACAAAGAACTCGTTCATTGCCCTCGTATTCAGCGTTCTCTTCGCCGGGCTCGCCCTGGCCACGGTCGCAAGCATCATTACGTTGACTGCCGGGAGCAACGCCTTCCGCCGCAAGATCCGTGAGATGGTCATCACGGGCCTTGGGGCCGCAGCAGCATCCTACGCTTTTGGGCGCCTCGTCCAGGCAGTGTTTGGCATCAAAGTCTGACGCAGGGAGGAATGCCATGGCTGATCAGGAAACACGACGAGACCAGACAGCAAGCAGTCTTCGGGAAGGCGAGAGCGCGCTTGCGAAAAGCGAAGAACGCTATCGCCTGCTGTTCACAAACATGACCGCAGGCTTTGCCGTCCATGAACTGCTTTATGACAAGAACTGAGTGCCTGTGGACTACCGCTTCCTTGACGCCAACCCCGCCTTTGAGTCTCTTACCGGACTCTCGATCGCGGCCATCCGCGGGCGCACAGCTCGCGAGGTCATGCCTGACTTGGAACAGAGCTGGATAGAGACCTATGCGCGCGTAGTCCGGACGCAAGCCCCGACCCTCTTCGAGGACTATGCACGCTCTCTGGGGAAGTGGTTTGAAGTCCGCGCCTTCAGCACAGGGGGAGATCAATTCGCAACGATCTTCACCAACATCACCGAGCGCAAGCAGATGGAGGACAAGCTGCGGGTTGCGCAGCTGCAGTGGGACCAGTTCCTGGAGACGTCGCCCGACGAAATGTGGATCAAGGATGCGGCGGGCAGGTATGTGGCTGCCAACAAGACGTTCCGCATGGTGGACCCCAGCAGGGGCGGGGACATCATCGGCAAGACGGATGCGGAATGCTTTTCCCCGGAGCGCGCCGCTGCCTACGTAGCAGATGACCAGATCGCCATCGAGAAAGGGGTCAGCGAAGGAGAGTTCACGGCTGTTGGTGTCGATGGCAAGCTTCGCTACTTCCTTACCAAGAAAGTCGTTCTGCACACGCCCGACGGAGCGGTCGCCGGCACGCTTGGCGTCAGCCGGGACATCACCGAGCGCAAGCAGATGGAGGACAAGCTGCGGGTTGCACAGCTGCAGTGGGACCAGTTCCTGGAGACGTCGCCCGACGAAATGTGGATCAAGGATGCGGCGGGCAGGTATGTGGCTGCCAACAAGACGTTCCGCATGGTGGACCCCAGCAGGGGCGGGGACATCATCGGCAAGACGGATGCGGAATGCTTTTCCCCGGAGCGCGCCGCTGCCTACGTAGCAGATGACCAGATCGCCATCGAGAAAGGGGTCAGCGAAGGAGAGTTCACGGCTGTTGGTGTCGATGGCAAGCTTCGCTACTTCCTTACCAAGAAAGTCGTTCTGCACACGCCCGACGGAGCGGTCGCCGGCACGCTTGGCGTCAGCCGGGACATCACCGAGCGCAAGCAGATGGAGCAGAAGCTGGAGGAAATGGCCACGCACGACTTTCTCACGGGACTGCCCAACAGGGTCCTGCTCATCGACCGTTTCAACATCGCTGCCGCGCTGGCTCACCGCAACAAGTCCAAGCTGGCCATCATGTCGCTGGACCTCGACAAGTTCAAGTCCATCAATGACACGTTTGGACACGACGTGGGAGATCAGGTGCTGAAAATCATCGGCAGGCGCCTCACGAGGATCATGCGCGCCAGCGACACGTTTGCCCGCGTGGGTGGCGACGAGTTCATCTCGGTGATGATGGAAACAAGCCAGATGGACGACGCCAGGAGGGTTGCCCAGAAGATCCTTGACTCGTTTTCTGAGCCGCTTTTGGTAGGTGGTCACCAGTTGCACGTGTCCACCAGCATCGGCATAGCAGTGTACCCCGACGACGGCGATGACCTGGAAACCCTGACCCGGAAATCGGACGCGGCCATGTACTTCTCAAAGAACCACGGACGCAACCAGTTCTCGTTCTACCAGGGTGAGGACGCCAGCTGACAATCAGCGCCGCCATTAGCGCTAGAATGGGTATTGATGCAACACTCTGACCAATGATACGAAAGTGTGAAGAAGTTGGTGTACGGCCCGGTGTCAAAGCACGTAGCACAGGTGGCAATACAACACTGAAGGCCCGGCGGGCAAGCACCGAGCCCCAGATGCCGACAGGACAATACAAGGAAGGTTTCGACGACCTTCCCCTCTTCTCCTCCCTCCACATCGCCCGGCTGCCCTGCCGGGCGATCTCTTTGTGTGCCCGACGCGAGACGCGGCGTCCAATTTTGCCTGTTGTCGAACTGAAAATCCGCTATACTGAAAATGGTGCACAGGCGTCTGCAGTCTTTGAAAGGGGATTCTGAACTGCCGAGTGCACGGGCGATCGCACCCCCACTTCGTGCGTGTGGCCGTCCGTTGCCGTGGGACAACGTACTGGCCGCAAGGAGGATTGAATGACGCTTCGTATTGAGCCGGCCGAGCCGATCACCGTGGAAGTCGGCCTCGGTCTGGGTACCTCGAGGACTGTGACAGTCCACTGGGAAGCAGGAACACTGTACGCGCGCGCAGGCATGGAGCCACAGGTTGCGTTCCAGCCTTCGCTTGAGGCATGGAAGCACTTCTGGCGCGCCGTCGACAAGGCAGACGTCTGGAGTTGGGACCGCATTCCACAGGGCGACCAGCCCGTGCTGTGGCGCCTCGCGCTGGACAGTGGCAGGAAGCACGTCACTGCATCAGGCCAATCCACCGCCTCCGACGAGTTCAAGACCTTTGTGCGTGCCCTCAAAAAACTGCTTCCCGGCATCAGCATCCCCTTTTCCACATGACCACTCCCACAACAACCATTTATCCGGAGGAACCCGTGTCCATCACCAGATTTGTCGTCAAGAAAGAAGACATCGACCGCACTGCGTGGCAGCAGGTGCTGGTCGAAGCCGACCAGAAACTCTGCTCGGTGTACGCAAAACTATTCTACCAGCGCGCGCAGGAAGCAGGCAAGGCACACGACTCGCGCACGGAGGCCGTTTACACATTCCTCGGCGCCGTTGCGTCGCCCGAGCTTAAGCTGGAAACTCCGTCGCGCGACCCCTTTGTGCCTGCCGCCGACCTGCAGTACTCACGTACGCCGCTCCCTGAGGATTTCTCAGCTGACGAACTGCGTATCATTAAGCAGTTGATCGAGAGCGTCCAGGATGCCGAGTTCCGCTCGCGCCTGGCTGACATCCTCTGGGTACGCCAGGGCGACCCCAGCGTGGCCAGTCTGGCCGTCGACAGCTACCTGAGCAGCGCTCTGCGCCTCAAGGATGTTGTCCAATGGGCCGACGGCTATGACCGGCTGAAGCGCTCCTTCGACATTGCCGTTTTCCTGGGCAAGGAGACAAAGGCATATCGCAAGACCATCGATTATCTCCAGAAACAGCTCAGTGAGTTTGGATCCGAAGAGCCAACCCCCTGGTGGGCCAAGCTCATCAACCTGCTGCTGGATGCCGGTGAAGGCAATGCCTCCCGATTTGCCAGCATCTGTGGAACCAGCGCCCAGCGCTGTGAAGCGGCCGGCCAGTGGGAGACGGCACGCCTGTACTGGCAGGTGAAGGCTCGCTGTGAAGCGGTTGCCGGGCAGGAGAAGAACAAGGAGATCGCTTTGAAGCGTGCTTCCGATACGTATGTCAAACAGGCCGAAACCGTGCAGTCCGAGGCCCAGCCCATCACCGACCACGCGCTGGAGCTGCTGCGCAGCGCCATGGAGTCGCTCGCCAAGGTGCCCGGCAATGAGCAGGCAGTCATCGAGCTCAAGAAGCAGGTGGACGCGCTGGAACTGAAGCGCAATGAGGCTCCCATGAAGAAGCCGTCGCGCATGGATCCGGCCGGCATCACGCAATGGGCACGCGAACAGGTGAAGAGCAAAGATCTGCGCACGGCTCTCGTCGCGCTCGCCAACCTGGCCGAAACGCCCAAACCCGCCGAACTGGAAGAGCAGGTCGATGCCAAGACCGGCAGAATGCCGTTTCAATACCTCATCACCACGGTCGGCATGGACCAGGAAGGCAAGGCCTCGTCGCATCCGCCGGCTGCCTTCACAGGTGACACCCGCGAGGTCCGCACCGCCAAGGAAGCCGAATTGTACCAGGAAGCGGCTCGCAACCGCCAGATTGCCGTTCTCGCCCTGATCGATCCGGCACGTCG
>JBNAWM010000035.1:0-13717 GCA_049699855.1 Candidatus Cryosericum sp.
TAAGGCAAGCTTGTTCAGAAGGTTGCTCACACTAAACCAGCGCGCCGGGCGTCCATCGTCCGGCGCGCTTTCTTTCAAGAGCCTGCCCCTTCCGGATGAAAAAACTATTGACATAGCTATACTTGTTGCATCATGGAAAACGAAACAACTGAAAGCGAAAGAGCCGAGGTCATCCGTCCTGGAGAGGCTGCCGAGGACGAGCTGCAGCGACGGTACAATGCTGCGTTTGTCATGTCGGACAGCGACGCCCGTGCGGCGAAGGCCATGGCGGACGATATCTACACGGCAGCCGGCGCTGTCAATGACTTCCACTGGCAGGCGTTGTCGCGGTATCTGGCTGGCTTCTGCCTTTACAATCTGAGCGAGTACGAACAGGCCATGGGCGAATTCGAACATGGCGATCACATTGCCCGGGAGCATCAGCTTGAGAACCTCGTGATCAAGTTTCGCAACGGCTATGGTGCGATCTATGAGCGGCTTGGGCAGTACCATCAGGCCGTCGAGCAGTTTGCTGAAGGGCTCAACCGTGCCCGGGAACTGAACCTGAAGAGCGACACGGCTCACTTCCTCGTGAACCTCGGAGAGGTCTCGCTGTTGATGGGGGACACGGCGCAGGCACTGGCGTTTGAGACCGAGGCGGAATCATTCATCCAACAGCTGCCCGAGGAAACCAGGTTTGCCATCGACGTCTACTACAATCTGGCAGAGGCCCAGGCTGAGAGCGGTCTTCTGGAAGAGGCGGAACGTTCCTACCGGCGAAGCCTTGAAGCCGCCACGGCGGCCGGCAACACGATCTCGCAGGTGGAGGCGCGAGTGCGTCTCGGTTCCATGCTGGCCGGTCGCGGCCAGCAGGAAGAGGCGCTGGCAACGCTGGAGGAGGCGCTGAGGCTGTGCAGCAGCGCAGGGTTCCCCCTTCAGGAAACGGCCACGCTCCTGGCCCTGGGGCGTGTCGAGCAGGCTTCTGGGCGCCTGGAGCAGGCGATGCACCACTTTGAGCGGGCTGTTTCCGTGGCCGACGAGCACAAGATGGGAGACCTCCTGCCGCCGGCACTGGAGGCTCTTGCCACGGCAAAGGCTGCCATGAATTGCTTTGACGAGGCATACCAGTACTTGCAGAGGTCGGTCAAGGCGGCACAGGCGTGGTCGAGTTCCGAGGCTGCCAGGACGCTGGCGGAGCTGGCAGCAGGATACCGGCTGGAAACCGTGAAGCGCGAGGCTGAATTCGAGAAGCTGCGTCGTGAAGGGCTGGAGCAGGCGAACGAACGTCTCCGCACCGTGACCCGGATCGGCCGGAGCCTGACTCAGAGCCTGGACCCCAAGGACATTCTCATGCGCATGTGGAATGAGCTTGCGGGATCGATCCCGATGAGAGTGCTGGCGTTTGGCATCTACAGCCACGAGTCTGGTGCGATTGAATTTCCAGGGCTCATCGACGCGGGAGCCTTGCAGGAGCCATCGTCCGTTTTCATTACCGATGAATCCAGTCTTTCCGCCCTCTGTGTCCGGGAAAAGCGGGTGCTGTCCTTTGGCACGCGCGAGGAGGCGCGAGCCGCCACGGGAAAGGAGTCGCTGGTCACGTTTCACCGTGAGGGGTCAACGGTGCAGAGCATCCTCTATCTTCCGATGTTCCGAGAGAATGAGATTGTCGGCGTGATGACGGTGCAAAGCGAGCAACCCCACGCGTATTCCAGCGGCATGATCGAAATGCTCGAGGCGGTCGCCTCGTTCACCGCGATCGCGGTCGAGAATGCACGCATCATGATCCGGCTGAACGAGATGAACCAGGCTATCTCTGGTGAGAAGGAAGAGATCCAGAAAGCAGCGCTGGCTTCGTCGTGGCTGGCGGAGCATGACAGCCTGACGGGGCTGGCCAACCGGCGCTTTCTCGAGCGGATCCTGGGGGAGAACATCCGCCTTGCCCAGCTCGAGGACAACAGCATTGCCGTTTTCTTCATCGATGTCGACGATTTCAAGCGGGTGAACGATACCTATGGTCACGATGCCGGAGATCATGTTCTGAAGGAGATTGGCGCGCGCCTGCAGGCTGTTTTCCGCGAGTGGGACTACGTCGCTCGTGTCGGCGGGGACGAGTTTGTCGTTGTGGCGCCGGGCGTAAAGCATGCAGCCAGCATCTCGTCCATGGCAGACAAGCTTGTGGAGGCTTTCGATAGTCCCCTTTCAGTGGGCGAGGGTTCCATAGCGGTGGCCGTCTCGGTGGGCGTTGCCACGTTCCCGGATCATGGCCAGACCAGCAAGGAGTTGATCAGGCATGCGGACGAAGCGATGTATCTGATCAAGCGGACCGGCAAGGGTGCCTGGAGGATGTGGTCGGCTTTCTAGCCCACTGCAGGAGGCTTCGCGCATTCCCGGGCAATCTGTGATATAATCTCTGTGCAGCAAGTTGTCGCGCGGGGATCCTCCCCGAGCAGGAAAAGCTGGCACCGTGGGGGTGCTGGGGTTCGACAGATACGTGAGGTGCAGGGTTGCAGGTAGAGGATGACAGTTGGCCTCTTTAAACATCTGTCACAAAAAAACAAGCCAATAACAATTACGCTCTAGCTGCCTAAGCGCGGCTAGCGTTCCTCCGGGCCGTCCATCCCTGGGTCCGTCAGGGGCGCGTCTATAGGGGTCTCGAAGGCGAGGGCCGTTCCCGTTCCTTGCCCAAGAGTACCAAACGGGAAATCGTGCAGAGCGGGGCGTCGACTCCCGGCCGAGCGCAAGGTACAACAGCCGACTAAACCTGTAGTAACGCTGTGTTTAACGTATTTGGACGCGAGTTCAACTCTCGCCACCTCCACCATACGTACATTCGACCATCTATCGACAAGGAGTAGCTTAGTCGGTAGATGGTTTTCTCTTTACCCAACGCAGGGTTGCAGCAAACGGGCGGGCCCTGTCACTTTCAGAGTCAGCGCCGTGCATCTGAGGGTTTGTGGTACACACTGGCCTGTGGTTGGCGCCGAATCGCTAAAGGAGAGTTGTGAGTGTGCCCGCCACCGCTACGTTTCGGCTGCGGCAGCACAAGGAGGAAGTGACTGAATGACCAAAAAAGCGTATGACTACCTCGTGATCGTGAGTGGGGTGATTTGCGGTTACGTCATGATCAAATCGTTGTTCTTCGTTCAGACAAGACTTGTGCGGACCGACGTAATTCAAGGCGTTCTCGTCGGTTTTGGGCTGGCGGTTGCCGCGGCCTATGTGACGGCGAAGGTCAGGGCAAAGACCGTCAACGGGTGGAACACCATGTTTGGATGTGGCGCTCCTGGCGCTGGCCTGTTGCTGCGGGCTGCGTGCACGCTGGCCTTTCCTGGCCCGATCAACACGTCTGAAGAGGCGGTGTACTGGACCGCATCGGTCGATGGCTCGAACCACGACCTGTCCGGCGAGCATGCGTACGTTCTGCACTTTCCGGCGGGCGGACTCCCGCCGAATGATGCGTTCTGGTCGTTGACGATGGGCGATGCACAGAATCGCTTTGTGGCGAATCCAATCAATCGGTACAGCGTGTCTGACCGATCGGGACTCGTGCCAAATGCCGACGGCTCTGTCGATATTTACATCCAGAACGCAGCTCCGGCAGATCACCAGTCCAACTGGCTGCCTGCACCCATGGGCAAGTTCATTCTCTGGTTGCGCGTCTACATGCCTGGTGAGGCAATTCTGGGCGGAACATACCGCGTGCCGCCGGTTGTGAAGGTGAAGTGATGGAGTATGTGAGATTGGAGCACATCCTCATCTTCAGTTCGCTTATGGTCGCCGCATGGTTCATGTTCCTCTTCTATCTGCCGCGCATGCTTTTGAGCGTGTTCAAGCGGGCCATCCTCGTGAAAGGGTTCGGCGACGGCCCCATCCCGGTCAATGCACTCTATACGCAGTCTCAAGCATCGTTTGCAGACCCGCTCCGTGCATCAAGCTCACCATTGATGACGACGGGCGTGAACCGGGACACCCTCATCACAATCGGCTGGCTGGATCTCAGCAAAGGGCCGCAAGTCCTGCATGTCCCGGACATGGCCGGTCGCTATTACAGCGTGCAATTCACCGATCCATCCAGAAACACGGTGTTTGCCTATGTTGGCAAACGCACGACAGGAACCAAATCCGGGCAGTTTCTGATCAGCGGCCCGGGTTGGAAAGGCGTCGTGCCGCAGGGAGTGTCACAGATTTCGTCACCGAATTCCTCGGTGCTCGTCATCGGCCGTGTGCTGGTTGAGAGCGACAGCGACCTCCCAGCCGCGTACGGACTCGCGAAGCAGATACAGCTCTCCTCACTGACCCAGGCATAGCGTTTCCATCACAGGCCCACTTCGTCATCCAGCATTCACACATCATCCTTCGGCCCAGATTGACATTCACACAGAGTGGCCCATAATGAACATTGTTCAAGTGAACAATGTTCATAAGGTGCAACAAGGTGGAGGATGTCCATGAAGAAGGCTGCTGCTACACTTGACGAGGTGACTGAGCGTGCGATAGAACTGGTGGCTCGCGATGGCCTTGGCTCGCTGACGATCCGTGCGCTGTCCGAGGCAACGGGCGTCTCAGTGGGGACCCTGTACAACTACTTCGGGGACAAAACAGGCCTGATCCTCAGGATCATGGACTCGTTCTGGAACACGACTCTCAACGTGGACCTGGTGCGGACGCTCGACAAACCGATGGAATTGCCCGGCATGCTGGAGGAAGCGTACAAGGTCCTCCGTGAGCGAAGCCGTCTCTTCCATCACGACTTCATTCGAGACATGCACCTGATCGAGAACCTGCCGGCGGGCCATCCCGGTACGCGGGCGAGCTACCTGATGGCGGTGGAGGACAAACTGCGAGAGATGGTGCGGAGGTTTCCCGAGCTTGATGCCCGGATCCGCGAACAGGGGGTGGAGGACCAGTTTGTCCAGGTTCTGCTGGACAACGTTATGGGACTCCTCAGCCGGGACGCGCCGGACCTGGGGTTGTTCCGGGATGTCCTCGCGGCGTATCTGGCCAGCCTGATGGACGCCCGGCGCACGGGCACATAGAAAACGAGAGGAGAAGAGACGATGGAACGAATTATGGAATCACTCTTTGACATTGCCTATCTGGTGGTTGTCATCAGTCTGGGGCTGACTCTGGTGAGGGGGTCTGGCCGTGACATGGAAAGCCGCCTGGTTGGCGTCATGGCGCTGGTGCTGGGGATTGGCGATGCGTTTCACCTCATCCCGCGCGTCTATGCCCTGAACGCGGGCGGTCCGGAGGCTCACGCCGCTCTGCTGGGCGTAGGAAAGGCCGTCACATCGGTGACCATGACCGTGTTCTACGTGATCCTCTACGTTGTCTGGAAGCGGCACTACCGTGTAACCACGTCCCGTGTGCTGGATGCGGTGGTTGGCATACTCGCCGCCGCGCGCGTTGTCCTGAGCCTGTTTCCGCAGAACCAGTGGCTGGTCTACCGCCAACCCCTGGATTGGGCCATCTATCGCAACATTCCCTTCGCCCTGCTGGGGATCCTGATGATCGTCCTCTTCCTCCACGGCGGTACGTCTGGGCAGGACCGTGCCTTCAAATGGATGTGGGTCGCCATCCTGCTCTCCTTCGGTTTCTATGCACCGGTCGTGCTGTGGGCTAACGTCAACGAGACCATTGGCCTGCTCATGATCCCCAAGACGCTCGCCTACGTGTGGATCGTCTGGATGGGATATCAGAACTTCAGGGAGCGTCTGCAGACAAGGTAGGCACACCGCCAGGGTCGCTCTCTGGAGTGGTTTCTATCGAGGAACAACAACGAGCCCGGCAGTTGCGCACGGCCGGGCTCGTTCAGGGATCCCTAAAGCGCCTTCCCCTCATCGTCGATCACGAGGTTAGGATTGGCCTCAAGCTTGGCCTTGAGTTCCTTCTTAATCTGTTCAGCCGAAATTGTCTTGGACAACTCTTTGACGTATGCCGCATCAGTTGGGAACGAAATGGCGTTCCAGAGGCATCCAACCTGGCAGTTGTTGCAGCCGACCATGCAATGGTCCTGGTACAGGACGACTGCTTTCTTCTTGTCGGGGTTAAAGCCGAACACGTTCCTCTTCTCGCCGCAGGTCACCACACACAGGCCACAGCCCGTGCACTTGTTGGGGTCAATGACCGGTCCCCAGGTAATCGTGCTGCGATCCAGTCCATGCCATTTGGCAAAGAAATCATCAGCCATGTCTGTTTTCCTCCCCGACTAGGACTCGTGCACGACGTGGTCCGGGAACTTCTCGAGCCGCTCGTCCAGAGCTGTCTTGACCTTTGGAAAGATCTTGTACTTCGCAACCGCTGCCTTGACGAATGTGGCGGAGTCTTCGGGGAAGCTGATTGCCTCTTCCGGGCAGACCTTTCCACACGTCGTGCAGCCCACCGAACAATTGCCCGGGTTCAGGACGACGAACTTGCCCGTCGATTTGGTGAAGGCAAAGACGCCTGCGCCGCAACTCAGCAGGCACAGCCCGCAATTGGTGCACTTCGACTCGTCGATCGTGGGATTCCAAACAAAATTGGATCTATCCACGCCATACCACTGTTTATCTGCCACGTTGTTCCTCCTTGCCAGCGCCCCGAGTTCCGGCCGAACCGGCAGGCAACCATAGACTGCACCCGACCGCTCCTGCCAGTCTCTTGGCTGGTTGTTTCTACATGCGCGGCCGAGAAACAGGCTGCGCCCACGCTTGTGTTTCAATGTTGCATAATATGGAAACATTGTACACAGTCAAGCAGCAAAGGCGTCAAAACTTTCACAAAGTGCGACGTGCGAGTTCTGACAATCGCGGTTCAATGAAGCTGCCCGAGCAGGTTCTGGGACACCTCTGCTCTTCTGTCGTCGTGCTTTGTCCGTCATTCCCGCTTTGTCCGTCATTCCCGTTTTGTCCGTCATTCCCGCGCAGGCGGGAATCCACATCATTGCTCCCTCTGTTCTGAATCCCCGACAAAAGCATTCGGGGATGACGGAGGAGGGACGGAGCGGACATTCGGGGATGACGGAGGAGGGACGGAGCGGACATTCGGGGATGACGGAAGAAGTGTTTTTGTCATTCCTCCCTGAGCCTTTTGGTGTAAGGCGAAGGGTGCTTTCGGCGCAGGCGGGAATCCACTCGAAGTTGTCCATCCAATGTTTGGACAGATGTGTGAACTATATCCAGGGTATGGGATGAATTGGATACACCGAATCGACACGTTCACAATTGATGTCGACGAATTGGCGTTTTATCGACACGTTCACAATAATTGTGTCCCCCGCGCTTTGTCTGTCATTTCGCCCTGAGCCTTTTGGTGTAAGGCGAAGGGTGCTTTCGGCGCAGGCGGGAGTCCAACAGGTCCGATGGCCGGCTAGAGGTCTCCCTTGAGGCCGATGGCGTCGGCTACTTCGCGCATGCCCATAATGGTCTGGGTGATCACCTCGTCCAGGTCCATGCCCAGCATGGCGGCACCGTTTTCGATCACCTCGCGGTTCACGCCGGCGGCAAACCGGTGGTCCTTGTACTTCTTCTTGACGGATTTCAGCTCAAGGTCCAGGACGCTCTTGGAGGGGCGCATGATGGCGCAGGCATTGATCAGTCCGGTCAGCTCATCGATGGTATAGAGGACCTTCTCCATGACATGCTCGGGCTTCACGGTGGAGCACAGGCCGTAGCCATGGCTCTGGACGGCGTGGATGTATTCCTCGTCGATGCCGCGCTCGGTCATGATCTCCCTTGCCTTGGTGCAGTGCTGCTCCGGGTACATCTGATAGTCGATGTCATGCATCAGCCCGACAATGCCCCACTTCTCCTCATCCTCGCCCAGCAGGCGGGCAAAATGCCGCATGACGCCTTCGACGGCGAGGGCATGGGTGATGAGCGCGGGAGAATCATTGTACTTGAGCAGCAGTTCATAGGCTTCGTCTCTTGTTGGTTTCACGGTTGCAGTACCTCCTGTTGAGATGCGAAATGGAACATCATGGTGCCTGACCCCATTACCACGGCAGCCACCACGAGAAGCTGTTTCTGAGGTTCTCGGCTGCGTCCTGATTCAGGTAGTATCTGCCATCGGGACATTCCTGCAAGACCCCGTATCGCACCAGTTTGTTCACAACCAGCCAGCCCGAACCGAGAGCGCCGAATCGGACCAGGGGGTTGATCAGGTTGTTGATGTCATCCAGAGGGAGGGCCGTCTCGGGACTGACAACGCCCTGCTCGTCCAGCACGTTCACATAGGCACTCTGCAGATAGTAAAAGCCGGTTCCGTTTGCCACCTCTGACCTCCGTTCCTGGTATCACAATACTGTAGCACAATCTGGAGCAAGGCCAGCAGGGGAGTTGCGTGGAAGTGGAGTCATCAGACGGTAGGTCGTGTCATGTGCAACCTTTGCTTGTAGGGGTCCGCCTGCCGCAGCGGCATATTTTGTAAAATGTGTAGACCTGACCCCGTCAGGGGAGGGAGAGGTCCGCCACGACGAGGGCGTGGTCGCTGCCGGCGCGCAGGGCGTCATCGTAGAGGTAGCGCACGTCCAGGATGCGGATGCCGGGTGAGACGCGGATGCTGTCGTAGCGACAGCGCAGGTACTTGCCCTTGCGCCCGCGGTGATAGGAGTCGGCCAGCGGCCCGTTGGGGTAGGAGCGCAGGCGACGCTTCCACTCTGCGGGACGATCGGCGTACCACAGGCGCAGGGCATCCTCGGTCCATGCGCCGGAGCCCAGGACTGCTTCTTCCTCGGGGTTCCACCATACACTGCGGAGGAGATCGGGGTGATCGACGCGCGGCCCGTTGGCATCCATCCCCAGAACCAGGGGCGGCATGGCAGTGGACAGCCAATCTGCCAGGGCATCGAAGAACGCGGGGCGCTGGGCGCGTCCCTGGCCGGCGTTGGTGGGGGCATAGCCGGAGAGGAGGGTCACGGCGGTTCCTGCCCGTTCAGCCGTGCCTGCCAGCAGACGGCGCGAGAGCGGTGGCGCGCGCAGGGAGGGAGCGAGGACCCAGGCGCCCACGGTGGCAATCAGGCATCCGCCCCGGCGGGCCCCAGACGGAGCAGGTTCGAGGGACCATGTGTCCAGGACGCTGTCCCAGTGGCGGTTGTCCAGGACGGCACGCACGGCCGAGGGCCCCACGTCCTGCAGGAGGACGATGTCCGCATCCTGGGTCGCAAGCAGGGCGAGCTGGTCATCGGGCCGCGGCAGGCCGCGCACGTTCCAGTTGGCAACTCGAAGTCTCATAGGAGCAGTATATCGCGCCATGCCCTCTGGCAAAAATGCGGGAGAGGTGTAGTCTGAAGAGGATATCAGGAGGTAAAGCCATGGATGAGTTCAAGCCCGAATCAGTACTGACGCAGGAGATGCTCGAGCGGTTCAGGATGTCCTTTGAGAGCGACCCGGTGAACAAGCTGGCGCAGGATGCCGTGACCCGCGTATCGGTCCACACGGCCGCGCTCAACCACGACGTCGCGACCAGCGTGGACCACACGTTCTCGGTGATGCTGCCCACCAACGAGGCAACCACGCAGGAGAAGAGCGGCAGGTGCTGGCTGTTCTCCGGCCTCAATACCTTCCGGACCGAGGCCATGCAGCGGCTGAACGTCGACAAGTTCGAGCTGTCGCAGAACTACCTGATGTTCTGGGACAAGCTGGAAAAGGCGAACTACTTCCTGGAGAGCATCCTCGCCACGCTGTCCGAACCGCTGGACGGACGCCTGATGATGCACCTGCTGAGCCATCCCTTGCAGGATGGCGGCCAGTGGGACATGTTCTGCGCGCTGGTGGAGAAGTACGGTGTCGTTCCCAAGACGGTCATGCCCGAGACAGAGAGCAGCAGCAACTCGGCGGTGATGAACGCGGTGATAACGGCCAAGCTGCGCGAGTATGCGGCCGAGCTGAGGCGGATGGCAGCGGCCGGCGATGGGGAGAATGTCCTGCGCTCGCGCGCCGAGATGATGATGGGGGTCATCTTCCGCATGCTTGCCATTCATCTGGGAACGCCGCCTGCCGAGTTCTACTGGCAGTGGAGGGACAAGGCGGACGGATTTCATCGCGACGGCGTCATCACGCCGCAGGAGTTCTACGCACGGTACGTCGGCATCGACCTGGACAACAAGGTCTGTCTCATCAACTGCCCGACGCCGGACAAGCCCATGAATCATCTCTACACCATCGGCTACCTGGGCAACGTCGCGGGAGCGAGAGGGATACGATATCTCAACACCCCGATCGCAGCCTTCAAGCAGGCGGCGATCGACATGCTGGTGGCGGGGCGCCCGGTGTGGTTCGGCTGTGATGTGGGCAAGTTCGAAGAGCGGGACCTGGGCATCCTGGACCCATCGATCTACAACTACGACCTGGTGTATGGCGAGGGACTCATGAGCGACAAGTCTGACCGCATCCTCTATGGCCAGAGCGCCATGACGCATGCGATGGTGCTGACGGGCGTGGATTTGGATGGGGATGGCCACGCGCGCAAGTGGCGTGTCGAGAACTCGTGGGGCGACAAGCTGGGCGACAAGGGGTTCTTTGTCATGACAGATGCCTGGTTTGACGAATATGTCTACGAGGTTGCCGTGAGCAGAGATTATCTCTCCGAGGAGCTGGAGGCGGTCCTGCGCGAAGAGCCGACGGTCCTGCCGCCCTGGGATCCCATGGGCGCCCTGGCCGTTGCTCCTTGAGACGATGGAGACACGTGAGGCACTAGCAGGGCGCAGGAGCATCCGCAAGTTTGCAGACCGCCCTGTGCCGGTAGAGGTGGTCAATGCCGTCCTGGCCGCTGGGATCCTTGCCCCTTCTGCCAAGAACCGCCAGCCGTGGCGGTTTGTCGTGGTGGCCGACAAAGCCAGGCGCACCGAGATGATCCGGGTGATGCGCGCCGGCATTGCAGACAGCAAGAGCCGCGGGATCAACACCGGCACGGCCATCATGACGGCGCGTGTCATGGAAGGCGCTCCGGTGACGGTGTTCGTGTTCAATCCCGACGGCATCCATCCGTGGCTGTCACATCCAGAGGATCAGTCGTTCATGGAGTCGGCGGACACCCAGTCAATTGGCGCTGCCATCCAGAACATGCTGGTCGCAGCATGGGACATGGGGCTGGGAACGCTTTGGATGTGCGATGTCTGGTCAGCATACGAACAGCTGGAGGCATGGCTGGGCGAGCCGGGAGAGCTGGTCGCCGCCGTGGCGATGGGGTATCCTGCCGAACAGCCGCCCGCCCGCCCGAGGCGCCCGCTCTCAGAGGTCGTGCGCTGGCTCTAGCGCCAGGTTAGCGGGGACCGAGCAGTTTGGCGATCTGACGACGGAAGTCGGGGAACAGGCTGAGGGAGGCGGTTTCTTCCAGCGTGAACCAGCCGATGCCCTCCGTCTCGCGCGTGTCCTCGGTGAGGTAGGCGCCTTCTCCGGGAAGAGGCTCGCAGACGTAGGCGAAATCGATGTGGCAATGTTCAGGTTCCGCGCCGGGCGGGATGCGCTCGCACAGGACCATCCAGGGGACGTGCAGGACCTCCACGACGTCCGGCTCGCCCAGGGTGTCGTCCCGCGGGCTAACAATACGGCAGTGCACGCCTGTCTCCTCGAAGATTTCGCGCAGACATGCTTCATCGGGTGTCTCATTCGGCTCCACGTGGCCGCCCGGGTAGATCCAGACACGGTGTTTGCGGTGATTGACCAGCAGGATGCGGTCATCCCGCAGGACAAAACCGGAGGCGGTAAAGTGCTTGGGCAGCAGGCGCGCCCACGCGGGCAGTGACTCCATCATCGATGCTCCTTTGAAGAAGGAGTGAGCGGCACGTCCTCGCAGACGCGGGCAACGATATCGGACGCGGCGTTGGGCTTTCCCAGGTGCCGGAGCCTGCTGGCCATTTCCCTGCCCTGCGGGGTAAACATCAGCTTCTCGGCGGCGCCAAGCAGCTGGTCGGCATCCTCGGCAGCAAGCGCCGCCCGGTGCTGGGTCAGAAAGCGGACGTTGACGGCTTCCTGGCCGGGAAGCGGCTGGAACAGGACCAGCGGGACGCCGACAGCGGCAGCCTCGGCAAGGGTGACACCGCCAGCCTTGGTGACGAGGAGGTCGGCGGCTTCCATGTACGTAGGTACTTCGTCGGTCCATCCGACGGGGATGATTGTGTGATTTGGCGAGCGCGCGGCGGCAAGAGCACTGACCTGGCCCAGGACATCGCCGTTGTCGCCGCACAGGGCGACGACGGTGACGGGCGCCGGAAACG
Organism: Candidatus Cryosericum sp.; assembly: GCA_049699855.1. Lineage (GTDB taxonomy): Bacteria > Caldisericota > Caldisericia > Cryosericales > Cryosericaceae > Cryosericum. The sequence goes on from JBNAWM010000035.1 coordinate 12,173, forward strand.
CCTTCGAGGTGAGGACGTCGCAAGCCTGAAACAGGTGGCCAAGTCCCAGCCCTCCCCCCATGACGACGGCCACATGGGCCTCCTGGGGCAGACCAAGCATGGCGCGGGCCTTGCGGTAGGAAGCCTCGGCCTCACGGATCTCTTCCGCCTTGTATGCCGGGTTGCAAAGACGGGTCGTATGGGGATACCAAGGGGGTAGATCGGCTGGCCGACGCGGCGGTGCGACGCAAGGAAGGTGGCGGTCAGCTGCTCATTTGCAGAAACGTGCCAGCTGACGCCGTGCGCCATGTACAGCGTCTGCAGGACGTAGTCGGTGAAGCAGTTGATGAGGGGCGTCTGCTGGAGGTGGCGCCGTTTGGCCCGTGCCAGGACCAGGGTTGGCCAGATGTTCGTGGAGACGATGGCATCGGGAGCCTCTGCCTGCGCAAGATTGCGCAGTCTGGGGTAGCCCAGGTTGGAGAGAAGCCTCGCGGTTGCCTCCGCCTCCCGGAGATTCTGGGTCATCGTGTGCTGGAAAGCCAGGTCGTATGCCTCCGGCAGGATCTTGATGAGCTGAAGGTACGCATCACGCATGACAAAGCGCATGGGTGCAGGGATCTCATCAAGGAAGTCGACATACGTGGTCTGCCAGCCGCGCTGTTCAAACACCTCTCCCAGGGCGCGGGCTGCCTGCTCATGTCCGGCGCCGACACTGGCGTATGCCAGCAGGACCTTGCGGTCAGGCACCAGGCACCTCGGAAAGGGCTGTGCGCAGGGGCCGTGCCAGTGCCGCGACCACTGCCATCTTCGCGATGTCGAGGACCAGGATGGGAGCAAGGCCGATGAGAGCCGCGATCGTTGTATTGCCCTGTAGGAGGAGCACATGGCACAGCCATAGGACGCCAGGAATGTAGATGAGGATGAGGGATCCTTCCGCCAGGGCGAGGTCGCGCCACCACGAGTCCCAGTGCCAATGGTCGACGAGGAACCCGACGATGACCGCTGCGAGAAGGAAGCCGACCAGAAAGCCACCCGTCGGTCCCGAAAGAGCGACCAGGCCAGAGGCTCCGCCGGTGAAGACAGGCAGACCGACAAGCCCAAGCAGGAGGTAGGCGAGGATTGCCACGTAGGCTGTGCTGCCGAACAGAAGCGGCGTCAGCACCACAAAAGCATCCTGAAAGGTGATGGGAACGGGGCGCAGGGGGATGCTGACATATGCGCCGATGACCAGCAGGGCCACCATGACGGCAAGCTGTGCAACCCGCCGTGTGGACAGCTTCACGTCAGGTAGCCCCTCACGACGGCGATGAACATAGTGATGGCGATGGGAAAGATGTCCTCGTCAAAGGTGAAATGCGGGTTGTGATGCGGGGCCGTGAGACCCTTTGCCTCATTCCTGGTCCCCATCAGGACGAATGCGCCGGGGACCTGCTGGAGGTAATAGGCAAAATCCTCGCCGCCCATGCTGATTTCAGGCAGGACGACGTTGCCGGCGCCCACCGTCTGTTCGAGGAGGGGGCGCAGGAACGCCACCGAGTCGGCGCTGTTGATAACGGGCGGATAACC
>JBNAWM010000036.1:0-13577 GCA_049699855.1 Candidatus Cryosericum sp.
GGCATGGTGCGGCCCTCCTGGCGCAGCCGCCGGCAGACCTCCAGCCCGTCCATCCGGGGCAGGTTGAGGTCGAGGACAACCAGGGCATAATCCGACGTGAGACCGGCGTGCAGTCCGGCTTCACCGTCAAAGGCAAGGTCGACGCTGTAGGATTCCGTCTCCAGGTACCGCTTGATATTCTGGGCGAAATCCCGCTGGTCCTCAATAACGAGGATGTGCATAAGGGTTTCCTCTCATGCCTCCTATTGTACCATCGGGACATAAGAACGGATTAAGAGCATGGCACAATGAGCGATCGCTCAGTGCGGCTTCAGCTTCGCGCAAAAGGCATTCAGGCTGTCCCGCCCGTCGATGCGCACGCGGCGCAGTTCGTAGGCATTGTCCGAAACGCGCGACCAGCCCGGGAGTTCGGAAGTTGCTGCCCGGTAGCCCACGGCGGCGACCAGCTTGGCAACTTGGGCGTCATACTTGCCATAAGGGTAGCAGAAATAGTTGCATGCCAGATGTGTCTGACGCTGAATGACCATTTTGGAGTATGAAAGCTCCGTCAGGACACGCTGGGTACTCAAGGTTGTCAGCTTCGCGTGATGTACTGTGTGCGAGCCGACGGTGATGAGGCCCGTGTTCTCCATCTCCTGCACCATCGACCAGCTCAGGTATCCCTTGACGACACGCCCGACCTCGGCGCTGATGAGAAACAGGATGGCCTTCTGGCCATTGCGCTTCAGGATGGGAAATGCGTTCTTGTAGACGCCGATGCGTCCATCGTCGAAGGTCAGGATGACCGGTTTGGCCGGGAGCGTCTCCTGACCGGCGCGCGCCGCCATCCAATCGTCGAGCGTGACAGTCGTGAACCCATTGTCCTTGAGATATTGCATCTGCCGCGAAAACTCCTCCGGGGTGACGAGCAACGACTGTTTGAGTCGGGACATTTCCGGAGTGTGTGGTGCCACTTCGTGATACATGAGGATGGGCACCTCGAGCCCGGGGATTACGTTCGCGGGCACACGCGCGGGCGCGGTAAAGACCGGAGTGGTCCGTGGCGGCTGCGATGCGTAGGGATAGGATTCTCTGTCGGCAGACGATGGCTCCTGGGCAGAGCGACAGCCAGTCATGGAAGCAACAGCAAGCATCAGCAACACTATCAGCAGGGCAACGTTTCGTTTCATGGTGCTCACTGTAGCGCTGGGACAGAATTGTGCAACGGACCCGTTGTGAACTTCCTTCAAGCCCGGGCCCTATTGCGGCACGACGAGGCAGGTAACCAGCTGCCGCCCGGGCGTATAGAGAAAGGACCCTTTGTAGTACAGGGTCGTCGATCCCCCGCCGTCCAGCGAGATAACATCCGAAAAGAGTTTGAGCTGGGCCAAAGCTGCGCCAACATTGTCGCTCCTCAGGCTCATGGCTGTCGGGCTTGCAATGAAGTACAGATACCGTCCCCCTCCAATGGCCAGAAAAGACCTCGCTCCAGACTTGGTCATGCGGAAACTGTCGGCGTAAGCATCAGCTCCCATCACTGGCTGGCCGGCGTGAAGCACCACTGGTGCTGACTGTATAAAGAATCCACCTGCAAGGTCTCGGTCTCCAAGCATGATCTGGAGGCGAGCAGTTTCAGCAGTGCGCAGGGGCGCAATCGTATCCATCGTCCAGTGATTGGTTGACGCTTGATAGCCGTGAACTGCATATTGACCTGCCGACATGAGTCTTGGTTGAAACGTTGCCCCGCTGACGCGCTGAATGACGTGCCCCCGGTCAACCACAATCAATTGTTCACTGCTGCCGACCCAGATGGCCTTTGGATACCAGTTGGTGTAGACGGTGAAGCCGCCCCAGCTGGTGCTGTTGATGGAATACGTTGTCACCCACGTGGTTTGCCCCGCTCCTGTCAAAGTGAGACGGACTTCCAAACGTCCCTCGGCATAGAATGGAGTCCCATGTTCATCGACCCCCAATGTCTCAGTGAAACCGCTTTTCACTTGTGGGAACACCCCATTGCCGCCCAGCGATCCTGTCATGACATGGGTCGTCGTGTCAAATGGAAGCGCATTGATCAATGCAAGCGGTTTGGATGCCACAAAGCTCGCATACGGGGTGCCGGTATTCATCCCACCAGCAGACACAAGCGGGACAATCCGGATGCCCTTCCCCTTCAGGTCGATGCGGATAATCTCAAATGTATATTTCTTTCCGGCATAGGTGACGCTTCGTGAAAGGTGCGTGACGGCATTTGGATCCGCGCGCCCCAAAACCACTGGAGGACTCGTCACGGGAACACCAGGAAGAGCCGCAGTGCAGGACCGGCCATCTGCTGACATTGTTACTGATGCTCCCATCAACCGGAGAAGGTCCACTGGACTCACGACAATACCGAGCACATTTTGCATCTGAGCACTCACGTCTGTGGACAAACCATCTACGCTGACCGTCTTGCTGCCAACCTTCACGGAAATCTTGTGGTTGCCCGAAGTGAGGGTGCAAGATTCGGATTTGACATCCAACGCGAAACTCCAGCTCAACAGCTTTGCAATCGACACCACTGGAAGAAGCAGCTGCTTTGACCCTCCATCAAAAACCGCCGGCACAGGCATGGTCAAGACCGTTGCCCCGTTGGAAACGACAGCTGTTTTGCCAGCACTGAACTGAACAATGCGCGCGGCCTCCTGAGCAAGACAGCGTGTACCAATGGTGGCCAGAAGGACCAACAACACAATGAGAGACACAACTGCCAGCGCTTTCCGTTTCATATTCGCTCTCCTCGTTTCCGGGACCAGGGCGCAGCCTTGGCCCTGCCCTCCATCAGCAGTCTACCGCAATTTGGACTCGATATTCGATACCCCCTCTGCGATCCGGAACAGCACAATGAGTCCCTCGCACGTCAAGCGCCACACAAAATTGCCTATCACCAGGATGGCCAATCCCTGCCAAAATCCACCGATGCCCCAGTAGGAATACGAGCGCGAGAACATGGCCCTGAGGCCAGCAACCGTAACGACAAGGGCCCCAAGGATGTAGAGGTACTTGATCAATGAAAACATCAGCAATTTGCGGAAGTTGATGAAATTGCTCCACCATTCCTCCTTGGGCGGCATCGGCGGTGGTCCTGCCTGATACGAACTCGGCCCTGACTGCTGATTGTGTTGTTCGTTTGTCTCGTCCATAACTCCTCCTTTGTGACGCACCTGCTAATGTCTAATCCTCTGCAGCGTGCTACCAGTTAGTTTGAAGATGAACGCAGAAAAAACAAGGGCTGCCTTCACGAGGTTCTTTGTGCGGTCATGCTTCTCCTACACCATCCCCGCCCTTGCGAAGGAGAAGTAGTCCTGGCGGGCACGGCCCACGATGATGTGATCCAGGACACGGACGCCGACGTACTTCAGGGCCTGGGTGATCTTGTTGGTGGTATCGATGTCTTCCTTGGAGGGGTCGCACTCTCCGCTGGGGTGGTTGTGGACAAGCACAACGCGGCTGGCATGGTGGATGCAGGCCTCGCGGACGATGTCGGCGGGGTCCACGACGCTGGCACTGATGCTGCCACGGCTGACCTCAACATCTTTGATGACTTTGTTGCGGATATCCAGCAGGACGACGTAGAAGAACTCCTTGCCGGCGTCGCGCAGTTGCGGCGTGAACCGGTCGCAGACGTAGTCGATGGCATCCTCGGCGCTGGTGACCCGCTTCATGGTGGAGGCGGGTCCCTGCTGGAGGCGCTTGCCAATCTCGAGTGCCGCCTTGAGTTCGACTGCCTTGGCAAGGCCTATGCCGCGCACCTCGCAGAGGTCCTCGACGCTGGCCTGGTCCAGCTGGCTCCAGCCGCCAAAGCGGTTGAAGACGTCGCGGCCCAGCTCTTCGGCGCTCTTGCCGTGGCTGCCCGTTCCAAAGAGGATGGCCAGAAGGCGCGCGTTGCTCATGCTGTCGGCCCCGCGCCTTGCCAGTTGTTCTCGGGGACGTTCCTCGACTGCCCAGTCCTTGATGGAGACGTAGGTGCGCTCGGCCTTGACGCGGGACCGGACCTCCTTGCGTATGGCATCGCACTCCTCTTTGCTGACCAGTGCCAGCTGCTCGACGATCGCCGGCGCCTCCTCTTCCTGCACCCGCCCGCCGTCTGCGTCACGAAACCAGACGCCTGTCTTCGACCACATGGGATATGCCGCCTTCTGGACGAGATATGCAAGAGCTTCGTCGCGTTTCGAGATCTCCACCCTGTCCTCCACTGTGCTGTTTTCGTGAGTCGCGCCCACGCCGCTACAAGGTAGCACCACCTCGAGAACACGCAATACCGACGGCCCGGTAACGATAGAGTCCAAGTGGCAGTGGAGAAGAAACTCCCATCCCCGACAGAAACACTCGGGGATGACGTTCCTGCGCGGTAATGATTCATTCACCGGCTGTTCAACGACCTCTCAGGACGTGAACTTCTCCCAGCACACCAGATCGGTCAGCGGCTTGCGGGGACGGGGCCGGTGTGGATGCAGGGGATCAGGGTAGCCCAGTGCGAGGATGGCCACGACCGGATTTTGCGGTGGTATGTCCAGCAGCGCGCGCACCAGCCTGCCGTCGTAATTGCCCAGCCAGCAGGTCCCCAGCCCCATCGACGCAGCCTGCAGCGTCATGTGGTCAAGGGCAATCGCAATGTCGATGACGGCACCATCATACTGGTTGCCGATGTGATACCCCTCTCCGCCAATGCAGGCGACAATCAGCACCGGCGCCTGCTGGACAAACTGCTGATCGCCTATGGCGTGGACCATGGACCCAATCGTGGCCCGGTCACGGACCACCACCAGTTTCCACGGCTGATAGTTGTGTCCGGACGGAGCCAGTCTCGCGGCCTCCAACACCTCCGCCAGTTTCTCGTCCTCCACCGGCTGGTCGCTGTAGTGGCGGACACTGTAGCGCTTTGCTATCGCATCCAGTATCATCGTTCCTCCTGATTCATCGTGCCATCGCGCCCTGTTCCGGTGCTGGCCAATTTCATCATATCGGTCCGCCACAGGATGCAAGAGGTCTCTTCCCATTCTCCACACATCTGCTAAAATGCCTTTTCAGAACCTCAAACGTGCGGAGGCAGAAAATGGAGCAGTACGACGCCATCATCATCGGGGCAGGCATTGCAGGATTGACCTCTGCTGCGTATCTCGCGCAGGCGGGCGTTCATGTCCTCGTGTGTGAGCACTCGGACCAGCCCGGTGGGTACTTCAACTCGTTCCGCAGAGATGGCTATCTCTTCGATGGAGGCATCAAGGCGATCGAGAATGCCGGTATCATGCGTCCGACACTTGCCCAGCTGGGTCTGCTGGATGCGGTGCGCCTCATGCCAAGCCCGATTGCCCTCATCACGCAGTCCAATGTGCAGCCCATCAGGAGTCCCGCGGACATCGACGCCTACTTCGGACTGATGATGGACCTCTTTCCAGACCAGCGCAGTGGGCTTGTCCGCGTGCTGGCGGATGTCCAGAGCATCACGACGGCACTGACTGCGCTGGTCCGGCTGTCCAGTGCCTCGTTTGCGGCCACTCCCGAAGAAGCGCGCCACATGACGGGCGGGTTTCGCCAGAATATGGGCGCGCTTGCACGCGTCCCCAGCGTCATGGCGCTCTCGCGTGGAACGCTTCGCGGCTACCTGGAGAAGCATCTGTCCGATCCACATCTCGTCAACCTTCTCTGCGACGTGTTTCCAGACGGCACGACGCCACTGTTTGGCCTCGCATACTACAGCCTTTTCCTTGACTACTACTATCCCGAAGGCGGCATGCAGGCAGTCCCCGATGCCCTTGCCCACTACATCCGCGACAAGGGTGGAGACATCCTGCTGAACGCAGATGTCCAGCAGATCACGATGGCATCCGGGTCTGCGACCGGCGTTGTCCTGGCCGATGGCAGGGCCTTCAGAGCGGGACACGTCATCGCGTGCGGCGACGCGAGGCGTACTTTCACTCGGCTTCTCCCTGAGGGGTCACTTCCTGAACGGTTCTTGGCTCCGATGCTGCGGGCACAGCCGTCGCACTCCGTCTTCACCGTCTTTCTCGGCGTCAACGTTCCGGCTGATCAACTGGGCCTCAAAGGATGCCCTCACGTCTTCTATGCACCGGACCTTGCGGGTATCGAAGGCACCGATCGCCTCCAGACCGATGACTACTTCAGCCGGGTCCCGCAGGAGATCTCCGTGCCCAGTCTGCTTCAGCCCGACCTGGCTCCTCCCGGCAAGAGCGGCATCATCCTGTCTGCGCTGACAACATGGCACTATGCAGATCACTGGGGAACGGTGGACGGGCAGGCAACGGCGCGCACCGAGGAACTGCGCAACAAGTTTGCAGGCCAGATGGTGTCCAGCCTTGCCAGGTTGATCCCGGCCCTCGAGGATCATGTCGAACTCAGGTTCACCAGCACGCCCTATTCGATGCAGGCCCGCACGCTGAACGACAAGGGAGCCATCGTGGGCTGGAGCTACGAGCAGCATGCCACCTGGTCCCGGGGAGGCCTGCTCAGTATCGCAAAGAGCGTCCGGACACCAGTTCCCAACCTGCTGATGGCGGGCCATTGGGCATTTTCTCCGGGTGGGTCGCCGGTCGCAGTCCTGACGGGAAAGCTGGCGGCCAGCAGCATTCTGAAATCAAGGGGAGGGGCAGAGCGCACATGAGAATCCAAGGCACCGACTTGTTGCGTGACCACTACGACGTGATTGTCGTAGGCGCCGGACTTGGCGGAATGACAGCAGGAGCCCTTCTGGCAAAGCAGGGCCTGTCCGTCCTGATGATCGACCAGCAGGACCGCCCAGGCGGAGCGTGCACGTCGTTCAAGCGCGACGACATTGTGTATGACGTGGGAACCGCCATGATCTATGGCTTCGGCGAAACTGGCTTCAAGCCCTTCCGCTTCATCATGAACCAGCTCGAGGAGCCCATCGACATCGTTGCACAGCCCACTCTGGCACGCATGACCATCGAAGGCAAGCAGGTCACCTTCTGGCCGGATTTGGAACAGTTCGAGGACGAGCTGGGCGACATGTTCCCTGAGGAGCGCCAGGGCATCCACGACTTTTACCGCGACCTGTATGCGATGTATGAAAACATTGTTCTGCGCAACGAGGTCATCGTGCCGCCTTCCGAATTCTCGCCCCAGCAGGGACTGAGGAGTCTCATGAGCAGCCCAATTGGCATGCTCAAGATGCAGAAACTGCTCACGGTCAGTGTCCAGTCGCTGCTGGACAAGTATTTCCACACCAAGCCCATCATCGACTTCTTCGACAAGCTGTGCTCAGCCTATGACTACTGCACCGCAGCTGAGACGCCTGCCGTCCTGGCGGCTACCATGTTCCTCGACAACCACATCGGCGGCGTCTACTATCCCGCCGGCGGAGCCCAGAACCTGCCCAGCACCATTGAGAAAGCGTTTGAGCGCGATGGCGGCCAGATGCTGTACCGCCAGAAAGTGGACGAGATCCTCATCGAGAATAATGCGGCCTACGGCGTGCGGCTCATGGACGGCACCGAGATCCGCGCGGGCCGCATCATTGCCGATGCAACCGTCTGGAATATCTACGGCAAGCTCGTACGGCCCGAACACATCGCACCCGAACGGCTCGCCTGGGTGCAGTCCCTCGTGCCCACCTACCCCAGCATGACGATGTACATGCTGGTGGATGCCGAAGCCCTGCCAGCGGACACCTATCCGTGGGAGATCTTTATCGAGAACCGGTCCGTCATCGACTCCTCCGACCTGACGCTTTACACCAACTCGCTGGTCGACCGGACGCTTGCGCCCGAGGGTCAGCTCGTCGTGCTGGCCATCGCGCCGAACATGCTGAAGTGGCCATCGCCAGACAGTCCAGACTACCGCTCGGAGGCCTACGAACAACAGAAGGCCCAGGAGAGCGAGCGCATGCTTGCGCAGATCGAAGCGCACTTCCCCGGCTTCCGGGGCCATATCCGCACAATCATTTCGGCCACGCCCACGACCATTGAACGCTACCTGCTCAAGAACGGCGGCGCCGTCGGAGGGCCTAAGAACATGCTGGGCCAGCAGATGCTGAGGCGCCTGCACGCACGCAGTGAATGGAAGAACCTGTACTTCTGCGGCGATTCGACCGTGATGGGAACCGGCGCCCCGGCCACGGCCGTATCCGGCGTCGGAGCCGCCAACATGGTCCTGCGCGACCTGCACCGCCGCGAATATGACCGGCGCACCTTTGCCCGGCAGTACATCAACTTCGTGCCCCTGCCCTACGACCGTCCGCGCTACGAGACGGGACAGAGCATCTCGGACGAAACAGCACCCCGCGCTGCGCGCCAGTGTCAGTGGTGTGAGAAACCTGACTGCGTGGCTGCCTGCCCAGCCCGCGTCGACATCCCCGGATTCCTTCGCCGCATGGAAGTCGGCAACATGGTCGGCGCTGCGCGCCTCATCCGACAGGCCAATCCTTTGGCCGAAGTCTGCGGAACCCTCTGCGGTCCTGATGCCCCGTGCCAGCACGCCTGCTACCGCACGTCCTTCGCCGGCCAGCCCGTTCAGATCACGGAGCTTCAACGGTGGGTGTGCCAGACCACTGGCGCCGATGGCTGGCCTGCACGGGACACTGTCCCATCGGGCCGTCGGATCGCCGCGCTGGGTGGTGGCCCGGCCGCATTGACCGCTGCCTACTACCTGGCACTCTCCGGGGCCGAGATTGACATGTACGCACCCGAGGAGACTCCCGGGGGTCAGCTGATGCACGCCGACCTGCCCGAGGGTGCGCTTGAACGGGACATAGCTGGCATCATGGCAACCGGCATCCACTTCCACGGTGGTTTGCACGTAACCGGCGCGAGTGACCTTCTGGCCATCGCCGCCGACCATGACGCCGTGCTGGTGGCGGGGGAGCCCTGGCTTGCCCTGGACACCATTCTGCCTGCCCTTCCGGATCGCTGGAGCGCAATCTCGGAGTTCAAGGAAGGCCTGGCCACTGTTGTGGAAGCTGTTGCCGAAGGAAGGCGCGGAGCCCTGGCTGTCGAGCCGCGGCTGAAAGCCTGACAGAAAGCACAGCCGCTTGTGCTGGGGCAGGGGAACGACGTGACGCCGCGGCAATCGGCGGTATACTGAACGCATGAGACTACTGCATACGGCCGACTGGCATGTCGGAAGCACGCTGGCTGGACTGGACAGGTTCGACGAGACAGGCAAGCTGCTGGATGAACTGTTTGCGGCGGCGCAGACCGAGAAGGTGGATGCGGTCGTGGTGGCCGGTGACATCTTTGACAACCCGATGCCAGGAAACATCAGCCAGAAGCTGGTGTTCGATTTCTTTGCACGTCTGAGCGGAGCGGGTATCCGCGCCATCGTCCTGGCCGGCAATCACGACGGGCAGGTGTTCGTCCCCAGCAAGAGCCTGCTCAGCCTGGGAACGGCGTCCGTCTTCGAAAAGCCCTCGAGCGAGCAGTACCGGGTCGCGTTCCGCTCACGCGCAGACGAACCCGTGGTCGTCACCGCGCTTCCCTATCCGCATGAGCGCGTGGTCATGCGTCTCAATGGTGCGGGTGACGATGTCCACGGCGACTACGCCAGCAGTGTCAGCACATTCATCCGCTGGCTGGCCGGCCAGATGGATCCATCGGACATCAACGTCTTCGCCGCTCACCTCATGGTCGGGGGAGCCCAGCTGACCGACACGGAGCGCCCGATGTCCGTCAGCCCCTTCTTTGCCATCCCCGCCCAGAATCTGCCCTCGCAGACGATGTACAACGCCCTCGGGCACGTGCATCGACATCAGCAGCTGGTTTCGGCGCCCGCGCGCTCGGAGTACTCGGGCAGTATCTTCCGCGTCAACTTCAGCGAAGAGGGGACAGCCAAGGGGTTCAACCTGGTGGACGCGGACACGAAGGGCAACCTCACCGTGCAGTTCTGTGAACTGAAATCGGCCGTAGAACTGCACAACGTGGATTGCACCCTCCAGGACTGGGTGGAGCGCCTTGAGCACACCCGGGGCAAGGGATACACCAAGGCACGCATCCGTGCGGATAATCCACCCTACAACCTGCAGGGCGAGATCCGGGCCGCCTGCCCATGGGTCGTCAAGGTGGAGTTCCTGCGCTCCGAGGCAGCAGCGACGACCAGACCGACCATCCAGGCCCTGGCCAGCACGTCCCTCGAAACGATCCAGTCCATGTACCGCGCCTATGGCGAAGATGTCAGCGACGACGTGATGAAGGTGGTTGGCGAGCTGTATCAAGAGGTGACCCATGCGGATACAGACGCTTGAGGTCGAGAATTTTATGCCATTCCGGGCGCCCGTCACGCTGGACTTCAGCGACCTGTCGCTGTTTGCCATTGTGGGCGAAACCGGGTCGGGCAAGTCCTCGGTCGTCGACGCCATCTGCTACGCCCTCTATGGACGCATTCCGCGCATCCGGACCGAGAATGGCCAGCGCGAGAACATTATCAGCCGTGGTGCGAAGCAATTTCATGTTGCGCTCTCGTTTGACCTTGGTGGGGCCGCCTATCGCATCGTGCGCCAGGGGACAACCATGCGCGAGGACGTGCAGGTCTTCAAGGACGGCGTCCAGCTGAGTCAGCTCCTCAAGAAGAAGGATGCCGACCGGTACATCGAAGAGGACCTCCTGCACATGAACTTTGACATTTTCACGCGCATCATTGTCCTGCCACAGGGCCAGTTTGACCGTTTCCTCAAGCCGGATACGCCTCGTGCCCGACGGGATATCCTCATCTCGCTCCTGAGCCTGGACATCTATGAGCGCATCGGCAAGGCAGCCGGAGCGCATGCCAGCGCTCTGCTGGGCGAACTGTCAGGGCTGGACCGTGACCTGGCAGGCATCGATCAGAACAGCCTCGGCGATGAAGCCATGGAACTTCTTGAGCACACCATCCAGGGCGCGGAGAGCCACACGGTCCTGCTCGCCGAGCAATTGAAGGCGCAGGATCTGCAGCTGGCTGCCATGGAGCAGCAGCTTGCGAAAGCCCGCCAGCTCAAAGGCCTGCAAGAGCGGCTTGCAGAGTTGCATTCCAAGGCAGATACGGTGGACGGCCAGCGGAAGAGGCTTGCCACTGGCATAGCACTTGCCTCACTGCAGCCCTCGCTTGTGAGCTGGGCTCGCCTGGACGGCGAACTTGAGCACTTGAGGGCCCAGCATGAATCAGCATCTGCCGATGCTGCGAAGGCGCAGAAGCTCCTCGAGGCAGCGCAGGCAGCTCGCGCCGACACGTCTCTGCGCGCAAGCGAGGCCAGCTTCACCGAGAAACTGGAGGCGATCGCAAGCACCGTGACCCGCCTGAGTGAGCTCCAGCCATTCGCTGCTCGGTTGGACGAACTCCAGCACCGGATGGACGCCACCGCGGCCAAGGTGAAGGTCCTGGAGAGCAGTATGGCCAAGCTCGCCACCAGCATGCAAGCCGACGAAGAACAGCACGCCAAACTTGAACAGGTCCTTGAAGCAGCCCGCAGAAGAGCTGCAGAGGCAGAGGAAACGTTTGAACGGGCGCGCCAAAGCAACGCCGCCCTCGTCGTCCAGCAGGGACTGAAACCCGGCGACCCGTGCCCCGTGTGCGGCCACACCGTGGAACACCTTGTGCCCCATGCCGAGCATGCGGACTACAATCTGCTCAGGGAAGCGCGCGATGCTGCACGCGCAGCGGTCGAGCGCTGCCAGAGGGACCTGGCGGAACAGGAGAAGAAATCGGGCTCAGCCAGGGCCCGCCTGGATGAGCTGACACGCCAGCAAGAAGAGCTCCAGCATAGTGACCAGGACGACCGCCGCGCGGCACACGAATTGACCCTGCGCCTGCTCATGGATCCCATGGTCGCCAAGGAAGGCAGCGGGGGTCCCGCAGCCTTCCTGCACGCCAGGATTGCGCAGCTGCGAGGACAGGAGACGTCCACGCGGACAGCCCAGAAGCTCCTGCTTGCCAGGCTCGAGGAACAGCGCGCAAAGGAGGAGGAGGCGCGCACGCTCCTCACGGAGGCTCAGACACGAGCTGCCACGCTTGCAGGCCAGCGCACGCAGGCGGAGACCCAGCGCGCAGCCCTTGAGCGTGACCTGCAGGCCCAGGCCGCCGCGCACGGATTTGCCTCCATCCAGCAGATGAGGACCGCTGTTCTTGGCAAGGAAGAGCTGGACGCGCTGCAGGCTTCGATCAACCAGTACGACCACGAGATTGCTGCCACCGCGGCCCAGGCAGAGATGCTCCAGCAGGAGCTCGGGCCGCGTCTGCCGTCGGAAGCAGATCTTGCGGAGGCACGCGCCGCAGAGGGCCGTACCGCTGCCGAACTCGCCCATGCACAAGAAGACCTGGGGACGGCCCGCCGCAGCAAGGACGCCCTCCTCGCCCGCCGTGCCTTTCTTGCCGACCGCATCGCGCGCAGGGAACAGGCCACGCGCCTGCTCAGCACCTACCAGCAGGTCGCGCGCGACTTTGGGAGCAAGGGGATGGTGGCGTACGTGAGCGGCGGCATCCTCGAGCAGCTTCTGGTGAGCGCCAACGATCACCTGCGCGTGTTGAGCAAGGGACGGTTCGAGCTGCTCCTTGGCGAGGGAGACCAGATGATGGTGCAGGATTCGTTCAGCGCCTCTGGGCCACGTGATGTCGCCACGCTCTCGGGAGGAGAGACCTTCCTCGCCTCTCTTGCGCTGGCCCTTGCCGTCAAGGACTTGCTCTCCGTCAGCGTTGATCTGGACAGCTTCTTCATCGACGAGGGCTTTGGGACGCTGGACGAAACCACGGTGCAGGGTGTCGCGGACGTTCTGGAATCTCTGCGGCGCGACGGTTCGCTTGTCGGCATCATCACCCACCGGGCAGACCTTGTGGAACGCTTTGAAACCGTGCTCGAGGTGACCAGCCACAATGGTTCGGCACATATTGCGCGCCGGGAGACAGCCTGATGATTATTCGTCCCGACTACTGGCAAAGCGTCTATACGGGTTCTACGGAGGTCACTTTGACTGATCAGAAGCGATCATACGAGGTCGTGCCAACGACCGAATGCCACGACCTCGATCACTGGGCGGCCGTGCGGGTGACCGATGCAGCGTTTGCAGAAGTCGAAACAGTCCGCGTCGCGTTTGTCGACGGCGTCCGCCGCATCGACATGCACGGCATCATCGACGGCAATCCGCCGTACTACGGCGTTTTTGGTTCGGTGGCTGCAGGCTGCATGCAGATGCACGGTTCCCGCGCCCATGATACGACGGAGGCACTCTGTGACGAGACCGTACGCCACTACTTTGTCACCAACGCACCCGACCCGGACATCACCGTGGTCAAGCTGACCAGCGACGTCTCCTGTCCGTTCGACATCACCTATGATATTCACAGCGCAGCAGGCCATGACCCCGCCGATTTCGGCCAGGAACTCAACAATCTCATGCAGGAGCTGGAACATGACGTCGCGCAAAAAGAGGTGGACCGCCCAGATGTCCAGGCAGTCGTGACGGACGGGCCCATCCCCTACGAACACCGTCTCGCTGCCGGCACGGGCAAGCTGGCAGGCATCATCAAAAACGTCCAGGAGGCGTACCTGCCGCCTGCGCAGTTCGCCACTGTTCTGTCGCTGGGGGCCGCGCAGCGGACGCCCATCTTCGAGATCCGGTATG
>JBNAWM010000037.1:0-13495 GCA_049699855.1 Candidatus Cryosericum sp.
CGGGACAGAAGCGCCCTTCGCATTGGACCAACATGCTCAGGGGGTTCCAAAACTGTAACAGTGTTACAGATTTGGAACCGTCCCGAATGTTACAGCTTAGACGGCTGCTTCCTCGACCAGCGGACCAGCGAACTGGCTGTTGTAAAGGTCGGCGTAGAAACCGCCCTTGGCGAGCAGCTCCTTGTGCGTGCCCTGCTCGATGATCGATCCATGGTTCATGACCAGGATGTGGTGCGCGTCGCGGATAGTCGAGAGGCGGTGCGCGATGACAAAGTTGGTCCTGCCTGCCATCAGGCGCGCCATGGCCTTCTGGATGAGCACTTCCGTCCTGGTATCGACGCTGCTTGTCGCCTCGTCGAGAATCAGCACAACTGGATCTGCCAGGAACGCACGCGCAATCGTGAGCAGCTGTTTCTGCCCTGCCGACACGTTGGACGCCTCCTCGTTGAGGACGGTGTCGTACCCGTCGGGGAAACTCCGGATGAAGTGGTCGGCATGCGCTGCCTTCGCGGCGGCCACAATCTCTTCCTCGGTCGCATCCTGTCGGCCGTAGGCGATGTTCTCACGGATCGTGCCATTGAACAGCCAGGTATCCTGCAGGACCATGCCGTAGAGGGTGCGCAGGTTGCCCCGGCGCATCCTGCGGATGTCGACGCCATCGAAGGTGATGTCGCCCTCCTGCACGTCGTAGAAGCGCATGAGCAGGTTGACGAGGGTCGTCTTGCCCGCCCCGGTCGGCCCGACGATGGCCACAGTGTCGCCCTGCTTGACGTCGAGATTCATGTCCCGGATGAGCGGCTCGGTTGCCCGGTAGCTGAAGTCGACGTGGTCGAACGCGATGTTGCCATGAGGCTCGCTGAGGACGACGGCGTCAGCCGCGTCGGGGACTTCCTCAGGCTCGTCGAGAACGCCGAAGATGCGCTCGGCACACGCCAGTGTCGACTGAAGAACGTTGGCGATGCTCGCGGTTTGAACAATCGGCATGGAGAACTGCCGCGAATACTGGATGAAGGCCGTGATGTCACCCAGGTTGAGCAGGTTGCGCGTGACAAAGATGCCGCCGAACACGGCGATGAAGACGTAGCCGAGGTTGCTGATGAAGTTCATGAGCGGCATCATGATACCAGACATGAACTGCGCCTTCCACCCTGCCTGGTACAAGTCGTCGTTGACAGCCTTGAAGGTCACGATGGCGTCCTGCTCGTGCCCGAACGCCTTGACCACGGGGTGACCCATGTACATTTCTTCGGCGTGGCTGCTCAGCCGGCCAAGATGCACCTGCTGCGCCAGGTAGAACTTCTGCGACCTCCGGGCGATCATGGTGGTCGTGAGAATGTACAGCGGCAGGGTGGCAAGAGCCACAAGCGTCAGCGTGCCGCTGATGGTAAGCATCATGTAAATGTATCCCAGGATCTGGAAGAGAGAGACGATGAGCTGGGTAATGCTCTGCTGGAGCGTCGTGGAGATAGTGTCCATATCATTGGTCATGCGGCTCAGAATCTCGCCGTTGGAGTGCGAATCGTAATAGCGGAGGGGCAGGGCTGCCAGCTTGTCGTCCAGCTCCTTGCGCATGTTGTAGGCAGTCCGCTGAGCCACGTCGGACATGATGTACTGCATGATGAAGGTGAGCAGTGCGCTCAGCAGGTACAGGAACAGCAGGTACAGGAGCGTGTTGCCGATCGCCGACAGGGGGATGGTGCCGCCATTGTCGCGGATGTCTGCAATGCCCTTGTCGAGGTCGGTCTGTGAGACGCTTATGGTTTGCTGCTGGCCGGTCATAGGAAGGATCTTGCCAAGGTTGATGATCGTCTGGACGGTGTCGGCCTTGGTATTGTTGTCCGTAATGGTGTTGACCACGGGAAGCGCGACAAACTGCTGCATGGCTGTGAGCTGCTCGGGCGTCAGCTTGGCGGCATCGAGAAATGCCTTTTGGACGCTGCTCTTCACCGTCTCCGCCGCCTTGGCCTGGGCTTCGGCCAGTGCTTTGGCCGTCGCTGGCGCCTGCTTGACAAACTCCGCATCAACAGCTGCTTTGGCCTGGGCAATTGCCTGTTTCAGAGCGGCAGCCTGAACCTGTGCCACCGCCTGCTTCTGCGCAGCAGCGAGTGCCGCCTGTGCGGCGGGCGCCTGCTTGGCAAACTCCGCATCGACAGCCGCCTTGGCCTGGGCAACCGCCTGCGCGAGAGCGGCAACGTCCGCCTGGGCCTTGGCTGCAGCAGATGCCTGCTGCTGAGCAGCCGCGAGTGCCTCAGCATATCCTGGGATATTTTCCAGGGGAACGCCGGGCGCCTTGGCTGCAAACTGCGCATCGACCTGCTGCTTGGCCGCAGCCTCAGCTGCCGCCTCAGCCTGCTGTTCGGCCGCCACCAGTTCGGCGGGCGGGTTGCTGGTGATTGCCTGCGTCGCAGCTGCTTCCGCCTGGGTGTAGGCAGCCTGCTTTTGCGCTGCCAGCTTGGCATCAAACTGCTTCTGCACCTCTGCCAGCGCCTGCTGCTCCGCAACAAGGAGCTGCTTGGGAGGATTAGTCGTCAGCATCTTCTTTGCCTGTGCCTCAGCCTGCGCATATGCAGTCTGCTTCTGGGCAGCGAGCGTTGCTTCGAACTGTTTGGTGACCTCAGCCTGCGCCTGCTGCAAAGCGGCGTCCTGAGCGCTCTGCAGCTTCTGCAGGGCATCCTTGATCTGTGGAACGGCCTTCTCCTGCGCCGTGGAGATCCCACTCACCAAGCTCTTTGCCACGAATCCGTTCATGAGCTGGTTCACGGCATTGCCGCTGATCTTGGGCGCATAGACCGCGAAGGCCGTGCTTGCGATGGCAAGCAGCATCACGACAACCAGCTTGGCAGTCTGTGGCTTGAGGTACCACACCAGGCGCTTCAGCGTGCCGCGGAAATCCTTGGGCTTCTCCACCACCCCGCGCATTCCTCCGCCGGGGCCGCCGCCGCCCATCGGGCCGCGCATGGTCACTTGCGGTGTCTTTTTTTCGTCGCTCATGCCAATTCCTCCTCAGAAAGCTGCGAGTACACGATTTCACGGTACACATCACAGCTGGCCATCAATTCCTTGTGCGTGCCAATGCCGGCGACCCTGCCCTCGTTCAGGACAATGATGCGGTCGGCATTCATGATGCTGCCGACGCGCTGGGCGACGATGATGACGGTCGCGTCTTTCGTCTCGCCGCGGAGGGCCGCTCTCAGGTTCGCATCCGTCTTGAAGTCAAGCGCCGAGAAGCTGTCGTCGAAGACGTAAATCTCGGGCCTGCGGACGAGCGCGCGGGCCATGGCAAGCCGCTGCTTCTGGCCGCCCGAAAGGTTCAGGCCGCCCTCGGACAGCAGGGTCGCATAACCGTCGGGCATGCTGTCGATGAACTCGGCCGCCTGTGCCACGGTCGCGGCGTGCACGACCTCCTCGTCGGTGGCATCCTCTTTCCCATACCGGATGTTGTCCGCTACCGTGCCGGTGAACAGCATGGCCTTCTGCGGGACGAATCCGATGCGGCTCCTCAGCTCCTGCTGTGAAACTTCCCGCACGTCGACGCCATCCACCAGCACCTTGCCGCTGTCCACGTCATAGAAGCGGGGGATGAGGCTGACCAGCGTGGTCTTGCCACTGCCGGTGCCGCCGATGATGGCGGTGGTCTCTCCGGGGTGTGCCTCGAACGTGACATTGTTGATCGCCGGTTCCTCGCCCCCATCATAGCTGAAGGTCACATCTTCAAACCGGACCTGGCCGCGCGTCGTGGCAGGAATCTGCTTCGTCTCGGCTGCGTCGGCGATTTCGGGCACGGTCTCGAGTACTGCCATGACACGGTCGCTGGCCGCCGCACTGCGCGGCAGCTGGATAAACAGGACGGTGAGCATGATCATGGCAACCAGGATCTGAAGTGCGTACTGCATGAAGGCAAGCATGGGGCCGATGCTCAGGTTGCCGGTGTCGATGCGCTTGCTGCCAAACCACAGCACAGCGACGATGACGACGTTGAGCAGCAGCATCATGAGAGGCATCAGCACAGCCATGATGCGGTTGACCTTGATGTAGGTATTGGTGACATCGGCGTTGGCCGTCGCAAAGCGCTCCTTCTCATGGTCGATGCGATTGAACGCGCGCACGACCCGGATGCCGGTGATGTTCTCGCGCACGACGCGCGTAATCTTGTCGATCTGCTTCTGCACCAGGCCGAAGAGCGGCACCACGAGGCTGGTGACGACGATGATGACCAGCGCAACGACGGGAAGAGCAATGTACAGGATGCGTGTCAGCTGGGGATCCGATGCGTGCGCAAGGATCAGGGCGCCCACGCTGGTGAAGAGCGCGTTCTCGATCATGGTGAGCAGCCAGATGGTGCTCGTCTGGATCTGGATGATGTCGTTGGTTGTCCGGGTCAGCAGGGTCGAGGCCCCAAACTTGTCGAACTCGTGCATGCTGAAATGCTCTACATGGTCGAAGATCTTGTTGCGGACGATCCTGCCCAGTCCGACGGCTGTCCGAACGGCCATGAGGGAAGCCAGAACGGCACAGATCACGCCGCCGCCCGCAATGAGCAGCATATAGGCGCCTTCCTTCCAGATGTAGGCGATGTCGCCCGTGATGATGCCGTTGTCGACGATATTGGACATCAGATTGGGCAACTCAAGGTTGGCCATGACCTGGAGATAGGTGAGCGCGATGGCTCCAAGGATCAGCAGAATGAATGGCTTGAGATTTCGGTAGAGCTTGAACAGGTTACGCATAACAGCACCTCATGGTTCGGTTGTCGCCTGCACGGCAGGCGTGAACATTCGCATCAGTAGTTCGGGATCGGGCATGCTTGCGATGGTTCCTGAGACTTTCAGGGACGCCAGCCCAAGAATGGCCGAGAAAAATGTTGTGGCAAGCTGAGCAGAGTCTCCCCGGGCAATCTGCCCTTTCCTCTGCCCCTCCTCGATGATGCCGACCAGCAGTTCGAAGGGCCTGCCGGGGCCGTGAGGATGCTCCAGGGCCAGCGAGGGGTAGGCTCCGCTGGTCATGGCACCCATCATCAGCACAAAATAATATCCGGCGGACTGCCGTCCTCCAACGCTCTCGAAGATGATCTGGATCAGCATGCGTATCTTGTCGATGGGCTCTGCAGGTTCCGCCTGGACCTGCTCCAGCACCTGCCTCGAAGAGGCAATCGCCCCCTTCACCAGCTCGGCATAGATCTCCTCTTTGGACTGGAAGTAATGGTACATGAGCCCATAACTGACCCCCGCCGCTACTGCGATATCGCTCATCTTGGCTGCGGCAAAGCCCTTCTGGATAAAGACCTTCAGGGCAGAGCACAGGATCTGCTTCTGTCGGTCATCCTTGATTTGTATGTTCGCCTTATCACTGCGTGGCATGCTTGGTTTACTCCTTTGATTGACTTGTCAGTCAACGAAGGAAGAGTATAAGGATAATCGCACAGGAAACAACGGGTGAACTTCACAATCGCAAAAGCAGGCATAGAAAGCCGTTCCCCACAGGTTGCAGGCGCTCGCCCGCGTGCAGTACATGCCCCGCAGAAGTACTTGCCATGTCTTGGAGATTGACTTGCACGATGCAGCGCATATTCTTTAGATAAAGAAGGGCAGCGAGCACGGGTGGAGAGGTGGCGTCCGACGAGCACAAGGGGAGAATCCAGCATGCGAACTGCCGGCAGGACAGATCGGGGTGGGGCCGCTGACAAGACAAGTGCGGCACCGCAGGTATCGTGTGAGATACCGCGCAGAGGTGGCTCATGGTGACGCGTGAGTTCATCACGGCGCTTGCGGGCAATGCTGCCCTGCTGCTGTCGCTGGTCTACACCTACGACCTGCTGAACGGCATCCGGTGGGCGTCGCGGACGCGCGCGGGTCACCTGTTCACGGGTATCGTCATTGGCGCTATGGGCATTTTCATCATGCGGATGCCGTGGACCTTTCAGAACGGCATCATCTTTGACACGCGCTCCATCCTGCTGTCCATCTCGGGCCTGTTCTTCGGCGCACTGCCAACGGCTGTGGCTGTGCTTGTGACAGGGATCTACCGCTTCACGGAGGGAGGTATCGGCGTATTGAAGGGCATCAGCATCATCGTCACCTCCGGCGCCATTGGTCTTGCATGGCATCAAGCATGGAAGAACCGCCTGACCGAACTCACCTTCTTCCACCTTTACGTATTAGGACTGGAAGTCCACCTCGTCATGCTGGCCCTGACCTTCCTCCTGCCACTGCAGACAGCACTTGCCGTTCTTCACGACATCACCCTGCCTGTCCTGGTCATCTATCCCCTGGTAACGGTGGCCGTCGGCCTGTTGTTTGTGGAACGTTTGCAGCGCAATCAAACGGCCACAACCCTGCGGGAGAGCGAAAGCGAGTTCCGGGCGCTGACCGAGCAGGCAGCCATCGGCGTCACCAAAACCGAGTTCACCACAGGGAAGTATGTCTTTGTGAACCAGCGCTTTGCGGACATTGTCGGCTACACGCGGGAGGAGCTGCTGTCCATGACCTTCCAGCAACTTACCCATCCCGACGACCTCGCAGAGGACCTGAAGAACATGGACCGTCTCATGACGGGTACAGCAGACGAGTACCATATGGCAAAGCGTTACCTGCGCAAGGATGGGACGGCGGTCTGGGTGCAGTTGACAGTCTCCCCCCTGGCGGCGCCTGGAGAGCCCCCGAACGAGCTCATCGGCTTTGTCGAGGACATCACCGAGCGCAAGAGCCTGCAGGAGGAGCGCGAGCGGCTGGCGCGCATGCTGGAACAGAGCCTCAACGAGATTTACGTCTTTGATCCCCGGACCCTGGCGTTCACCTATGCCAACCGGGCCGCCCTGGACAACATCGGCTACACCATGCCCGAACTCCGCGCCATGACGCCCCTTGACATCAAGCCACTTCTCACCGAGGCCTCTTTCAGGGCGCTGGTGCAGCCATTGGTCGATGGCAGCCGCGAGCGTGTGCTGTTTGAGACGGTGCACCGCCGGAAAGACGGCACCGAGTACCCCGTGGAGGTGGCACTGCAGTTGGTGGGCGAGGGCACCGGTCGAGTCTTCATGGCCGTCATCAACGACATCACGGAGCGCAGGAGACTGCAGGAGGAGCGCGAGCACATGGCGTCGTTCCCAGCCCGCAATCCAAGCCCGGTCCTCGAGTTCGGTACCGACGGATCCCTGCTGTATGCAAACCCTGCCGCCCTGGAAACGCTGGAACGGCTGGGCCTGCCGGCCGATTTGCGTCAGTTCCTGCCCGAGACGCCGGCTGACCTGGCCCTGCTCGCTGCACAGTGCAGGGAGGGCCCGGTGGTCCGGGAACTGCCGCTGGGCGGAAGGATCTACCGCAAGGTGATCAGCGCTCCGGATGAGAAGAAGCTCCGTATCTATGCCATCGATATCACCGACCGCAAGCGGGCGGAGGCAGCGATCCAACAACTCAACGCAGAACTGGAGGAGCGCGTGCGCCGCAGGACCGCCGAGCTGGAGGCAGCCAACAAGGAACTGGAGGCGTTCAGCTACTCGGTCTCTCACGACCTGCGCGCTCCCCTGCGCAGTATCGACGGCTTCAGCCAGGCTG
This sequence comes from Candidatus Cryosericum sp., assembly GCA_049699855.1. GTDB lineage: Bacteria > Caldisericota > Caldisericia > Cryosericales > Cryosericaceae > Cryosericum. Next base: position 7,551 of record JBNAWM010000037.1, read on the forward strand.
CCATCGAGGATGCCGCAGGTACCCTGCCCCAGGCGGCGCGCGATGATCTCCAGCGCGTGCGGCTGGCCAGCCAGCGTATGGGGCAGCTGATCGACGACATGCTGCTCCTCTCACGTGTCACCCGCGCCGACATGCACATCCAGCCGGTGGACATGACCGCACTGGCTGCCGATGCCGCTGACGAAACCATGCGCGACAACCCCGGGCGGGCCGTACAGCTGGACATTGAGCCCGGCATGACCGCGACCGGCGACCCCCGGCTGCTGCGCATTGTCTACGCCAACCTGCTGAGCAACGCCTGGAAGTTCACCAGCAGGCACGGACATGCGCATGTGGAGGTGGGCACCACCGAGGACCCTGCCAGCGGACATGCGTTCTTTGTCCGCGATGACGGCGCGGGGTTTGACCCCCGCTACAAAGACAAGCTGTTTGTAAGCTTTCAGCGCCTGCACTCGCTGGAGGAATTCCCCGGCACCGGCATCGGCCTGGCAACCGTCGCGCGCGTCGTGCGCCGCCACGGAGGGGCTACCTGGGCCGAGGGCGCAGTTGGGCGCGGGGCAACCTTCTATTTCACGATCCCAGATCTTCGCACACCATATCCCTCAAAGGAGGAATCATGACAAAAGACAAAACCATCCTGCTGGTCGAGGACAACCCGGACGACGTCGAACTCACGATCCGGGCCCTCCAGAAGAACAACATTGTCAATGACATCGCCGTCGTACGCGATGGTGAGGAGGCCCTGGACTATTTGGCGGCGACCGGCAAGTACGCAGACCGGTCCCCTGCCGATCTGCCCGAAGTCGTCCTCCTGGACCTGAAGCTGCCAAAGATCAATGGCATCGAGGTCCTGCGGGCCCTCCGGGCCGACCCCAGGACCAAGCTCCTGCCAGTGGTCGTCCTGACCTCCTCGTCCGAGGAGCCGGACATCATTACGAGCTACCAGTTGGGCGCCAACAGTTATGTCCGCAAGCCCGTGAACTTCAACGAGTTCGTGGAGGCAGTGCACCAGCTGGGCCTGTACTGGCTCATCCTGAACCAGACACCGCCACGGCGTTGATCCTCAGCTGATGAAGCCCATCCTGCGCGTCCTCCTCGTGGAGGACAATCCCGATGACGCGCTGCTTGCGTTGCGCGCCGTACAGGGTGCCGGGTACGACGTGCAGTCCAAGCGCATCGAGACTCCGGAGGAGCTGCGCACGGCACTGACGGACGGACAGTGGGACGCGGTGCTGGCAGACTACAGCCTGCCGCACTTTTCGGCGACCGACGCACTCGCCCTGGTGCAGGAGATGGGTCTGGACATGCCCTTCATCGTGGTTTCAGGAGAGATCGGCGAAGAGGAGGCGGTCCAGCTGATGCGCGATGGAGCCGCCGACTACATCATGAAAGACCATTTGTCCCGCCTCGGTCCCGCCCTCCAGCGCGAACTGCGCGAAACGGAGGAACGCCGACGCAAACGCGACGCAGAGCTAGCTCTTGCTGAAAGCGAGGAACGGTACCGACTGCTGTATGAGTCCATGACCAGCGGGGTCGTCTACCAGGATCAGAGTGGTCTGATCATCTCTGCCAACCCTGCTGCCCAACGCATGCTGGGCCTGACCCTCAACCAGATGCAGGGCAGAACGTCCACGGATCCTCGCTGGAAAGCCATCCACGAAGATGGCTCTCCGTTCCCTGGTGAAACGCACCCCTCGATGGTCGCGCTGAGCACCGGCAAGGAAGTGCGCGACGTGCTCATGGGCGTCTATCATCCCCAGGAAGATACCTACCATTGGCTGCGCATCGACGCCATTCCGCAGTTCCGTCCGGGCGAAAGCCGGCCATACCAAGTCTATGCGCTCTTCGACGACGTGACCGCCACTGTCGTCGCAGAACGGGCACTGCGGCAGTCCGAAGCGGATCTGCGCCGCGCTCAGGAACTGGCCCACATGGGCAGCTGGCGCTGGGACATTGCTCGTGATGAGCTCACGTGGTCCGACGAAATGTACCGCATCTACGGAATTACCCCTGAGGATTTTCCAGGAACATGGAACGACATCGTGGCAAGAGCCGTACACCCGGAGGATCGGTACAGGGTTTCGCTTGCCAACCGGGACCTGATCGAACATGGAGACGTGCGCCCCATTGAGTATCGCATCGTGCGCCCGGATGGCTCCATACGGACGGTGTGGGATCAGTCCAGCAAACTGGGTGTCGACGACCAGGGGCGCCCTTCATTTGTCACGGGCGTCGTCCTTGACGTCACGGAGCAGCGCCAGCAGCAAATGGAGCGCGAGGCTTTGCTGGCCAAGGTGCAGGCAGACAAAGACTTTCTAAGTCTTGTGCTTGCCAACATTGCAGACGAAGTGTGGTTTGCGGACAGCTCCGGCCGTTTCACTCTGCAGAACCCGGCGGCCTGCAAGGCGTTTGGACTGGACAAGCCTAAGGACATTGACATCCAGTCGTTCGCCGAGAGCCTTGAGGTGCTCCGCCCCGATGGCAGTCCGCGACCGGTGAACGAAGCTCCCGCTCTCAGGGCCCTCGCCGGAGAAACGATAGAGGGCTTGGAGGAGATTGTCCGACTTCCATCCAGCGGCGAACTGCGCCATCGCCTGGTCAATGCCACCCCCCTGCGGGGTTCAGATGGCACAATAACCGGATGTGTCGCCATTGTCCGCGACATCACAGACCTCAAGAGAGCCGAGGCGGAGAAGGATGCCCTGCAGGAACAGGTGTTCCGCGCTCAGAAGCTGGAGGCCATCGGAGAACTGGCCGGTGGGGTCGCACACGACTTCAACAACCTGCTGACCGGCATTCTGGGAAACGTCGGCATCATGCGCGGCGACCTGCCGGACTCCGATCCGATGGTATCGAACCTTGATGCTATTGAGGATGCGGCCCACCAGGCTGCCGACCTTGCGAAGGGTCTGCTCACGTTTGGCCGCAAGGCCCCCGTGCAGGCGAGACCCCTGGACATGGCACAGGCGCTGGAGGCAGCGCTGCATATCCTGAAGCAGTCCCTGCCAGCGACCATGAGCATCGTGCAGAATGTCGATCCGGCGCCCTGGATGGTCAAGGCGGACCGCTCCCAGATCGCACAGGTGATCATGAACCTGGCCGTCAACGCGCGCGATGCCATGCAGGGCAAGGGAACGCTCACCGTCCGCCTCCGCAACGAACAGGTGAGCGAGGATTACGTCCGCCTGCATGCCTTTGCCCGGGTGGGCGAGTTTGTGCACCTGAGCGTTGCCGACACCGGCCCCGGCATCCCGCCGGAGGTTCAGGAGCACATCTTCGAACCATTCTTCACCACCAAGCCCGAAGGAAAGGGCACGGGCCTGGGGCTCTCCATCGTCTATGGCGCCGTCAAACAAGCTGATGGATGGGTAACCGCGACCTCTCCCGCTGGCGGCGGTGCCGTCTTCGACATCTTCCTGCCCCGCTGCCTCGAACAGCCCGCCGCACAACCTGTACCGACCAGCAAGGAAACGCAAGCTGCCGGCGGCACAGTGCTCGTCGCCGAGGATGAGGACGTCGTGCGAACCGTCACTGCCGCTATCCTCACGCGCACCGGCTATACCCCCCTGACAGCGGAGGATGGTGCCTCGGCCGTCCGCATCCTTGCCGAGGATCCAGCAAGGGTTGACCTTGTCCTGCTGGACATGACCATGCCGGGCATGACGACGCAGGAGATCATCCCAGCCCTCCGCGCCTTGAAGCCGGACATCCCCATCGTGCTGACCTCAGGGTTCACCTCCACCGGTGAAGTCCAGAACATGTTGGACAACGGGACCGTCCAGGGGTTCCTGGGCAAACCCTATCCAGTGAGTGAACTGATGGACATGCTTGGGCGGACACTCACGAGGAATTCGGGCAAGCACAACGCAAACGGCAGGAGTGGAGGAGATGATGCCTGAGAGAGGCATTGGTGCAGGCGAGGCTTCCGAAGCGCAGAAGCGGGCCGCAGAAGCACTGCGCGAGAGCACTGAGTGCTATAAGAGCCTGTTTCAGAATAATCACGCGGTCATGCTGCTCATCGACCCGGACAGTGGCTCCATTGTGGACGCCAATCGCGCCGCATCCGACTACTATGGCTGGACTCACGAAGAACTGCTGAAAAAGAAGATCTCAGAAATCAACACGCTCAGTGTCCCCGAAGTTCATGCAGAGATGCAGTCTGCGCGTGCGGAAACACGAAACTACTTTGTTTTCAGACATCGGCGGGCGGATGGTTCCATCCGCGACGTGGAGGTCTACAGCGGCCCCCTGGTGCTGATGGGCAAGACCCTCCTCTATTCGATCGTTCACGATATCACCGAGCAGAGGAAGGGAGAGGAGAGACTGCGCAGCAGCGAACAGAAGTTTCGTCAGCTGTTCGAGAACCTGCCCGCCGGCTTTGCATTGCACAGCATCATCCTCGATGCCCAAGGCAAGCCGTGCGATTACCGATTCCTGGAAGTCAACCCCGCATATGAAGAACTGATGGGCTTGAAGGGAGCTGATATCGTCGGAAAGACGGTGTTGGAGGTCCTGCCCGATCTTGAGCCGGAGTGGATCGAGCGCTATGGCCGGGTGGCTCTCAGCGGGGGTCCGGTCCGCTTCGAGAATTTCGCCAGGGCTCTGGGCAAGCACTTCGATGTCAGCGCCTACTCCCCCGCCCCGGGGCAGTTTGCGACCGTCGTCCTGGACATCACGCCGCGCAAGCGGGCAGAAGAGGAACTGCTCAAGAACGAAGAACAATATCACAGTTTGTTCGACTCCATGGACATCGGGGTCTTCTTTTTCCAGCCCGGAGGCACCATCACGTTCGCCAACCCTGCCGCCCTGGATATTCTCGGGGTGACGCTTGATGAGATCAACAAGCTGGAGCCTACCGACCCCCGCTGGCGGAACATCCGCGGCGATGGGTCGCCCTTCGACGACGAGTCCCTGCCCTCCGCCATTGCCGTGCGCACCGGCCAGCCCGTGCGCGACGTGACGATCGGCATCTACAACGCGCACGAGGGCGCGTACCGCTGGGTGCTGGGCAGTTCCATACCTCAGTTTCGCCCAGGCGAAACATCCCCCTCGCTCGTCTACGTCACGATGGTGGACATCACCGAGCGCAGAAAAGCCGAGCAGGAGAAGGCATTCCTGCAGGAACAGCTCATCGGTTCGAGAAAGCTGGAGGCCATCGGCCAGTTGGCGGGGGGCGTAGCGCACAACTTCAACAACCTTCTGACGGCTCTCATGGGCTCCATCGAGATTGCCCGCATGGACCTTCCGCCAGGCAGTCCCGCCGCGGTGGACCTGGAGGGAGCTCTGGCCGCCGCCCGCAAGGCAGCCGAACTGACGCGGCAGCTGCTCTCCTTTGGCCGCAACGCGATGATCGTACCGGTGGCTCAAAACGCCAACGCGCTTGTCTCGTCAGCCATGCAGCTCATCTGCTCCTCCGGTGTCTGCTCGTGCACTCCCGGCTCAGCGGATACTGTCCTGGATCTCAGCCCTGATGCCTGGGAGGTTCTGGCGGACCCCTCACAGATGACGCAGGTCCTGCTGGAGCTGATCAAGAATGCACACGAGGCCATGGGGGATGGAGGCGTGGTCACCATCCGCACGCGCAACGCGGCCATCGGGGAGGAATACGTCGCCAGCCATCCGTACGGCCGGACGGGAGATTTCGTGGTCATCTCCGTCGCCGACACCGGAGGGGGCATCGACCCCGAGATCATGCAGCACCTCTTTGAGCCATTTGCAACGACGAAGCAATTTGGCAGAGGCATGGGTCTTGCCATGGTCTTTGGGTCGCTGAAACAGGCAGGTGGCTGGGTGGACGTCTCCTCGGACCACGGCGCAGGCACGGAGATCAGCCTCTACCTGCCGCGCTCAACCGAAAAGCAGCACGGATAACTGCCACGTACACGTGATGAGGAGGTTGCCATGATGAAGGATCTCGTTCTGAAGAACAGAAGCTACCGAAGGTT
>JBNAWM010000038.1:0-13386 GCA_049699855.1 Candidatus Cryosericum sp.
TCGGGTGCCCTCTGTCAACGTCAAATACGACGCGAATTCCGTTGCTGAGTGTCAAGACCTCCGGTTTGCGCTCTCCGTTACTGACCACCATGTCGATGACCACTGCCCGGCTCCGAAGGCTTCCCAGTGTCTCCTTCAGTCAGACCCTTGCGTGTAAGAGAGATCTTGCCGTCATCTTTGAGGGGAAGAGTCTTCACAAGAATCTGTTCACCCACCTTCAGGACTGAGTGTATATCCTTGACATACGAGTCAGACACCTGGGAAACGTGGAGAAGGCCCGACTTTCCAGGAGCAATCTCGACGAATGCGCCAAAGTCACGCAGCTCCGTCACCTTGCCCATGTAAACCTTGCCCACCACAATGTCCTCGGTGATCGCGTTGATGGTATCCATGGCCATCTGTCCCTTGACTCCGTCAGGGGCAGTGACAAACACAGAACCATCGTCCTCGATGTCGATATCGCATCCCGTGTCAGCTATGATCTTCTTGATAACCTTTCCTCCAGGCCCGATAAGAGCTCCAATCTTGTCACCGGAAATGTGCATAGTGAAAATGCGTGGAGCCAGCGGGTTCACCTCACTGCGGGGTGCAGGAAGAACCGACAGCATCTTGTCCAGGATGAACAAACGAGCGGTACGAGCATGGTCCAGAGCTGTCGACAGCAGATCGCTGTCCACACCGTGAATCTTGATGTCCATCTGGAGAGCCGTAATGCCCTTGGCAGTGCCTGCCACCTTGAAGTCCATGTCGCCGTTGGCATCCTCGGCACCCTGGATATCGGTCAGAATGACGCTCTTGTCACCTTCCTTCATCAATCCCATCGCGATGCCGGCGACTGGTGCGGTAATCGGAACGCCTGCATCCATCAAAGCCAGCGTACTGCCACAGATGGAGGCCTGCGAGGTTGAACCATTTGACTCGAGCACTTCCGAGACGACGCGGATGGAATACGGGAACTCGCTCTCGTCAGGAATCACAGGGAGCAGGGCTCGTTCGCCCAAAGCACCATGTCCGACCTCCCGACGGCCCGGTCCTCGCATAGGACGGGTCTCGCCCACCGAGAAAGGTGGAAAGTTGTAATAATGCATATAGTGCTTGGTGGTCTCTTCCTCCAGGCTCTCAACAAGCTGGCCCTCTTTCTTGCCACCGAGCGTGACAATTGACAGAACCTGGGTCTGGCCTCGCGAAAACAGTCCTGATCCATGACTCATGGGCAGAACGCCGACGTCGACACCGATAGGACGAATCTCGTCTGGCCTGCGGCCATCGATGCGCACACCCTCAGTGACAACGCGATGCCGGATAAAATGCTTGATCTCGGCATCCAGAACTTCTCCAATGGCCAATCCGTTGTCCGGATATTTGGCCAGAAGTTCAGCCGCCAGTTCACCCTTGAACTCGTCGAGAATCTTCTCCTTCTTCAGCTTCTCCCGATCCTTGAGAAGAGTCGGGAGACGATCGTCGATCATCGCGCGAGCATCGCTCTGAATGGCTGGATCAAACGCCAAGTCCGGCACAACGATCTTCTCTTTGCCAGCCTGCGCGCGAAGTTCTTCCTCCATGCGGCACATCTCTTTGATGGGTTCCTGTGCCATGACAAGCGCCTCAACCATCTCAGCCTCGCTGATTTCACGCGACCCTGACTCCACCATGAGGATGCCGTTCACCGTACCGGACACAACCAAGTCGAGCGCACTTTCGTCGATAGAAGCAGAAGAAGGGTTAAAAACCAGACTACCTTCGATCTTGCCCACCCTGACTGCGGCAACAGCATCAACGAACGGGGCATTGCTGATCAGCAGCGCTGCCGAGACGGCATTGATTGCCAGCACATCAGGAGAATTCTCTCCATCAGCGGACAATACGTAGACAATGACCTGAACTTCTCTGCGGAAATGCTTCGGGAAAAGTGGACGAATGCTGCGGTCGATCAACCGCGAACGAAGAATCTCCCGCTCGCTGGGTCTTCCTTCCCTCTTATAGAACCCGCCCGGGATCTTGCCGGCGGCGTACATCTTCTCAAAGTAGTCAACAGTAAGCGGAAAGAAATCGATCCCCTCTTTCGTGGTGTTGCTGACCGTTGCCGCTGCAAGCACCACCGTACCGCCCATTGTGGCAAGTACGGCTCCGCCGGCCTGTTTGGCCAGCCGCCCGGTTTCCAGTGTGACAACCTTCCCTGCTATCGTGCCTTGAACTGTCTTTATCTCATCACTTTCCAACATCGGCTCCTACTTCCGGATTCCCAAACGCTTGATCAATACAGCATAACGGTCCTCATCAACGCGTCTAAGGCTGTTCAGAAGCCGCCGGCGTTCGCCGATCAGCTTGTACAGCCCCCGCTTTGAACTGAAGTCTTTCTGATGACTCTGCAGATGCTCTGTAAGCGCAAGAATACGCTTTGAAAGCATGGCAATCTGAACCTCGAATGACCCCGTGTCATCATCGCTCAGCTTGAACTCATTGATAATCTTCAACTTCTCATCGGCTGTAAGCATAGTTGTACCTCCAAGGTGTCCCAGGACCCAGTCTCACGTCCAGCCGGAACGCATGACCGAGTGCGGGAGAAATGTATTCAAATTGTATCAGAAAGGAACGGCAAGTAAAGGCAAAAGAGCGCATGGCTGACTTCATGATACAAGGGTCAGCGCGGGCGCTCACTCCCTCCCAGCAGGGCGCGCGTCCTCGCGACGTCCTGAGAAATCTGGTTTACCAGGGCCGCAGTCGACGAAAAGTGAATCTCTGGGCGAAGGCGGGCAACAAACTCCATCGAGGCCAGATGGCCGTAGACCTGCTTGTGAAAGTCGAGCAGATGCACCTCGACGGTGCGCCTTGATCCCGCCGTCACTGTCGGGCGGACGCCAATATTGCAGACACCGTTCACACTCGTCTGGTCGACCAGAGCCCGGACAGCGTATACACCATTGCCCGGAAGAAGCTTGACCGGATCCGGAACCTCGATATTCGCAGTGGGGAAGCCCAGACGCCCTCCTATGCGGTTTCCTGTCACGATGACTCCCTCGATGGAGTATGGCCGTCCCAGAAATTGCGCAGCCCGCTCCACATCGCCCACCGCAACGGCCGAGCGGATCAAGGAGCTGGAACAGACCTCTCCATCGATCATCACCGGATCCATGACGACCAGGGTACGCCCTGACTGGCCAAGGATCCGGCTCATCACGTCGACATCGCCCGCCCGCTCGCTGCCGAAGCGAAAGTCGCTTCCAACCACCACAAGCCGGGCATTCAGGCGGCCCACGACGATGTCCTGCACAAACGCCTCGGGAGGCATTCCTTGAAACTTGCTCGAAAAATCCTCGAGCACAATGTGTTCGACCCCCATCCTTCCGGCGCAATCGACCCGCTCGCTGTTTGTCGTCAGAAGGCCTCGTACACCATGTGTCGACAGTTTCGGGTTCTGCCGAAATGTGTAGATGACAGTGGAAAGAGATGCTCTCTTTGCGCGCGCCATGAGCTCGCCGATCACCCGCTGATGGCCCAGATGAAATCCATCGAACGCTCCAATGGCAACGCCCGATGCGATTCCCGGAAATTCTGAAGACGAGAGATATACACTGCTCATGCCGCGAATACCTTTCGAGGATAAATCCTGCCGTCCGCTGCCCCTCCAATGCCTCCCAGGCGACCATCCGGACGCAGGACGGTTACCACTGCCCCGTCCATCAGACCTGTTTCCACAGAACGCCCATGGACAAAAGCACTCCACTGCTCTTCGTTTAGACGAACATGCGTCAAGGCCCCCAGCAGGTCCTTGCTGTCCATCCCGGTTTTCACAAATGACCAATCGGCAAGGGCAGCCTTCCGTTTCAGCTGATCGAGGGACAGCGTGTCACCGATGCCAAAACCGTGGGCTTTTGTACGAAGCAGTCGGCCCATGCACCCCCCACATCCCAGGGCCATGCCTACGTCACGGCAGAACCCCCGGACATAGTACCCCGGCGTCACCGTCATGCGAAAGACAATGTGACGAAGATCCCCATCCTGCCAGTCCCGCAGGATGCCCAGGCTTCGAACGGCCGCTGGAGTAGCGGCAAAGTCGAGCAGACGCCCTTCCTTCCGAAGGGCCTTGTATCCCCGGACGCCCTCCAGCCGCTTTGCAGAGACATGAGGCGGTACCTGAGTCTTCTGCGACGCCACAGCCTGCAGTGCTTCGTTCACCGCGGAAGCTTCAAGGCCAACCGCTCCTTTCCGTTCAATGACGGCACCCTCGGTATCATCCGTCACCGTGCTCATTCCGAGAACAAGCTCACCGATGTATTCCTTGTCACTGGCTGGAACGAACGAAATCAGTTTTGTTGCCGAGCCAAGAGCTATGGGGAGTACGCCGATCGCCTGAACGTCGAGGGTGCCGAGAAACCCTGCCTTCTCTGCGCCAAGAAGTTCCTTGGTCACGTTCAGGACCCTGGCGCTGCTCATTCCGCTAGGCTTGAACACTGCGAAGAAACCTTCGGGGCACACCATCCTCAGATGTCCATCACTGACAGGCAACAAACGTCGGCACCTCTGTGGCGCCACCAGCACGCAGCACGATCGGCATGCAACCCTTAGGGCCCTTTCTGAACGTCCGCGACAACAGACGAAGGCGTCACTGAGACGGAAACGATTCCCTGAGCCAGACCGTCGATGAGAACCGGATAGGTGCCATCGGCGAGGGGAGGCTGGCTGACGTCAACGTATGCCCTAATCTCGGAAGACCGCAGGCCCCCTATGGCAGAACTCGTCCCGCTGACCAGCACCGAAACCGATGTCGTTCCCAGAGTCACCTTCCACCCCGATGCCACACCCCTGACCTCGACCACCACATCCGGCACGGCAACGACGACGACCTGCTCCAGGACCACGCGGCAGGACACACTCCTGCCTGCATTCATAAGCGTTACCCCTGGTGGAAGAACCAGATCGACCTGCCTCGTCAGGGTCGACGAAGCGTCCGAAATGTCCACACTCGCGGTGCTTACTGCACTGACCTGCGACAATGCAGCAGCAGACCCCGTGATCATAACGACTGCAGGAGTACACGACGCGCTTGCCACAGCATACCCTCTCGTTGGATAACCCGAAAGCGAAGGAACAATCGGAACTGTTTTTTGACTGGAGGAGTCCAGAACAGGCAAAATCGCCACCGCCGAGTGCGGCGATACCAGTACCCCAGTCACGACACTTCCTGTGGCATCATAGGGAGTGACGTCAGCTGCTACGGTGAAGTTTCCCCCTGTCGTCGTGCCCAGCTTGTCGAGGGCGACCACCAGCGCCGCCTCCTTCACCTGGCTGACCAGTGAGCTGGGTCCCGACACCTCGACTGTCTGCGGATCGACGCGCAAACTGCCCAGCACCAGACTGTTCGACAGGGCACCGCTGACTTCAACATGCACCGGAACGGTGGCTGTCTCAAGGCGCTCCAGCATGACATTGACTTCCTTGGGCGTAATGGATTCAACGCTGACACCGGACAGTCCCACAACCTGAGCCTGAACTGAAGCTATGAAGGTCCCTTCGGTCCTCCCCCTCAGGTCGACGGTAGGCGTCACGTATTGACTTGTCATGTTCCACAGCGTGTTCATTGGCCCACGCAGAGAAACGGTAACCGAAGGGAGTGGCGCCGAGAGCACATAACCCTGCGGCACGTTCACCGCCACCAACTGAGCATCAATGGACTTTGTCGTGTCCGGCCCTCGCACTCCCACAACATAGACCCAAAGCAGCACTGCCAGCAGGACGGAGACAATCTTGGAATTGAAAAGCATCGCTCCAATGTTACGCTTTGCCATCTTCGCCTCCCTGCTGGGTGCCTGCATTCTTCCTGTGGAAGAGGCCAGCGAGACTGAACCTGTGTTCGCTGGCGATTGGCTTCGTCATAACCAGCAGCATGCCTCTGAGCTCAAGCGGGCTGAGATAGCGCGTAAGTTTGCCTCGAACGGCAAGGGAAATGACCCCCGTCTGCTCGGAGACAACAACAACGATTGCATCGGTCTCTTCTGTCAATCCGATGGCTGCACGGTGGCGCGTCCCGAGTCCCTTCTCCAGCTCAGCGCTGGCAGTCAACGGGAACAGGCATCGCGCAGCAACGATCCGATTGTTTGCGACAACGACGCCGCCATCGTGAAGCGCGCTGTTTGGATAGAACAGCGTCGACAGAGTCTCTGCCCGAACCAGTGCATCCAGGCGGACTCCTGTCTCAACGTAGTCCTCAAGGCCAGTCTGTCTCTGGAGACAAATGAGGGCTCCAATCCGATTCATTGACAGGTACTTGACGCTCTTCACAATTTCGTCGACGGATTCTTCCCATTCGTGGACATCCAAAAACTGACTCCGAGTATCAGAAGAAACCAGTCTGCTGCTTCCCAACCTTCCCAGCATTCGACGCAACTCGGGCTGGAAAACCAGCACGAGCAGCAGAGGCAGAAAGGTCGTCGAGAAACTGCGCAGCCAGCTGAATACGCTGTTGAGGGCGAGCAGTCCGGCCTTGAGGCTGACCCACTCGACGATGTAGACGAGGAGATAGTAGATCACCAGGCCCTGCGCCAGCTGGAGTGCCCGCGTGTTCGAAATGAGCTTCAACAGCGCATAGAAAAGGAGCGACGTCAGGGCGATATCCACCACAATCGAGATACCGCGCGCAACAGTAAGATTTGCAAACAGGTCGGTCAGAAACTTCAGTGCGTAGGACATGTCACCTCACAGCCACCGCAATCATGCGCCTGGAGTCAGATCCCAGCCGCGATCCATCATAGTCGCCATACCACCTCTCGATGCGCAAGCCCGCTCGCCGCAGCAGTACCGACAGTTCATTTCCCGTATACATCCTGAGGACTCGTCTGTATTCGTGACGCTCGACACCACTCACGACCACGCGCCTCGTTGACACTGTACCGTTGATCGGATCGAAACGGCGCGACTCGAGAACAACTTCATCGCCATGCTCGTGCCATTCCTGGGGTACAAAGTGCTTCACAATGTAGTCGCGGTTCTCCACATCGATGACGAGGCGTCCTCCCGATCGCAAATGATCAGCGATTCTCTCGAGCACTTGAACGTCTCCGGTCTCGCCATAGTAGCCAAACGAACTCCACAGCGAGATAGCCAAGTCCACCCTTCGATCAAGACTCATCGTCCTGCTGTCCATCGCAAAAAAGTCGGCGCTCACTCCCTGCGCCGCAGCACGGTTCCTGCACTCAAGAATGTAGTCCGGGTTGCTGTCAATGCCAATCACGTGAAATCCAAGTCCTGCCAGCGCCAGGCCGTGCCGCCCGACGCCACAGCCGACATCCAGGACCGACGCTCCCGGAAGCAGTGGACACATCCTGAGAAGGCCGCGTACCTGATAGGCCGTCCTCGCCGGGTCGACCGTTTCCAGAAACAAGCGGCGATATACTTCATCAAAGTAGTTCTGCGTCCAGTCATTCGTCTCCATGTAGCATTCATAGTAGGATAATACAGTCAAAATGCAACTACCAAGCGGCTCTTGGAGCCACCTTCACACGGGCATTGCTTGACAGTGTCAGCTATGACCATAGCATATGCATATGAGAACTTGGCGGTGCATCCTGTCCGGCATCGGTGCCCCATATGAAAACATGTCCATTGATGAAGCGCTGTTCAAGGGTGCGTGCGTCTCCGGTATTCCCGTGCTCCGCCTCTACGGCTGGTCGCCCGCGACCGTCTCTTTGGGATTTGCTCAGCGATCCTCGGAAGCACTTGACTTCACCGAATTGGAACGGAGGCACATCGCCTGGGTCAGGCGTCCTACGGGAGGCAGAGCCGTTCTCCATGACATGGAGATCACCTATTCGGTCTCCGTCCCGGCCTCGGACACGCTTTATGACAAGGGTCTTGCAGCATCATACGAGTGGCTGTGCGATCCAATACTGAATGCTCTTCGTTCACTGGGCGTTGAGGCTGAGCTCTCTCCGCACGGCTCGACGGGCTTTGTCTCAGCATCATGTTTTACTGCACCGGGCACCACGGACATCCTCGCACACGGTCGCAAAATTGTCGGCTCAGCGCAGATGCGCACGCGCGAGGGCTTTTTGCAGCATGGGTCGATCGTTCTTAAGAACGACCTTGACAAATTGTTCAGCGTCATTCGATCGAGCCGGACTTCCCGTGAAGACGCCATCGCAAGGGCCGAACCTCTGATGACCAGCGTCAGCGAGGAGGCACATCGCCCCGTTTCCTACGCCGAGATGTCGAGAGCGCTCGTCCAGGCCTTCTCACATCTGGAGGAGATCCATCTTCACCAGGATACCCTGAGCGATACAGAGCTGCGTGAAGCCTCCCACATTGCCGAGCTGAAATACAGCCGCAATGACTGGAACGCTTTAAGATAGCAGGAATTATGATATAGTTTACTGATTGTAATCTGAGTCGCCTGTCCAAAAGAGAGACAGATCCGACCGAGGAGTGACAGGATGGGAAAAGAAAGCAGAATCAGACAGGAACGCAAAACAGGAATCATTGAGAAACCGAAACGCCGCAGAGATCGGTTTCCCATCGTCATGCGCATCATTGCCATTGTCCTTGTGGTCGCACTGGCGACGTGGGGAGTGTTCTTCTCGATCAAGAGTGCCACGGGCACGATTGCCTATCAGGTCGGAAGCGACAAGATCCTCCAGTCCGACATCACTGCGCGCGTTCAGAATTACATCGACATGTACAAGCAATATGGCATGGATCTGACAAGCCCCCAATACGCCAGCACCTTGGCATCAGTGCGGAAGAACGTCATCGACAGCTCCATCGAACAGGAGCTCTTCATTCAATACGCCAAATCCAAGAACATGAAGCTCGACGAGACGAAACTGAAAACTGCAGTCGATGCCGAGGTTGACAATGCCGTCAAGCAATCCCAGCAGCAGTTTGGAACAGACACGCAAGCCTTCAACGATGCTGTCGTCGCCCAGTTCGGCTCAATGGACAACTTTAAGGCTAAGCTTCGCACCCAGATTCAACCGTACGTTGAACGACAGCAGCTGGCAGACGCCGTAACGGCAGAGGTCAATGCCAGCGTCACCGTCACTGATGCCGACATCAAAGCATATTTCGCATCCGAAGGCCGCGTCGATGCTGATCATCTCCTCATTACCGTCGACAGCACAAAGGATTCGGCTTCGACCATTGCCTCCAAGAAAAGACTTGCCCAGTCGATCTACGACGACATTATGAAGCAGAAGGCATCCAATACCGCTTTTGACTTTGCGAAGTATGCGCAGGACAAAGCGGCAGAACTGAATAAAACGACCCCCGGATCAGCCAGGTACGAAAACCTGGGATTCTTCACCAAGGGACAGATGGTCACGGCATTCGAGACTGCCGCCTTTGCAGCCAAGGTCGGCGACATCGTTGGCCCCGTCCAGACAGACTTCGGGTTCCACATCATTCACAAGATTGCCGAGGAACCAGTCAGCTCGATCTATGACACGCCTGAAACGGTCAAGGCCGCCCACATTGTGATCGGTTTTGGCACTGGCGACCAGACGACGGCAGCAAAAGCCGCGGAAACGCAAGCAAACAAGGTTTATGCGGACCTTCAGAAGGGTCTCTCCTTCAAGACCGCCATTTCTAAGTACTCGACCGATGCCGACGCCAAGACGGGAGGAATCCTGGACTACTTCTCCAGCACGGACAATGCAACGCGGTTTGATGCCCTGAAGGGCCTCAAGGTCGGCCAGTACAGCAAGCCTTTTGTGAACGGCTCCTCCTACGAAATCGTTCAGCTGCTTGACCGAAAGCCCTTCGTCAAGGCGACGCTGAGCGACAAGACCATCTATGACAAAGTTAAGACTGCCCTGGAAGATGAGCGCAGAACGGAAGCAAACGCTGCTCTGGTGGCTAAGCTCAAGCAGCAGTATCCCGTTCGTGAAGGTCGGTGGTCCGTCATCTCGACCTGGTACAGTAATGGTATCGGCAAGGTGTTCAGTGCTATCGGCCAGTGGATTGTAAAGGCCACCGGCAAGGGAACGACGACGACTCCGGCGACGACCGTGCCCGTCACCCCATCGGCTCAATAGCTATGTCGGCAAGGCGAAACGACCATAAAACAGACTCCCTTGGGGTTCGCGGGCACAAGGGCGTCCGTGTTGTACTGCTTTCGGTTGTCGCAGGAGTATTGGTCGTGGCTGCTATTGCCGCGGTCATTGGCATCCCGATCATCAATTCGCGTGCTGTCGCATTTTATGTCGACGGCACGCCCATCCTCCAGCAGTACGTTTCCGCAATGGTCTCCGACCTTCCATTTGACATTTCCAGCAACTACTACAACAGCAGGATAGGTCTTGCCAATTCTTCGGACCCGAAGACGCAATATCTCATCACGGGGCTCACGAATGAAGCCTACCAGCGCCTCGTCATCATGGTCGCCGAATCGAACCTGGCAGCAAAGCAACAGATCGCCCTGACCCCGTCGGCTCTCGATTCGGCCCTCGACGCGTACGTAAAGGATCACGTGACTCCCGGCGATTCAGCACAGGAGCAGCAACTGAGGACGCCGGCAATGCAGTTCTATGTTCAACTTCGGGAACTCTCCAAAGCATACGAGGACAAGCTGACGGAAAACGTCAGCATCTCGCCAGCCGAAGTCAAGGAATACTACGACACGTGGGGTTGGAACTATACCGACAAGGCTGGCCACCCGCTCACTATTCAGCAAGCTGGAACAAAACTTGTGGACGATGCCCTGACGAACAAGAAGTTTCACATGGTTCTCCAGCAGCGTGACCAGCTCCTTAAGACCGAGGTTCCTCTGGTCAACGGCGACACGAGGTACAAGCAGTTTATGAGGTGGTGGGATATCATGTTTGGCATATCCGTTCCGGATTCGCTTCAGCCACTGACGGTGGGCGCTGGATCGTGACACATCCTCGCAAGCATCTCCCTGCGCCTGCGGCGGTACCCGAGGGAGCCACTGCGACGCCCCCCAGGAAGAGCCATTCATCGCGCAACAGGCACTCTTCCTCGGGCAATTACAGGAACGCTCCTCCGACAGGACCCTCGCTCAGCAAGTATGGCGAGCTCTTTCAGGAAGTTCAGGATGAGGTCAGCTACTTCCTTCCTGTCGATGCTCTGGCAGCAGGTACATACCGATATCTCTATCACCTTGGCGACTATTCGCCGGCAAGCATTGCCCAGATGCAGCAGTTTCTCTCAGAAAAACGAGAAACGCTCGCGCATCTGGATCAGGGCAAGCTCAGCAACGCTGAGCACCGTTCTGCGCTTATTCTCATGCCCTACATCGACAGCATCTCCCGCCTTCTCGAGTCAGGCTACTTTGACGACACGCTGTGGCAGCTGCGCAATGCCAGGAAGGGGATCTATCAACTGCTCTACATGACAGAGATTCCCATGTACATTCGGGGCAAAGCGATCGTTCACCGATTTGAGGAGCTGTATACGCCTCCCACAGCCCCTGCCCAAACAATCCAGTTCCTCTCGGACTCTCACAGAAAGGTGGCTCTGGAAGAACTCCACCTCATGATCCAGTATCTCGACTTTGCCGAGGACAAAGCCAGCCGCTTTGACGACAAGCAGATCATCGCAGAACGCGTGCAGAAGACACGCCAGTATTTAGGCAGGATCGAGATGAGGGCAGGCTCAGGAGGCAGTACGAGCGTCTCTCCCCGTGGTCCTCTGGCGTCTGTTCTGTTTTCCTCCTTCGATGAAGCGCAGGCTGCCGAAACGCAGGGACACCTTGAGCGTGAGATCGATGTACTACGACGTCAGCTCACTGAAAAAGCAGGCCAGATTGATGGCTCGCGGCCTCCGGAGCGCGTCCTGGAAGAAACCCTCAGTGCTTCGCTTGAAAGGAAGCTTGACCAGACTGCCCTTGATGTCTGGATGAATACCGACTACCCTCGGTTGCGGTCGTTCTTTCCTGGCTACAAGTTACTGCCGACACCTGTTCCATCAGCGGCCGAGGGTAGTCTCCTCCCGCCGTATGATGCTTCCGAAGCTCTGTCCCTGAAAGGAACATCACTTGAAGGCAGGCAGACTGTCTGTCCGATTGTCTTCTCCAGGCGCTGTCTTTCGCCTGAACTTGCCATCATGATGACCTACTTCCCTGGCAAGGCATACATCCAGTCTGCTATCTCGAGCTGGGACCCAGGGCTTCCCTTCAACATCCAGCGAACTACCTTCATTTCCGCCTTGGCTCTCTTCGAACTGCAAAACCTTGCCGATCTGGATGGCATGATGACTCCTGCGAACAGCCTTCTGGCCACGCTCATGCTTCTCATCGAGGATGTGGCTTCAGCCCTGGACCTCGGAATACTTCAGAATCGGCTCTCCCACGGCGATGCTGCTTCCTATTTTCGTGAACAGCTGCCACTGAGCGCGGACCTTGCGGCATCTTTTTCCACCACAGCTACTTCTGATTACGGATTTTCTCTTGCCCGTTTCGTTGCCCGGTCGCGACTGCGTGAACTGAGAAAAGCCTCTCGAGCCAGTAACAAAAAGGTGTCCTGGACAACGTTCTACCGTGGACTTCTCGAACAGGGCACATTTGATCCAGTCCAGCTCCACTCTCCATGAACCTCTCACCTGAAACAGAAGAAACAGGTCACCCTGTCTTTCTTGCCATCGCAGGCAATATCGGCGTCGGCAAATCGACACTCACCAGGCACTTGGCCGAGAAGTGGCACATGGCTCTGCTGCCCGAACCGGTAAAGCAGAATCCGTTTCTGAAGCTTTACTACGATGATCCAAAACGGTGGGGGCTGCAGTCTCAGCTGTTCTTTCTCACGCAGAGAGTCAGACTCTTCAAGGAGTCCGGGACGCTGAACGCAGCCAAAATTGTCGACCGCACTCTGTACGAGGACGCCGAGATCTTCGCGCGGGCAGCACTTCCGCGCGCTGAATATGATGTCTATCTTCAGCTCTACGAATATCTGCTGGAAAACCTCCCTGTCCCCGATCTTGTCGTGTATCTGCGTGCATCCGCCACCACGCTGACGCGCCGTATCCAGTCGCGCGGCCGCTCGTTCGAGAAGTCCCTCCCCTCGTCCTATCTTCGCAAGCTCAACAGGTATTACGACTCTTGGGCGGCGGCATTCGACCGGGCGCCCCTGATTTCAATCGACACCGACGATCTTGACCTGTTCAGCCTTTTCGGCGAATATGAGAAGGTCACTGATCGAATTGCCGAAACGCTTTCACAGAGAGGACTATTATGGCCGAGTATGATTATGACACCCAGGCATTCCTGAGCATTCTTCCGGAACCTCTTCAACAAGCTCTCAAGAGGACCGACCGGTTCGACGAGCTTGTCGAAGTCGTTCTCGACCTCGGGCGCGTCCCTGAGGCACGATTTGAGTTCGATTTTGTTCCCCTGAGCGAGAACAAGGTCACCCGGGGGGACATTGACTCCATCGTTCATAA
>JBNAWM010000039.1:0-13367 GCA_049699855.1 Candidatus Cryosericum sp.
GGCCATGCCGGACGACGACATCGTCCTCAGCACGATGCGCCAGGGATGGGCGATGTTGGAGGATAGTGGATATCAGCACTATGAGATCTCGAACTTCGCTCTCCCTGGTTTTGCATCGCGTCACAATCTGGCCTACTGGCTGTCGACTGACTATGTCGGCCTTGGGCTGGGTGCGTCGGGATATGTTGGCGGCAGGAGATGGACGAATGTGGACAGCATGGACGCTTATGAGGCAGCCGTCCTGCGGAAGACGTTCCCATTCGCTTTTGAAGAGTCTCTCTCGGGAAGGCGGCGTGAGGGCGAATACATCATGCTGCGCCTGCGGCTTCCACGCATGGGGCTCGAGTTTGCAGCATTTGCCAGAAGATTCAACGAGGATGCGCGCACCGTCTTCGGCTCCGAACTCGCGCGGCTGGCGGAGGAGGAGCTGATTCTCGTATCGGATGAGCGGGCAGTCTGCACCCCGAAAGGTCTCGAGCTGAACAACCTCGTTGCCGAAGCGTTCGTCTAAGAATGGAGTCCACCGCCGGGATGGCCGCAGACACCCCTGCTGTCTCAGCGTGAGACGTTGAACCGGAAGTGAGCGATCTCCTTGTTCTTGACGACGTAATTCTCTCCCTCGATCCTCAGCAGTCCCTTCTCCTTGGCAATTTTGAATGAGTTGTCGGCCTTGCGGAAGTCATCGAGCGAAATCACCTCGGCAGCGATAAAGCCCCGGGCAATGTCGGTATGAATCTTGCCGGCGGCTCCGCGGGCCTGGGTGCCTGCCTCGATGACCCAGGCTTTGCACTCGTCTTCGCCGGCAGTATAGAAGGTCTCGAGCTTGAGAAGTTCGTAGGCTCTGTTGATGAAGCTGTCGATCGCCGACCCTGAAAGGCCGAATTCATGGAGGAACTCGGTCTGTTCTGCAGGATCAAGCTCCGATATTTCGCGTTCGAGCTTCGCATCAAGTACCATCACCGTGGCATCCGCGTGTCCTGCCGCTTCCTGCAGATTTGATTCGAGCTGAAGGGCTGCAGCTTCGTCGGTCATGGTAATGTTCGCGACGTACATGACAGGCTTGAGCGTTATGAAAGCGTATGAACTCAAGGCCCTCTTGTCCTCTTCGGGCAGGCCAAGGCTGCGCAGGGCCTTTCCTGATGAGAGACAGGTTTGTGCACTGACGAGAAGATCACGTTCATGCTCGAGCAGAGGAGACATCTTCTCCCGTTTCATGCGCTCAAGGCGATGCTCCACGATTTCCAGGTCTACGAGAGCCAGGTCCAAATCGAAGCTTTCCCGTCGGGAGTTCAGTTCCGCGGGGGACGGCGTCTCGGTAAACGCATCGAAGACTTCGACAAGAGCATCTACATTCTTGATGTCCTTGAGAAGTTCATTTCTCCGCGCGGCGTGCTCCTGACCTGATGGCATGCCCGGTACGTCGGCGAACTCGACGCTGGCGGGAGTCTTCTTCTTGGGATTGAAGACGCTCGCAAGGAAGTCGAGATCGGGATCAGCCACACTGACAGCTGCGACATTTGTTCTGGATTGAGATGCCGGGGCGGCTCCCCTGGTCAGTGATTCAAACAGGGTGGTCTTGCCCGTCTGAGGCGATCCAATAATTCCAATCTTCATTGGCAGCTCCTTCCCGTTGGCTCGTTCATGCTTATCTGGGTTCAGTCAGTATACTTACGTGACAAGGCTGTTTCAAGGATGGCAATGGCCATCCTCTGTACGGTTGCGTCGATGTGGCAGTTGGGTGGCGCCGGGCGCTGTGCCAGCTGTCTCGGTGACGCTTGAGGTGGACTCTGCAATCTGTCGCCTCTGGAGACGAAGCATCAGATGAAGATTAAGACAGTACGCGGTGCACTGCACGCGGTGCAGCGCAAGATAACGGCGAGTGCAGGTGAGAGCATAACCTACTCGGCCGAGTTGAATGAAACCTATGGAGTCCTGGCGACCGACAAGGCGTGGTACATCACGCGCCTCCTGCGCACCGATGACTATGTCGATTTTGGGAGCCTGTTCCCTGATCTTGCGAAGCAAATCGGCTGGACGCGGGGAGTCAGGCTTACGAAGCAGGGTCTGACGGAAGCGATCAACTCTACGCGGAAGCTTCCGGTGCACAGTGTGATATCCAGCATCCTGGTTTTCGTGGGTGAAGACGGGCGGTTCCTTCAGATTGGGCCTGCTACGCTCATGGGGTTCTGTGAATACATGGGATTGAGCACCGGCCGGGCGAAGGACTCGTATGTGTTTCCCACGATCATCCTGAGTCCTGTGTTTGGGAGCAAGCGAACAGCAGACGAACGTCTTGCTCTCCGCCGCGCTTCGCTGATCTCACAAGTCAACAGCGAGGAAGCCGATGAAGAAACGCGCAAGGAATACTTTGTGGATGCGGTTGCCCAGCTTGGTCAGCTCGATCCCCAGGGGGCAGCCGATGCGAGTGGTCTCGCCGGAGCCCCTGCTGTCTCCTTTGATCAGTTTGACTTTGCCAGCGATGGAGCGATGCTGGCGGTGCTGACCGAGATTGGCAGGAATCTGACGCGCATCCGCGAGCTTCTGGAGAAGATCTCATCAAAGTGAAGGGAGAACGTTCAGGACCGCTGGCGCTGGGGCTCGCCCTTGTCATGCTGTGTGCGGGCGTCATGTCGGCGCGTGCCGCGTCCACGTCGGTGGCGCCGGTTGTGGAGACTCCAGCGGTAGAGCAGCAGAGTGCGGCGGAGATAGCGGCCAAAGCAGGCATTGCTTCCCATCATCTGGTTTCCGCGAAGATCATCGAGACCAGGGAGTCTGTCAAGCTTGTCACGGGGGCTGAACGTCAAAGCTCTGTGCCCGGCGGCGCCCTTGCCTACGCGGGGCAGCCAGTCTTTGTCAGGGTCAGTGAACAGACACTGTCCACGGTTGAGCGCATTCCCTATGAATTGCAGTACCGTCCCGAGGAGTCGTCGGCGGGCGGCCGCGTGGTTGTCCTGAAGACGGGGACCGGTGGCGAGCGAGAACGGGTGTTTCACCTGACGTACGAGAATGGTTCGCTGAAATCGGTTGCCCTTGTGTCGGAGTCCCAGATCGAGCCCACGGGTGGGAACGTGGCTCAGGCGGGCACTTCGGTCTATCGCGGCGGAGCGATCAAGGAGCTGTATGTGGAAGCGACGGCGTACACCCCAACGGTTCAGGAGACGGACAGCGACCCATGGACCACAGCGTCCGGGATGAAGTCTGGACTTGGCATCGTGGCTGTTGACCCTGGGATCATCCCTCTTGGCAGCAAGCTGTACGTCGAAGGATATGGGTATGCCATAGCGGGCGACACGGGTGGTGCCATCAAGGGCGATCGGATCGACGTCTTCTTTTACTCGCACGATGAGATGATTTCATGGGGAAGACGCTGGGTCAGGGTCTTCGTCTTGCCATAAGATGAACGGAAATTCAGTCAAGGTGCTTTCGCCGAGCCAGCTCAGAGACCTGCTGGGCCGGAGGGGAATCGTTTTGTCGAAGCGGTTCGGTCAGAACTTCCTCATTGATGCAAACGTGCTTTCAGCCATAGCCGGGCTGGTTCCGTCTGGCGAGAACATGGTGTTCATTGAGATAGGTGCTGGAGCTCTCGCGTTGACCGGGCCCCTGGCTGAGCGTGGCAAGCGGGTGGTCGCTTTTGAAATCGATGAACGGCTCCGGCCAGTCCACGAAGACCTCCTGCAGGGAGATCCTCTCGCCGCGCGCATCGACCTGCGGTACGAAGACGCCCTGGATGCTGACTGGTGCGCGTTGGGAGGCGAAGGCGAGACCTTGGTCCTGGTGGGCAATCTGCCCTATCTGCGATCCTCTGAGATTGTTCTCAAGCTTATCCGTAGCGCCTGCATCCAGAGCGCTGTCCTGCTTTTTCAGCGCGAATTTGCAACGCGCCTGGTCGCACCTCCTGGAAATGGCGATTACAGCTCCCTGTCAGTGGTGGCGCAGACGTTTTTCTCTGTGCATCGTCTGCTCGAACTGCCACCCGACGTCTTCTTTCCGCGCCCGGAAGTCAGTTCGACTTTGCTGGAGTTTGCAATTCGGCCAAGGAGTCTGGAAGATGCCGAGATGGCTCCCTTCATGCGGTTTGTTCAACAAGCATTTCTGCACCGGCGCAAGAAGCTCGCCGATTTGTTCCGGCGTCTGGGTATCCCGCTTGAGGGCCAGTTTTCTGCCATATCACAGCTGCGGCCCGAAGTACTGACTTCGTCGGATTTTATTGATCTGTACCGGGCCATAGCGCGCGTGGAGAGAAGCCACAATCCCTGAGACGGAACGCAGAGAGATTGCCTTTTTGACCCGTTAGGGTAGAATGAACTGCTTGTGCAAATCATTTTCTCATAGGAGGTAGTGGTATGAAGGTCAAGGAAGATGCCAGATATGCGAAGTCGGACGAGTGGGCCTGTGCCGAGGGCAACATCGCGACAGTCGGCGTTTCTGATTACGCTCAGGACAAGCTCGGAGATGTGGTATTTGTTGGGGAGATCTCTGTAGGAACAGCAGTGAAGGCCGGAGAGATCCTGACCTCTGTGGAATCTGTCAAGGCAGCATCGGATATTTATAGCCCGGTCTCGGGCAAGGTTGTGGAAGTGAACCATGAGGTGACCGCGAAGCCCGAGCTTCTCAACACCGACCCATTTGGAGCAGGCTGGCTGGCAAAGATCGAGCTTTCGAATCCTGAGGAATTGAATGCTTTGATGAGTGCGGCCGACTATGCAGCCTATCGAAAGGAATAACTTTTCGTTCATTCCTGCAACGGCTTCAGACCGCCAGGCCATGCTTGAGAAGATCGGCCTGGACTTTGATGACATTGTCACGTGTTTCTCGGGCAATGCGTGTGTGGAAGGCGGTCTTCGACTTTCCGACGGGCTGACCGAAGATCAGGTGGTGGAGAAGTGGGACGCCCTCATGTCCCGGAATTCGGGTGCCAGAAAGGCGTCGCTGGTTGGAGCCGGTGCCTATATGCACTTCATTCCCGCCGTCGTTCCTCACCTGGCCTCGCTGCCCGGTTTTGTGACCGCGTATACGCCATATCAACCGGAGATCAGTCAGGGTACGCTGCAGGGGTTGTTCGAGTATCAGTCGTTTGTTGTTGAGCTGACCGACATGGAGCTGGCAAACTGCTCCTTGTATGATGGTGCGTCATCGACGGCCGAGGCGCTCTTGATGGCTCACCGTCTGAAGCAGGTCGACCGGGTTCTTGTTGCCTCGACGGTGAATCCTTCGTATCTTGCAACGATCCGGACGTACCTGCGCCCGCACGGCATCGTTGTGGAACTTGTGGACAGGGATGTGAACGGTCAGGTTTCGCTGAGCGATCTGGAGGCCAGGCTCACAGCTTCGGCGTGCAGTGCGGTTCTGGTTCAGAGTCCCAACTATTTTGGGATCGTCGAAAATCTTGGTGCAATTGGAACGATGGTTCATGAGCACGGCGCCCTGTTTGTTCAGTCGTTTACAGAAGCGATGGCATTGGGCCTTCTAAGGTACGGCAAGGGGACCGGCGCAGATATTGTCGCTGGTGAAGGTCAATCACTTGGCATGCCTATGTCCTTCGGCGGCCCGCACCTTGGTGTTTTCGCGACACTCAAGGAGTACAGCCGGCAGTTTCCAGGACGCATTGTCGGGGAATCGATCGATACTAAGGGGCGTACAGCTTTCGTGATGACGCTCAGGGCCCGTGAGCAGGACATCCGGCGGGAGAAGGCGACATCGAATATCTGCTCCAACCATGCTCTGAACGCGATGACGGCTGCCATCTACCTTGGCAGTGTCGGCGAGTCAGGTCTGAGGGCGATCGCATGTGAGAACGCTGGCAAGCTGGACAAGCTGGTGCGGGGGTTGGAAGCGACGGGGCGCTTTGCCCGTGTTTTCAAGGAAGCTCCGGTGTTCAACGAGACAGTCCTTGCAAGCTCGATTTCTCCCGATGACCTTCGCTCTCGTCTGTCCGGCGTGCCGGTTTATCCGCCGCTGGCACTGGCCCGTGACAGCGTTCCGGAAGTCCCTGGCATGCCATATGCATATTTGGTGTGCGCGACCGAGCTCCTCAAGGATGCTCTCCTTGAGCAGGTGCTCGGAGCGTTGAGCTGAGGTGTCAACATGACGCTATACGAGAAGAGTGTTGCAGGTCGTTCAGCTTTTTCGTTTGCATTTGAGGAAGACCCCTCAGCTGCCTTGGCGGGCGTTCCTGGGTACGCTCTGGCAGCAGTGAAATCGCTGCCGCAAGTCAGCGAGCTTGAACTTGTGCGGCATTTCACCGGCTTGGCATCCCGCAACTATGGCGTGGATACTGGTTTCTATCCGCTGGGATCATGCACGATGAAGTACAATCCCAAGATCAACGAGCGCATGGCCTCTGACCCACGCTTGACCGGTCGGCATCCGCTGGATTGTGCGGAAGACAACCAGGGGATCCTGCAGATGGAGTATGAGCTGAAGGAATCCCTGCAGGAGATTACCGGGATGGATGATTTCACGCTTCAACCGGCGTGTGGCGCTCATGGCGAACTGACCGGCATGCTGATCATTCGCGCGTACATGCAGGATCATGACCCCAAGCGCACCAAGGTGCTGATTCCCGATTCGGCACATGGAACCAATCCCGCCTCTGCCACGATGGCCGGCTTCCAGACAGTGACGGTTCCATCTAACGAACGTGGCGGCGTCGATATGGATGCGCTGGACAAGCTCATGGATGACACGGTGGCCGGGATCATGCTGACCAACCCGAACACGGTGGGTCTGTTCGAAGAGAACGCTGCCCGGATCGCTGAGCTGGTACATGCTCGTGGCGGTCTACTTTACTATGATGGAGCCAACCTCAACGCGCTCATGGGACTTGTGCGTCCAGGCGACCTTGGCTTCGATGTGGTGCACCTCAACCTTCACAAGACATTCTCGACGCCGCATGGCGGAGGGGGTCCCGGGGCAGCTCCTGTCGGAGTGAAGAAGTTCCTGGCGGAGTACCTGCCCACTCCTGTCATCGTGAAACGGGGTACTGAGTACGCCCTTGACGGGGACCGTCCGCACACGATCGGACGCATGTCCGCATTCTATGGCAACACGGCTGTTCTTGCGCGCGCGTATGTGTATATTCAGATGATGGGTAGAAATGGTCTGCTTGCGGCAAGCCGTGCAGCGATCATCAATGCCAACTACGTCAAGGCCCTGCTGAGTCCCTACTATCCACCTGCGTACGACAGGCCTGTCATGCATGAGACAGTCCTGAGTGCCAAGGGGTACGACAAGTATGGGGTGACACTGCTTGACATAGCCAAGCGGCTCATGGACTATGGCTTCCATCCGCCGACGATTTACTTTCCGCACTTCCCTCCTCATGCTGAAGAGGTCATGATGGTGGAGCCGACTGAAAGCGAGAGCAAGGAGACCATGGATGCCTTCTGCGATGCTCTTATCAAGATCAGCCAGGAGGCGAAGGAGAACCCCGAACTGCTGCTGTCCGCGCCGCACGACACCGTCGTGACACGTGTGAACGAAACGTATGCAGCTCGCAATCTGGTCACGAGTCACCGTGACAAGAAAGGAACTTGACTGAGTGCTGAATCTACGTGAGACGATAGACCGGCAGGCCAACGTCGCGCTCAGGGACCTCCTCTCTGCCGAGGAGGTCCCTCTTGCAGTATGCTCGCTAGCGAAGCCCGGTTTTCTTGACTATACGCTGTCCCTGCCGATGAAAATTGCCCGCACTCGCCACAAATCGCCAGTGGCCATCGCACAGGAGTTGCAGCCTGTCCTCGCGGGCATGCCTGCAGCGGGCAGGGTCGAGGCGGTGGCCCCGGGGTATCTCAATATCCAGCTTGCCGACCAGTTCGTGGCCGAACAGCTGAGCCTCCTGCTTGCATCGCTCCCCGAAAATCTCCTGCACAAGGAAGACAACGGCCAGAAGATCCAGGTCGAGTTTGTGAGCGCCAATCCGACAGGTCCCCTGCACGTCGGTAACGGACGCGGGGCAGCTCTTGGATCGGTGCTTGCAGCCCTGCTGGAGACACAGGGCTATGAGGTGGGCCGCGAGTATTATGTCAATGACTACGGGTCGAAGATGCGTCTGTTTACAGAGTCCATCGCCCATGAGTTGTTTCCGTTGATGGGCCTCGAGTTTCCCATGCCGGATGATGGTTACCGTGGTGCGTATATCCCCGAACTGGCGCGCGCTATCTTTGAGCGGCAATCAGCCCAGCTCAGCACGCTTGAAGGGGCAGACCGGCTGTCCCTGGTGGAGCGCGAAGGCAGGGAACTGGTTCTTGCAGGTATCAGGCAGGCGCTTGAAGAGATGGGCGTGTCATTTGACACATGGTTTTCGGAGCGTCAGCTCGTCGAAAATGGCTGGAATGACCGGGTATTGAAGCAGTTCCGGGAGCGGGGCGTTGTCTATGATCGCGATGGCGCTGTCTGGCTGCGTTCCACCGACTTCGGCGACGACAAGGACCGCGTGCTTGTCCGCCGCGATGGCGAGCCGACCTATACGCTGACGGATGCCGCCTACCACTTCAACAAGTTCGAACGTGGCTATCGCAAGAGCATCGATGTGTTTGGAGCGGACCATATCGGCCACATCGTTCCGATGCAGGCCCTGATGAAGAGTCTGGGGCTTCCCGACGATTTCCTCGAGATCATCATCTATCAGATTGTCCACTTTTTGCGCGGAGGACAGCACATTGTTCTTTCCAAGCAGACCGGAGAGATCATCGAGCTGGCCGACTTGGTGCGCGAAGTGGGCAAGGATCAGGCGCGGGTCTTCTTTCTGCTTTCGTCTGCTGATTCAGAACTGGAGTTTGATCTGGAGGCCGCCAAGGCGAACTCACTGGACAATCCTGCCTACTATCTGAAGTATACGCACGCGAGGCTTGCCAGCGTCATCAGGCAGGCGCGGGGCATCGGCATTCCCGTTCCAACTCAGGCGCGCGCAGACGATGTTGTCCTGCTGACGACGATGGACGACCGCGAACTGCTGAAGTGTCTGTTGAAAGCTCAGGACGAGGTGGATGATGCTGCCCGGACCAGGCAGCCTCATCGGATACTGTACCTTGCCAGCGAACTCGCGAAGTCTGTCAATGTGTTCTACCAGAAGGAGAAGGTTCTTCAGGAGGACATCCATCTGGCGCAGGCGCGTATGGTGCTCGTTGTTGCGGCCCAGCGTCTGCTGGAGGCGTACGCGTCCATCCTTGGCATCAGTCTGCCCGAGGCCATGTAGGCCATGGGCAGAGAGAGTCACTGTAAACAGGAAGTGAGGAGTCTATGAGAGATTTGCGCAGACTGCGGCTGGAGTCATTTATCAGGCGCAGTGTTGAAGGCCAGCTAGTGTTGATGGACGATCCCGATTTGCGCCTGCTTACCGTGACGCGCATTGAGCTTTCCAGTGATGCGAGGCTCGCCAAGGTGTATGTCTCCAGCCTGGCGGGTGATGCAGTCCACCAGGAGGCACTGATGGCAGCGCTGTCAAGGGCATCGGGCAGGTTTCAGCAGAGGCTGGCCGAAGAGGTTTCGATGCGGTTCACGCCACTGCTGTCCTTTCACTATGACGGGGGTTTTGTCAAGGGGACACAAGTAGTGGAACTGCTGACCCAGCTTGAGAAGGATGAGAAAAAGGATCCATGAGCACGCCACATCTTGAGACGATAGCGGCACGGATTCGCGGGGCAGGAGAGGTCTTTCTCTTTACGCACGAGTTCGCCGACGGCGATGCTCTTGGCTCCATGGTCGCGCTGACGCTGTTTTTGCGCTCCATGGGCAAGGAAGTGCATGCATTTGTCCCCGGCCGGATACAGAACGCCTACCGTTTTCTGGGGACGGATGAGCTTCTCAACACCATGTCTGCTGGGGAAGCCATGGAGCGTGTGCGTTTGGGGCACGTGACGTGCCTGAGCGCTGACGCGGCTGATGTCGACCGTCTTGCCGAGTGGAAGCCATTGTTCCTGTCCGGAGCCGAACGGTTGGTGGTTGACCACCACGACACGAACACAGGTTTCGGCGATGTATGTGCCGTCGATGGGTCGTCCAGCTCGTGCTGTGAGGTGCTGCTGGAGCTCTTCACCATGGTAGATGCCACGCTGATCGATGCGAGGATAAGCTCGGCTCTGTACACGGGGCTGGTCGCAGACACAGGCTCTTTTCAATACGCAAACACGGGGGTTCAGTCGTTTGTTCATGCTGCTCGTCTTGTCGAGCTGGGGGCTTCCCCCGACACCATTGCACGCAGTATCTACGAGGCCAAGCCCTATGGTGGGCTGAGGCTCATGGCGGCGGCCGTTACGGCGTCGCGCCTCCTGTATGACGGCCAGGTCGTGCTGTCACACGTGACACGAGCGATGCTGCAGGATTCGGGTGCCCTGGATGAGGATACGGACGGGATTACCGACGAGTTGCGGCGCGTCGCCGGAACAAAGGTGATCATCGTGTTCAGGGAGGGCCAGGACGGGTCCGTCAAGGTGAGCCTGCGCGGAAAGTATGGGTTCGATGTGAAGCGTATCGCCACCGCATTTGGCGGCGGCGGACACCTGCTTGCCGCAGGCTGCACAATCATGAAAGGACTCGACGAGGCTGAGCAGCTGGTCCTCGCCGAACTCGACCGGTATCTGGGCACGTCCAGATAACACCGGTAACACCGGGGTCAGGTCTACACATTTTACAAAATCAGGTCCGGGACGTGGTACGCCCCCCGCAAGTTTGGTGTCAGTGTGCCTGGTCCATGAGCTGGAGAGTCGGGCAGGGATTCAGGTAGTCTTGGAGGCCGCAGGCATGACAGCCGGCTTCGCGGCAGGTCGGCAAGAGATGCCCCTCCTGCGCTGCACGGTATTCCTCGCGAAGGAACTCGGTGGATACGCCGGCATCGATCACCTGCCAGGGCAATTCGCTGTCCAGAGGAATACTGCGATATAAGAATGCTGCCGGGTCGATCCCGGCCGTGGCGATGGCGGCCATCCATACATCAAATCTGAACGACTCGCGCCAGCCGTCAAACTTGGCTCCGCTCCGCCAGGCAGTCTCAATGACATCCGCTACCGTGCGGTCGCCGCGGCTGAGCAGGCCTTCCAGGAACGCGGTGCGGGG
The DNA here is from genome assembly GCA_049699855.1 of Candidatus Cryosericum sp. Classification (GTDB taxonomy): domain Bacteria; phylum Caldisericota; class Caldisericia; order Cryosericales; family Cryosericaceae; genus Cryosericum. Next base: position 11,053 of record JBNAWM010000039.1, read on the forward strand.
ATCCCCGAAATCGATGTGCAGCTTGCCCTTGAAACTCCGGAATCCCTTGCGCAGGTGGTCGATCTTGGCCTCATAGGACGCCGCCGTGTCCTGAGGGCACCACTGGAATGGAGTGTCCGGACGAGGGACGAAGGGGTTCACGGACAGGTTGATGGCGATGTCCCGACGGAATCCTTTGCCAAACGTGTAGATTCTGCTCACCAGGTCGACCATTGCGTCCAGATCTTCATCGGTCTCGGTCGGAAGGCCGAACATGAAGTAGAACTTGACCAGGTGCCAACCCTTGCCGAAAACGGTGCGCAAGGTCTCGAAGATGGATTCCTCGGTGATGTTCTTGTTGATGACGTCGCGGAGCCGCTGACTGCCCGCTTCGATAGCGAAGGTCAGCGAGCCTTCGCGCGTTCGTTTGATCTCATCGGCAAGGTAACCGGGAAAGTTTTCCATGCGCAGTGAAGGAAAGGAGATGGAGACTTTGTGCTCTTCCCTGTAGGTGCGCACGAGGTTGACCAGGCCGGGAAGGTCACTGTAGTCGGTGCTGCTCAGCGACAGCAGGCCGACCTCCTCATAGCCGGTATTGGCGACAAGCTGTTCAAGCTGTTTCTGGATCGTCGCCAGCGATCGTTCGCGGGTCGGCCGGTAGGATATGCCTGCTTCGCAGAACCGGCAGCCTCGTACGCATCCACGGAACAGCTCGATGACGCCGCGATCATGCACAAGCTCTCGATAAGGAACGATCGGGGCGGTCGGAGCGAAGGCCACGTCCAGGTCTGCGACGACCCGTTTGCGGACGTGAGCGGGCACATCAGGGCAGGCAGGTTCAGCAATGAGGTAGGGAGCATTGCCATGCGCCGGACGCACCGCGGTCAGCGAGGGCACGTAGACGCCTTCGACATCGCGTGCCAGCGTTCGAAGGGCAGTGGTGCGGTCCACGCCCGCCGCGCGCGAGGCTGCAAGGCTGCGCACGATGTCAGGAAACAGGTCTTCGCCGTCACCAATACCGAAGACATCCACAAAAGGTGCCATGGGCTCCGGATTAAAGGTGCAGCTGCCGCCAGCGAGGATGATCGGCCATTCCGTGCGGTTCTCCGATCGCAGGGGTATCCCTGACAGGTCGAGCATGTTGAGAACATTCGTGTAGGTCAGCTCGGTGCCGAGGCTGAATGCAAAGACGTCGAATGAGTCCACAGGCTTGCGACTCTCAAGCGAAAAAAGAGGAACCTTGTTCTGCCGGAGCCAATCTTCCAGGTCGTGGAAGGGTGCAAACACGCGTTCTGCGAGGACGCCGTCCAGGCTGTTGAGCAGGTGATAGAGGATGAGGATGCCGTGCGACGACATGCCCACCTCGTAGAGGTCCGGGTAGCTCAGGGCGACGTGGAAGTTGCTCTGCCAGCCCTTATGGACGGCATTGAGCTCATTTCCGGCGTAGCGCGACGGACCTTCAAAGCGTTCAAGCGAATGCATGTCCATGTTAGAACCTCAATTCATCGCGAGTGCGATAGACGCTGACAACCATGGAAGCCGCCAGGACCTGGGTGAGCAGGGAAGAGCCGCCATAGCTGATGAAAGGCAGGGGAATGCCCGTGACCGGCGAAAGACCGATGGTCATGCCCATGTTGATGGCCGCCTGAAGGAACCACATGCCTGCTGTGCCGATCACGATATAGCGGGCAAACTCGTCGCTGAGCGATCGGAAGACGAGGAACGTGGACCAGAGCAGGAGAATGAACAGGACCACCAGGAGCGCGCTGCCGGCGAAGCCAAACAGCTCTCCGACCAGCGAGAAGACAAAGTCCGCATACTGGACCGGCACAAACGACAGCGTAGCCTGGGTGCTTCCCGTGATACCACGCCCCCACATGCCGCCAGACCCTGTAGCCACGATGGATTGCAGGACATTGTAGCCACTTCCAAGAGGGTCGGCCTGCGGATTGAGGAAGGTGTCGATGCGTGTCCGCTGATACGGTTTCAGACTAAGCCAGACACCGCCTGCAGCCACCATCAGCACCAATCCGAGAATGAGCAGTTGTCGGTTGGAGAGGCGGAAATGCAAGAGCATGATGACCGAAATGCCAAGCAGCATGCTCGCTGAGCCCAGATCAGGCTCCTTGGCGACAAGGACGACCGACGGTGCCACTGCCGCCAGAACGAGGAGGATTTTCGCACCGGTGCTTGGTTTTTTGTCGGGAAGAGTGAGAATGAATGCCACCAGGATGATGATCGCCAGTTTGTGAAGCTCGCTGGGTTGTAGGCTCTGGGAGCCAGGCAGGGCTATCCAGCGCCGCGAGCCATACAATCCAGTTCCGACGAAAAGCACC
>JBNAWM010000040.1:0-13345 GCA_049699855.1 Candidatus Cryosericum sp.
GACAAGAGCACTCGGGAACGACGGAGGAAAGACATGCGGGGACGACGGAAGAAGGGCATTCGGGAACGACGGAGGAAGAAGATATGGGAACAACGGAGGAAAGACATGCGGGGACGCAGGGGTTCAAGAGCATGGATCATGAGAGTAGAATTGATGCAATTAGATCCGATTCGAGGAGGAGGGAGACTATGGATGGATTGGGGCAAGTAATCGTTATGGCCATTATCATCTTTATCTTTATCGGGATTGCAGCGTGGATGTTCCTTCAATGAAAAAGGGGCCAGCCATTGATGGCTGACCCCGTGTGTGGTGCAAAGAGAATCAGACAGCTCTTCTACTGATCCAGAAAGTCGGTGGGGAAGTCAAGCGCTCGAAGGCCAGCGTTGAACTTTCGTTTCTTGGCCAAAAGTCCCAGAGCGGCTTCGGCAAAACCACCCATGCCTGTCCTCATGTCCTCGTCGTAGTCGGTCTTGGAAACGGGACGCGTACCGTGAGCGAGCAGACTGTAGTTCCGACGCTCCATAGCGTGGCGGACCGGACCTTCCCACTCGGACCAGAGTTTTCCCATACTGGGTTCCAGCGCCGCAAGGAGTTCCCAACTGTGGAGAAAGCCCAGCGCCGGCTCTACCGCCAGGCTGTCGCGCCATCCGACCGACTTTGGAACCTGGTCAGGCGACACTCTGCCGGCATCCACCTTAAACATCGTCCACAACCCTGTCTGGGCCACCAGCTCACAGGCACGGTAGTTCCGGCCAATCGCGTCATCAAACTGTCCTCGCCCAGCCCTGCGCTGTCCATTGGCCAGGATGTCCGACGCGAGCAGATACCCGGCGTTCGTTTTCCAGACTGGCAGAGGGGTGATATGATCCTCTTCGGTCAACCTGAGAGCTGTCACAATCGACTTCAGCGTGGCTTTGTAGGATCCGTATACCCCCTGGGTATCTCCCGCATCAAGAAGATCGAAGGCGGTTGCATGCTCAAAGCGGTCCCACGCGTCAAATGCCTGGCATACCGTGTACCGATGTACTAAGGCTGCGGTCTTCTCGGAGGCCTGTTCCACATGGGAAAGTTCCAAAGCCGCAGCCGCATAGTCTCGCATGGCCAGGTAGGCTCTCGCACGGTTGAATGCACGCCGCTGGACAATCTCGCCGATGGGCGCCGTGACTGTGATCCCCATCTGCACTTTCTCCAGCCCCTTGCGCGATCCCGTCACGAGGACGAGCCGCACGTGTCCATCGTCAAGCGCCGCCGCAGTCAGTCCTGCCGACATGGACTTTGTGCCGCCGGTGTAGTCGGCGAGGATCTCCGCCTTTGGGTCGGCCTTGCGTATCTGAGCAATGGCATCGAACGACTTGCTGTAGCAGTCATCCAGGTTGTCGGCATCAATATTGAACACGCTCAGCTTCCACTTCCTTGGCTCAAGCTTGGCCTGAACCGGAATGCTGGGCAGGTCAGCCGGTGCGTTTGGAGGAGTGGTGGAGCTCCTGCAAACGTTCCCTTTCCCCTGCACCATCACCGCCGAAGCCTGACGCGTGGATTCAGTGGCACCCGAGCAAAGGAACACGACTCTGTCCGGCTTATGCGCCTCGATCGACTGCACATTTGGAACGGGCGAACCTCCTACTGTCAAGACAAGCCACTTCATGTCGTTACCTCCCGTGTCTGTGGTTTCTGTCGAACTCTTCAAGATATGGCAGGCCTTGGTCCACTGCGAGGTCAGGTAATGCAAGACCTTTCGGGAGGCAACCTTTCGCTGATCGTTCATTCTCACTGAACCATTTGAATCCTTCGCCTGCCGGCTTGGGTGGCACACTGCTGGGGTCGTCCATCCTCCGACTCCTCGGATAGTGCGTCGGCAAGCTATCCTTGTATCCCTGGGCCGCCACGACAAACGCCTTGATGTACGGCACCTGCTCGAACGCGACTCCGCCCGCCGCAGAAACTGCCTGCTGATATTGCCTGACCAACTCCGCACCCTTGTCCTGCACCACCACTGGCTCAACACTGGTCAGAGACCTGTAGTAGGCCGCCCAGTCGCTCCCTTTTCCCAACTGGCTGCCGTCCCAATCAATGGCAAGAGCAACACTGCCAAATCCGTATGCCTTGCCGCTTCCAAGCTTGAGATACCTGTTGGGTCCCAGCGACAAGATCCAAACCAGGGCACCCAGCTCTACGCTGCTGAGGTTTGTGACATCTATATCAAAGTTGAACGCTGTGCCGGGCTTGACCCAGCTCTCGACCGTGCGGTTCTGGGTATCCAACTGCTCCTCGCCATTGAGTCTCGGGCGCCGGTATTCCTGATACCATCCAGGCGCTCCGGTTATCTCTGTCTGGGTCCTGTCCTCCGTCGGGTTGTCCCAATACCCTTGTGGCAGGTTCTGGTGGGGGAAGACCTTGCGCCCACGGAGACCCTTTCCCAGGCTGTATCCGGCATCCTGTTTCTTAATGCCATTGCTCTGGGCTATGCCCTGCTGGTTGGCAGCCACATAGAAACGTCCCTGTTCTGACTTTGGCTGACCCATGATAGCCAGAGGAAGTCCCGTCAGTTTGCCTTTGGCGAGCTTCATGATGGCATCGCCAGTCTCACACTGGACCGCGCCTATCCTCAAGTTTCCGCGATAGGCCGATTGTTCTTTGGATCCAGACACACCATCCTTCACCCATCCAAACACCCGGTCGGCCGGGGACAGATGCTTGATGTCCGAGGCCGGTTTCAGGCTCGCATCCAGCAATTGATCCGGTGATGCGTCCTGCAGGTCCCGAGAGATCATGACCGGGAACAGCCCGGTCAATTTCAGTGTCTGGCCGCTCCACTCAACTGCCGCGTAACACAGGGCGCCCTCTTTCAGGGTACGCTCCTCTTTCCACTCCCGAATGTGGCGCGAGTACTCACAGCCGTTGCCCAGCGCAGGTGGACAGACAGCACCGGTGCGGATGTCCCGTTCGTTTGCTTGATAGTAGTTGTCTATGAGATTCTCCCAGCGCTTTTCCTGCTCCTCAGGCACAAGAAGGCGCATCGGGGCCCCACCGTTGGCGTTGAAGAAAATCCGCTCGTCATGTTTCTTCTTTCCGGGAGGCATATTCTTGCCGGAAATACAAACCCAGCCACCTTTAAACTGCTTGACGACTTCCTTGTTGTCTTTCGCCTTGTAGTCGCTAGGGACGACCCGCCAGTAGTCAAATGGCGCGCCCTTGTCGTGTGGCGTGCTGACAGCCAAGAAGCTCTCGACGTGGTCTCCGTGCTTCCAGCGCGTAATGTTAGTAACATCGTCATGTTCATGGTACATTGGCAGCCAGGCAGCGTACATGAACGAACCTTTGGGTTCGCCACGGCCGGTTGGGTCAACCTGAGTTGTTCCTGTGTACAGCTCTGCCTCGAGCCTTCCATCCGGGCGTGCGACCATGCGTGCTGGGACCATTGCCAGCCCTTGCCTGGCTTCCTGGCGCATCCCTAGGGGAACACCATGATCGGAGAAGACACCCATGCGCGAATTCGTGACCGCCTCGTAGGCAGAGCGAAGCATCCCCTTGAGAGAAGTGGGGGCAACTATTGGGCGGCCCGCCGCATCGACACGCATGGGATATTCTTTGTGATCTACATCAGGGTCATCAGGCAGGTCCGGGATAAGCAGAGGGGTCTCGGTCGTCATGCGAACGTGCAGGCGGCCCGTCCATTTCTCTGTATCCAGCTTGTCATGACGCGTATAGGGGTGGTCCGCCAGATCGGATTGCTCGGGGAGTGCCTGCCGTGGCATGGCCGGGATAAAGTTGTAAGGGTTGTGGTACCGTGCCTCTCTCGCCCCACGGCTGGCGCTTCCGGTACCAGCGGCAGCCAGTGGCGCTTGCGTCGCGGGCTTTTCCTCACCAGGGCACCAGACACAAATTGGGCGCCCTCCGTCCAATTCGACCAGCACGTCAAGATTGCCTGACTGAACAAACGCGGCCACTTGCTTGCTCCTCGTGACTTTTGCCTCAAGGGCATTGGGTGAGCCCAGCGTCCCCTTCTTGCTGGTCCAAGAGATGTACAGGCCTCCCTTGTCCTTGCGGTAAGTGACAATACCCTTCACTGGATCACTCATACTTCACCTCGCCTGCAACCAGCTCGAGCAATCGTTCCTCGGCGACTTCCACATTGCCATCCTTGCCATCGTCGGCGATGTCATACTCCCGAGCCCGCAAAGACGCATGATGGTGCGCGGCCATGCCTGCGATGGGAATGTCTATTGCCCCGATCCGCGGTTCCGCCAGACGGCTCCAGCCTTGGCCTATCTCATCGCCGGTTCCGGTCCCCCACAGCAGATAGCAAATATCTTTGCTGGAGACGGCAGACCTCAGCCTGCTGGGCTCTGACCAGCCTGCTGGCAGACGTGTCAGCACCGATTCGACCTCCGTCAGCACAACAGCAGGCCCCCTGCCCTCTGCCTGATGCAGCCAGCGGAACTCAGCAGACGGCGAAAAGACGCGCATCTCAAAGACAGGCTCTCCTTCCGGCCACGGATGGCCCGGCGAAAAACTCAGTTCACCGTTCACTCCGACACGCCCGAACACACAGTCGGATGGTCCGTAAACAAGTACAGTCGCTTCACCCCCGAAGATGCCCGCAACCTCCTTCATTGCCACATCGACCGGCACATCCTCTCGTCTGGCACTCATCAGAACATTACCCATCATACACCTCCCTCGTGATCGACCACGGCCTTCTGCCACGCCTTTCCCAGCTCTTCAAGCAGGCCCTGCGGCAGATGCCCGATGTCACCCTTCTCCAGCGTCAGTGCTTCCTTCATCCAATCGACTCCGGCGGGAACAAGGGTGATGCTGTCAACCGTGATGTCCCCCATCCCCCGGTTCGTGGCAAAGCCAAGCGGCACCCTGCCAGCAGCCAGGTCTCTCAGCGTCAACAGCAGCAGCGCCATCATCTGCTTCTGCTTCTCGGGTTTGTCCTCCAAACGCAGGAGATCCAGCGTGAAGTGCATGGGCTCCCACTTCAAGTCTCGCGGTTCCATCTGAGTGAAGAGCTTCTTGTCAGAGGCTCCACCCAGCCATCGGTCTATCGCCACATGAGCGGCGGTCGACAGCTTCTTGTCCAAGGCAGAGTCCGCAAGAGCGCTCCGTACGTCAGCTTCTTCAATGGCCGCCTCCACCTGCGCCCAGGCATCGCGCTTGACAGCATCGTCCTTGGCATAACAATCGTCGACGCTCAGCATGCCCATGCCCCCGACTTCCGGGTCTTTGTCCTTGTCCGCCCGCGAACTGCCAAACAGCATTGCCACAAGCTTGCCGGCTTCATGGCTGGCTTTGTCTGGTGATCCACCTGCGACCGTGTTGACGATGAGTGTGGCGCGGGAACGCAGAACGCCCTTCAGAGAGCTGCCGGGCACGGTGAGGGCAACCTGGCCTCCATCCACCCCGCTCACCAGCGGAAGACTGTCGATGGCAATGCCGCTCACTCCCGACTTGACCATCATGGGCGCTGTCGTGTGCCATTGAATGGAGATGTCGATGCGCCGACTGGCCGTTTCTGCTCCTGATGCCAGGCTTTCCAGCAGGATTTCGCTGTCGTGTCCACGCAGATGATCAATCATGCCCTGGCGCGTATCAAGGATCGCACAGCGAAGTTTGTCGTCTTTGAGAACAACCTTGCCCATGCCACGCGTCCGCTGGGAGCCAAGGCGAATGCTGGCGTGCTGCAGTGCCTCCGTCAGCATCTTCACAGCCGCCTCTGCCCTGGCAACGTCTTCACCACGCGGTACGCCAAGAGAACAGGTGAACTGCACGCTGGTCCCTCGCGGCAGGATGGTCGTATTATACTTGATGCCGCTGCTTGCTGTGCCGGTGCCTGCATCGATACCAACGCCGTCGCGGACTTCAGAAACGACGTCTCCTTCGACGACAGCATCTTCAACCGTAAACAGGCTTGCCAGCCCCTTGTCGCCATCCTGAAATCCCCACAGTGCATGAATCTCGTCTTCTCCACCTGAAGACATCCACTGACGGAGTGCCCCGGCCAGACTTGTTCCTGGAATGTAGTACCTTCCCTGTCCATCGACCGCGAGTGGCATGTCACTCATCGGATCACCCGCATCCACTCCTCCAATGTGCAGGGGAGTCTCGGCGACAAGACGGCCTGTCAGGGTGTAGACTCTGCTCATGTTACGCGACATGTTCTTGTCCCTCCTTGCTCTGCTTTGCGCTCTTTTCCCGGTCGCGCTTCTCAAACCGAATACACTGGTCCAACAGCGTCCGCACAGCCTCGACCCAGACCTTGGGGTCCTGATCCATCTTGGACGTGGAAGCGAATTCTCTCTGCCACGTTCCCTTTGTAAACAGCAGGTCCCAGACGGCACTCTGGTCTGCAAACAACTCCGTCAGCCTCTTCTTGGCGTCCTTTCCCCACTTTTCCGTGAACAGGTCCTTGTTCTTGCCATGCTTGCCTGTCTCGTGATTGATCCATGCCATGACCACGGCGTCGCCTGGCTTCTTGATGACACCGGCCATCGTGCGCAGAGTGCCCAGTTGGCTGTCGGTCGGCTGCTTCTGGGTAATACCAAGAGCCGGCCGGCGCTTTTCGGCATCCATTCCCACATCTGTGGCCGCTTTGCGCAATTCTGCGGTCATAAGTGTGGATTCAAGACTGCGCCAGTACTCTTGTTCCTCATCCGTCATGTGTGACGAACCACCGTTCTCCAATGGCCGGTCTCCACTTTTCACCTCAGCTGATTCAACATCCTTCTCGTCAAGAAGGGAGCTGTTGAACAAAATCTGTCCATAGCCCTCGGGCCGGCGTTCACCAATGCCTTCCTGCTGAAGGCGTCCCAGAGCGGACGCATACCGCTGTTCGTCCTGCACTGAGGCAACCTTGTAAATGAAGCATGTTCCAGCGCAAAGTCCAACGAGGCTGGGGCGGGGCAATCCCCACCCGGTCTGCCATGAATCTGTTCGACGCCGGCGACCCACATAGTTCATCGGAGATCCATCTTCCTCAGGTTGATACATGGTTGTCAGTTCGCAGCCCAGTTCCTTTTCCAGAACCGCGTGAAGCACTTCGGGCGTTCCATCCAGCCCCAGGCGATCATTGCGCAAAAGGAGATCAGATGTCATCCACACAGTCAGCACATCAGACCGCACAGCGGGGTGTTCCTCCACTGCGGGCCGCACGTCCTGGATGCGCACGACGCCATAGTCATCCTTCTTGGACGATCCGATCCTGAGCAGGGTCCCAACCAACTTCCTCTCCCACCCCGCGGGCATCGCAGTATCTGCTGCCACACGGATGGTTGCCCTGAAGGTCTGCCCGGGACGGATGGCCATATAGGTGAACACACCACCGGCATTATCGTCTGGACGCTGGCGGGCATCATCGATCGTGTTGTGCATGCGTGCCGTCTGCTCGACGCTCTTGCTGGCCAGCCGCTTGCCATCCCAGTGCACATATCCGCCGCGCATGCCCTTGTACTGCCGGCCCTCTTTCAATCGCTCTCTCAGGGTATTCACCAGACGCGCCTGCGTGCCAGCCACGGGGGCTTTCTCCCGAAAGAATGCCCATGGGCATGGAAGTCCCTGCTGTCCATTAACATCGATGGTTGCGTTGGAAACAAGCACCCTGCTGCCTGCGATGGCAGTTGCCGCATCAATTCCAGAGTCGTTCAGCGCATGCGACACCGCCGGCAGCAAATAGGTTCCTGGCAGGTAGTCCAGCGACTCGACCACGTTCCCTTTCTTGGCAGATCTTGCAATGACAGGCGTCTCCGGCGCCAACGTCACCTCAAACGCCGACCACCCTGCATCGCCGCCAGACGCGTGCAGAACGGGAGAAGCAAACTTGTCTGTATCTGCGGGAGGAGATGGAATCTTGTCTGCGTAGGTGGCCAGCCACTCGACCTCGCTCTTCTCATCGATGCCCTGTCCCGCCATGCTTACGTTCACCCTGCCACTGCCGCGGCGGCGCTTGCCCCCGATCCGCTCTGTCAAGCGGCACCCAGCGGCCAGCAGGGCAAACACGCAGTGCTGCTGCTCGGAACTCAGGCCAGTGACATCAATCTGGCCATCGGCGCGCAGAGCAATTCCACCGCGAACCATCTCCACCATGCGAAGACAGTGATCCTCCGATTGGCCCGTCTTGGCATTCAGCATGACGCCCGGCTTGACGAACGTCAGTGACTGCCTCAGAGCATCATTCATCTCCTTTGCCTGCCCTGTTGGACCGACACCTGTCAGCCTTGAGCAAATTCCGTCAGGCAGAGAAGCCGGACGAATGGATAGCGCGGCACCTCTTGGATGGTCAAATGGCGGAGTGTCTTCGATGGACGGCTGGCTGCCAAAAATATACGTCACCCAGGCAGACCAGGGCCCTTCTGTACTGCCGTTGTCCAGGCCGAAGGCGGTCTGTTCGCATGCATCGCGCAGGATGCCGGTCAGCGTCTTGGCTGGGACGTATGGAAGATCCTGTTCGTCCCGCGCAACCAACGCATCGATGTCGCCTGGGCGGCCGTACCCTGAACCCACGTGCCAGTCCGACAACATATTCAGACTGAATACGACTGTCCGCATATCACTGAGCTTGGTCATTGCTGGCCCCCTTCGTCTTGTTGTCGTTTTCTGTGGGCAGGAAGGCCTCCGCCTCCATGGCATCCAGAAGCAGTGTCACATACGTGTCCTTGCGATCAAGCGCAAACAGGGTGTGCTCGCCCTCCGTCGTCGGCTTTTCCAACAGCTTGCTTATCTTTGCTTCCGCATAGCGATGTTCAATCAGCTGAAGAGCAGCATCGGCGGTACCCCTTCCCTTGAAGAGACTTGCACGCAGTTCGTGAATCTGGCTGTTGGGCAGGATTCGCCTGCCATCCTCGTCCTTCTCCCGCAAAACATCTGCGCGCATCGTCAGACGACCCCAGGCATGCAGGCCCAGCCATGCCTTCTGCTCCGTCTCCAGAGGAGCCTGCTCAAAATTGGCGCTGGGTGTTATCACATAGGGCGTCCCATACAGGAGCGTCACCCCGTCGTCCACCCTCAGTTTGCGGCGAATCTCATCCAGTTCGGTTGCACTGCTGTCGTGCAGCACGTGAAAGTCCACTGTCGAGCAGGGCCAGATACCGCCGTTCGGGTGGCGCATCACCTCTTTGACCACATTCTTGGCGCGCGATGCCAGCTCCTCTGCCAGGTTGTAGGCCGCGTAGAAAGGATAATGAGACTTGACGATGGCGATGCCGGCACCTGCCGACAGCCAGGCGTTCGCCATGTCACCATGCGTCATGCGTGCCGCAACTGCCTTTGTGTCTTCATCGCAAGCAGTCTCGACCTCAAACTGCTCCAGGTACTTTTTTACAAAGGACATGACCAGCTGGGCGTCGCACGCGACGGTCATGTCGTCTCCGCCCAAAACGAGCGGCCGAAGAGGAAGCACGTTTCTTGGGCCCATCTTGTCCTGCGGCACCTTGGCTGCTATGTCAACAATACTGTTCACGGCTTCCTTGAACGCCTTGTGCGTGCATACATCGACAGCGCAGGAGAACCTGCGCAGCGTATCGACATATTTCCTGTTGTCGACGGGGATTGGGGACCCGCAGTAGTTTTCAAAGTTCATAAAGACCTGTCCCAGCCCGTTGCCATCGGCATGGACCACGGCCATCCAGTCTGCTTTGTCGAGATTGTAGGCAAATGTCCACCCTTCCGGTGCCCATTGCCTTGAGACTGCGTCATGGACGTCCTTCGCCGGCTCCCGCTTGGCGACCGTCTGCAGAGAAACCGGCACGCCGTCCTTGTCCACACCGGCCGCCGGCATGCCACTGCTGGCACACTCAGCCACAAACGGCAGACGCAGGAAGCGCGACTCAGGCCCGTGCATGCTGGTTCGCAGTTCCTCATACCGGCGATACGCTTTCTTCAGGCCCTTGGCTACACTGCCCGGCTCATTCCACTCGAACCCTGCTACCGCACCCTTCACATCGATACCGGGGGCCTCGTCCAGGGCCTTCTGCGTCACATGCTGGACAATGGCTTTGGCGGCTTTCTCATCCTTGACCAGCAGAATCGCCTTGCCGGAAATAGCCTCGACAACCTCGACCATGGCTCCTTCCGTTTCGATGTGGGGATTCAGCGCGGGATTAATCAACACTTTCTTCTGTTCGACAGGGTCGTCCCTGTACAAGCTCTGTCGGCCAGTCTGCCTGGCAACGGCTTCGAGCACCCACTCCGTTCCGGCGCGCCGTGTCAGTTCCGACGCCCCCACGTTCTCCTTCAACTTGTTCGTGGCAAACACATACGCTTGATTGCCCGATGTTTCCAAGACGACGAGATAGCACTCCACGAATCACCCTCCTTTCCAGAATTAACCTGGGATGCCCTGTACGGGCAAGATGAGACGCCCTCCTGGGCGCCACTGCACACACATGTTTTCGGTAGACTTCACAAGAAATCCCCCTTCCTTTGCCTTCTACCAGTTCATTCTCAAACATATCAATGTTTGCTTTCTGTGTCAAGCCAAACAACCGTGTCACCACGACACACATGGCCCTTCCCTCCGATCCCTGCTAAAAAACTCGCTTCATCTCTTTGCCCGTTGACGTGACACAACCTGCGATTGCGCTATTATGCAGGAGAGCGGAAGCCAACACACTGTATAAGCGAAGGAGGCATCATGAGTCTGTACGAACACGTGCTTGATGGACTGAACCTGATGTCCGCATTGCAGGAGGTCATGGCGGCAGGAAAAGCCGGAGGCATCGACGGCATAACTCTGGCAGACATTCAAAGCAACCAGAACAAATATCTTGGTGATCTCCAGCACCAGCTTGAAGAACGACGCTACCGGCCTCAACCCGGCGCCAAGATCGACATTCCAAAACCCGATGGAGAATCCCGGCATATCTCCATCCCAACCATTCAAGACAAGGTCTGCCAGCGAGCAGTGTTGCAGGTCATCACCCCCATCCTGGATCACCAGTTCTTGCCCTGCAGTTATGCCTATCGTCCGGAAAAAGGCCCCATCCGGGCAGTCAAGCGTGTTGTCCACGCCCTCAGGAACGAAAAGATGATATGGGTTTGCCTGGCGGATGTCGATGACTTCTTTGACTCTCTGGACATACCTCTGCTCGAGTCGGAACTCCGCACTGCCTTGGCAGACCGTGACCTGGTGGATCTTATGATGATGTGGGTCCGCATGGGTTCGGTCGACCATGACTGGCGCTGGCATGACCGCTCTTTCGGCACGCCGCAGGGAGCCCCGGTCTCCGGTGTGCTCTCCAACCTGTATCTCAACGCGTTTGACAGGACTCTCACGGGACGTGTCGGCTCCTACGTCCGCTACGCCGACAACCTGGTTGTCATGGAGAAGACTGAGCGCCAGGTGCGCCAGGCGTTTGAGTTCCTCCAACGCACCCTCGACCGCCAGGTGCACCTGAAACTCAACCCTGGAACAGTGATCAAGCCAGCACAGGAAGGATTTGAGTTTCTGGGAGTGCTGATCGACCCATCGCGCGTAACGCTGTCTCCCGCCAAGCTCGAAGCCATAAAGTCACAGGCGTCCTCCGCTCTCCGGCAAGGCGTGAGTCCTGCCAGTCTGACCGCCCTTGGCGACTTGATGAAGGGGTGGCACAACTACTATGGCGATCTTATTGACGAGGCAACCCTGAGCGTCGTGGACAGCCAGGTACTGTCGGCGCTGGGCGCCGCTCTGCAAGACTTGTCATGGAAGTCCCACTACAAGAAACTTGAACTCTCGTCGGCACTCGAGCAGCTTCCCTTCGTTTCCGAGGGGGCTCGCCTTAACCGGACGGGGACCGTGCATGGACTCCTGAATCTCCTCCCGTCTCCCGTAGCCGAACCCCGCATTCCCTCGGCACGCGCACGGGACGCGAGCCAGCCAGCGCCAACTGCCACCTCGTCTGCCGATGCCAAGGCGCCCGTCAAACCGGCACCCCACTATGATGTGGACCGCGTGGTGGCTCAGCGCAAGCGCGAATATCAGCAGCGGGAACGGGCCAGCTCCGAATTGCTGGTCAGTTCACCGGGCAGTTTCGTGGGTGTTCGAGACCAAATGATCTGCGTCTCCCACAATCATGTCATCTCCCAGCGCATCCCCCTGCGCGTGGTGCGGCACATCACGATCGCATCAGCCGGCGTGAGCCTGTCCTCTAATCTCTTGCTCGACTGTTCCACCCAAGGCATCGGCATCGATTTCGTCGACAAGTACAACAACCCCTTCGCCCGTATGCAGTGGGAAGACGATCCCTCAAGCGCACTTGCGCTCGCTCAGGTGGATGCCCTTCGGGATGGCCGCGCCGGCAGGACCGTCCGTGCAATCGTCGGCGGCAAAATCAGCAACCAGATCTCGTGCATCCGGTACTTCCTCAAGTCGCGCACCACCAACCAGGAGCTTTCAGCCGAGTGCGACCACCGCTGTGATCTCATGGAGAAACTTGCCCAATCCATCTCCACCCTCGAGCAGTACGACACCGACATGACCACCCTTAGAGGAAAACTGCTCTCCATCGAAGGACGGTCTGCCTCCCTCTACTGGGACTGCGTGAAGGATCTCGTCGAAACCACGTCCGACTTCCCGGGACGGCAGGGCCACGGCAGTACCGACTTGGTCAACTCCCTCTTGAACTACGGCTACGGCATTCTGTACAATCGGGTCTGGCAGGCCGTTGCCCAGCAGGGTCTTACAGCCGGCATTGGATTCCTCCATACGGAGCAGAAGGGCAAGCCCACGCTGGTCTTTGATCTGGTGGAGGAGTTTCGGCAGGAAGCGGTGGACCGTCCCATCATCGCCACCATCACCCGTCACCTGCCCCTCGCCCTGGACAACGGGCGCCTGACCGATGAGACCCGCAAACTGGCCGCCGCGCGCGTTCTGGAACGCCTTGAAACGCCCGTGCGCTATCATTCGACCTCCACCCCGCTCGCCGAGGTCATCGTCTCCCAAGTCCGCCTGCTTCGTTACGTCCTGCTTGGCGCTGCCCCTGCCTATCATCCGTACCACGCCAAATGGTGACCCTCCATGAAATCCACCTTTCTCGTCGTCGCATACGATATCGTCAGCGACCGCCGGCGCCTGCGCCTCTCACGCTACCTCAGCACCTATGGCACCCGCATCAACCTGTCGGTCTTCGAGTGCAGCGTTCCCGCATCCGAGGTCGCCGCATTCAAGAAGAAGGTTTCCTCCTTCGCCCATCTCTCCACCGACACGATCGTCTTCTATACCCTCTGTCTCAACTGTATCGCCTCCATCGACCGAAGGGGACTGGGGGCACGCCAGGCCGATCCTGGCATCGTCACCTCTCTTTAGCCCTCTGCCGCCCCCTCCCGAGATCTGAGACAATTTGCCAAGGAGGGCACAAAAGGCTGGAGT
>JBNAWM010000041.1:0-12788 GCA_049699855.1 Candidatus Cryosericum sp.
ACGCAAAGCGTTCGATGTCTAGACCTGGGAAGAGGTGACTGGTCGTGCCCAGCAATTCGATTTCAGCTCCTTGAGCTCGTCGCAGACAAACTGTCTGAAACGGGTCAAGGTGAAGAGCGGTTGCTCCGGCAAGCAACTTCCCATCGTTATAGTACGTACCCGGTTCCAGATCGACCATGGTGGGCCGTCCTCCGAGATTTGCCGCGACAACGAACGTACTGCTGTTGGCATCCAAGGTGATGCGCCACGCCTCACCCATCTGCCTCGCTTCGACAAGTGTCTTGGAGGAGACAGGGAACTGTGAGAGATACAGTCTCAGCTGGTCGTCGGAATAGGCTGAAATGTCGTCGGATGTGAAAAGCAGCCCCCCAAGGGCTTGATTGAGCAGAAACAGCGTGTGACGCTGTTCCTGGGTCAGGCTGTTCCCGGTCGTTCGAAGAATGCTTACATCAGGATCGTTCCAGAATACCGTTCCATTCAAATGCCGTCTGCCAATGGTGTTTCGCAGTGCAGCAACCGTGGACACGCGCTCCCGATAGTGCACTGCAGCAAGGAGGCGGTCCTCCCATTTTGGCGAAACATCTCCGCCGATGCGGCAGAAATCGACCTGGCCAAATGCAGAGCCAAGCGGGACACCACACGCAAGGATCAGGCCCTGTCCGGCAATACTCCGCAGGAATTGCATGGACTCGGACATCACCTGTCCCCGTGTCATGCCCTCCGGGGGTTTTCGACAGGCTGCGTAGAGAAAGTCCAGCTTGACGAGGTCGAAATGCCATTGGTTCAGAACAAGGTCAAAAACCTCGGTAAGGTATGACTGGACTGCGGGATTGGAGAAGTCGAGCGAGTAGAAGAAGCCACTCCATCCGGGATTATGTCCAGCCTTCACAAGGGTTCCATCACCGTTCCTCAGAAACCAGTCTGGATGGTCATGCAGGAGTTCGGACTTCTCTTCGGCGATGAATGGTGCCAGCCACAGGCCGGCTTTGTACCCGCGTTTATGGATCTCGTCAGCCAAAGTACCCATGCCACCGGGAAATCTTGAATTTGTCTTCAGCCAGTCTCCCACCGCGTGTTCCCACCCATCATCGATCTGAACGACATCGAGAGGGACTCGGTGACTGCTGAGTGCCTCAAGGTTGTGGAGGATGATTTCGGGAGTGATGTCGGTGTAGTAGTTGTACCAGCTTGTCCATCCAGTCAGAGGCGGGGTTCGAAGGGGAGGAAGTTGAAGAAGGTTGAAGTAGCTGCCAAAGGTATCGGCATCCGTTCCTTCTCCCATGAAGACATCATAGAGGAGATACGAGCCCGTGGGCGCAACGCCGCCGCATTCTTTCTGAAGCGTCACTCTGCCGGCGGAAGCCGTGACGGTGACCAGCGTCATGCCCGTCCTTTCCGACAGCGAGCCAAACAAGGTCAGGCGATCCGGCTCAGTACGCACATAGCCATACGTCCAGCCGTGGAATCTTCCCGGGAAGCCGGGATTGGTGACAAACTCGTAGTCGCCGTACATGGAGCACCGCGAGCGGGCCAACCTGTTGAGAGGCGCAATACGCTCTCTTGGGGCCAGTTCGCGAGACTCTGTCCAGGTCTGATAACCGTTCACGAAAATGCGGCTCGTCGCCGGAATGAGAAGGGGAACTCGTAACTCAGCTGTGAGCAGTTTCACTGGCATTCGAGGTTCCACCGTGATTGTCCACCGTTCTCCCGGGCCAGCGGCAGTGACAACGGGCGCAATGACAAGGTCGTCGTTCTGGGATGGTTTGTCGAGGTTGAAATCGATGGTTGCGACAACCCCTTCCCGCCGGTAGGTGAGTTTTCCGCGCACGTTCTCCATGCTAATCCTCCGTCTCCACTTCGTGCACGCCGTTTGCCGCGCGTGTCACGTAGAAGGCAGGTTCGAGGTTGGTCGCCGCAACGTACCCAGCTTGAACCGATACGGTGAAGGCCGGCATCGCTTCCTGGTGGACGAGAGCGATGGCACAACCGCCAAATCCAGCCCCTGTCATGCGTGCTCCAAGGCATCCCGGTGCTTGAAGTGCTGCGTTCACGATGGCATCAAGATGAGGCCCCGTGACCTCATAGTCATCACGGAGAGAAACATGAGATGCCGTCAGAAGCTCGCCGAACGTCTTCAGGTCCCCGTCCGCGAGAACCCGGACCGCCTTGTCTACCCGTGCCTGTTCAGAGATCACGTGGCGTGCTCTTCGCAGAAGGACAGGATCTGAGACGTGTGCCGTCACCTGACTCCACGAGGCGTGGGCAAGTCCATCGCGGGGTGCTTCGGCTCCAAGCAGTTCAAGCACGGCGTCACACTCTGCCCTTCGCTCGTTGTACTTCGAATCGGCCAGCTTTCGCTGCCACCGCGTGTCCATGATCGCCAGCACGTAATCCCCCAGCACGAGCGGAACGTAGCTGTACTGATGGGAATCACAGTTGAGCACCATGGCATGGTCCTGCCTGCCCAGCGCGACAGCAAACTGGTCCATGATGCCGCAGTTGACACCGACAAACTGGTTCTCGACCTTTTGTGAGAGGAGGGCAATTGCCGCAAGATCGATGGGCGCATGGCCGGCCAGAGAAAGGAAGGAGAAGGCTGTCAGCACTTCCATGGCGGCGGATGAGGAAAGGCCGGCCCCCTGGGGCAGGTCGGAGGTAAACAGAACGTCGGCTCCGGGGACATCAATGTTCTGGAGCAGAAGTTCTCTGATGACTCCAGCTGGATAGTTGCCCCATCCGCGTGCGGGGTCTGGGTCAATGGGCTGGGTCAGGTCGAGGTCCACTGCCAGGGCATCTCCCTTGGAACGCATGCACACGTGGCGGTCAGAGCGCAAGCGGCACGTAGCGGTGATTCCGAGGTTGACGGCCGCTGGCATGACCAGACCGCCGTTGTAGTCGATGTGCTCGCCAATGAGATTGACTCTCCCTGGGGCAAAAAAGGTGCGAAGCGCCCCCGGAGCCCTTCCGTAGGCCTGCTGAAAGGCTTCTTTGATTTCATTCCGCATGGCTATGGCTCCTCCTGCATCTGCGCAAACCTTTGACAAGCGTCAGCAAGGGCAGGCGCCGTCTCTTCTACCCGCACGGGGTTGGCCGCTGCCCAGGCTCCCATCTCGGAGGAAGCATAGTACTTGACGGTTGTGGCGTTGCGCAGCGGAGGATAGAACTCAATGTGGAAGTGATAGTATTGGTCGCAGCCGGCATCCTCAGGGCTGTTTACAGGAGCTTGATGGATGCACATCATGTAGGGGAAGCGACGATTGAACAAGAGATCGAAGCCCCCGGTGAGTGTCTTCAGGATGCGGGCCAGGTCGGTTTGTTCCGAGGCCGTGAAGTCCATGAACGACTGCTTATGGGCACGGCTGGTCACGAACACGCCATAGGGGTAATCCGTGAATGAGGGAATGAACGCTACAAAACTCTCATTCGAGAGGATGATGCGGCGGCCGTCCGACAGTTCGTTCGCGGTCAAGTCGCAGAAAAGGCAGCTTCCGTGCTCATCGTGCCAAGCACGGGCGCTGTCAAGCTCGGTCCGTATCTTGAGAGGGACATATGGGTAGGCATAGATCTGGCCGTGAGGATGCAGCATGGTCACGCCAACTTCCTCTCCACGGTTTTCAAATGGGAAGATGTACTTGATGCGAGGGTCGGCAGCAAGGACACGCTGGCGCTCAGTCCACAGTTCGACAAGACGCGTGATGTGGGCAATGCTCAGGTCATGCAGACTGGCATTGTGATCGGAGGAATACAGGATTACCTCGCATTTGCCATAGTTGGGAGCGACAGGAGAAAGCTCGGTACCCACGGGATCCGGAGGCCCTGGGTCGAGTGTCAGCGCCGGAAAATCGTTGTCGTACTCCAGGACGTCATAGGCATCAGGCACCCTTCCCGATCCCGGACAGAAAGGACAGCCATCGACCCGTAGATTTGGTCGAGCCTGCCTGTTACTGGCCACCATTGTCCACGTACGAAGAAGCGGGTTCCATCGCAATTCTGCCATTGTTTTCCTCCTGTTGTCCTGCCGTGCGCCTTCTAAGACTCCATGCTGCAGTATAGCCCAACCGCTTCATTCGTACAGCTTCGGCGGTCTTGTCTTGTTCAGACGGTATGGGCGGACTATACTCAATGTGTATCATGACAACTGCTGAAGGGCTGGAGGTACTGATGAACGGAACAGTTCTAGTGACAGGCGGGGCGGGGTACATTGGGTCGCATACAGTGCGGAGATTGTTGCACAACGGGTATCAGGTTGCGGTGCTGGACAATCTCTCGAAGGGGCACCGATGGGCGGTTCCGGCTGACGTGTCGCTCATTGTCGGCGATATTGCCGACACTGCCCAGGTCGCCATGACGATCAGGCAGTTGCATGTGACAAGCGTCATTCATTTTGCGGCGTTCAGTCTGGTGGGCGAGTCCATGATCGAACCGCGCGCGTACTATGCCAACAATGTTGCAGGCACACTGCATCTGCTTGATGCTCTGCGCGTGGCAGGGGTGGACAGGATTGTCTTCTCAAGCTCGGCGGCTGTCTACGGAGAGCCCGCCAGGGTTCCAATTGATGAAGACAGCCCGCTCACACCGACAAGCGTCTACGGCCGCACGAAGATGGTCATCGAAGGAATCCTGCACGATTACGCGGTTGCTTACGGTCTCCGCTCTGTCTCGTTAAGATACTTCAATGCTGCCGGGGCTGACTCGCAAGGTGGCATCGGTGAGGACCATGATCCGGAGACGCACCTGATACCACTGGTTCTTCAGGCCGCAGCAGGCCGCAGGCCATCCGTGAGCATCTATGGAGATGATTACCCGACCAGCGACGGCACCTGCATTCGCGACTACATCCATGTAAACGATCTTGCGGATGCACACATCCTCGCCCTGGAGTCGCTCGAGCGACAGGTCGAGGCAACCTACAACCTTGGGAACGGCGAAGGGTTCTCGGTGAAGCAGATTGTCGAAACTGCCCAGCGTGTTACAGGCCGAGAAATCCCTGTTGTTCATGCGCCACGCCGTGCTGGAGACCCCGCCGTCCTGGTGGCGAGCAATGCCCGAGCCCGTCGCGAGCTGGGATGGGCGCCCCAGTTGACCGACCTTGAGGCCATTGTACAGACAGCCTGGGATTGGGAGCTCCATCGACCCATCTCTTAGTTGATCAGATCCCGTGAACGTCTTTCCTTCGTTCCCGTTTGACGAGGGCACATAACATCCTAGAATGAAGTGGCTCCGATAGTGGGCCGACCTGAAAACTGACTTTCGGAGGAATAAATGCGCGGGCAGTACGTCTCCTTAGCCATGAATCTCGTCATCGGCCTCTCCTTCTTCCTGTACGGCATGAAACTGCTTGGGGATGGGCTTCAGAAGGCGGCTGGAGACTCGCTCAGGCGCATCCTTCAGACTCTCACCAACAAACCCATCCGTGGTGTCGTTGTCGGCATGATCGTCACTGCGATCATTCAAAGCAGCAGCGCTACCACCGTGATGATTGTTGGTTTTGCGAATGCTGGGCTCATGACCTTGAGGCAAGCCATGGGCGTCATCTTTGGAGCCAACATAGGCACGACGATCACCGCCCAGATTATCGTGCTCAAGCTGGACAAGTTTGTGTGGCTCTTCATGCTGGTGGGCGTCATGATGGAGTTTTTCGTGAAGCGCAAGACCAGCAAGGCAGTGGGCGAAGCCATCCTTGGCTTTGGCATCCTGTTCTTTGGTCTATATTTCATGGCGGACACCCTTGCACCACTCAGAGACAATCAGAGCTTCATCAACTTCCTCGTGCGTTTCGGACAAGTTCCCGTTCTGGGTGTCGGTGCCGGAGCGGTCTTTACCGCAGTTATCCAGAGTTCCTCGGTAACCACCAGCCTGGTTGTTGCGCTCGCCATGAAGGGCATGATTACGTTGCCCTCAGCCATTGCGCTGGTCCTGGGCGCCAATATCGGAACGACCGTTACTGCGGCAATCGCCAGTCTCGGGGGCAATATTACCAGCAAACGGGCCGCCCTCACCCATTTCCTGTTCAACACGATGGGTACCGTTCTCATGTTTCCCTTTCTCAAGCCGTTTGCCAAGCTTGTGGAGCTGACAGCATCGACACTGCCGCACCAGGTGGCCAATGCGCACACAATCTTCAACGTTCTTATGACAGCTGTTGCTCTTGTTTTTATCAGTCCATTCGAGAAACTGGTCGTCCATCTTCTGCCCTCCAGTGAAAAGCAGATCGAGACCAGGGTGGTTCAGTTCATCGATGATCGGGTGCTTGTGACTCCGTCAGTTGCTCTTTCGCAGGCGACGCAGGAGCTCTATCGCATGGGCCACATTGCATATGAGATGGTCGACAACTGCAGAACTGCCCTCTTTCAGAACCGCATGAGCCTGTTGGAGAATGTTCTTGGGAACGAGGATCTGGTGAACTCGATGCAGAGGGAGATTACCGGATACCTCACGAAGATCACAGAGCACGATCTCTCCGAGGCGCAGGGTACCCGTGTCATGGCCTTGATGCATGCAGTCAATGACATCGAACGAGTGGGCGACCACGCAACCAACCTCGTGGAGCTCATTCAGATCAAGGACGACAAGAGGCTTAAATTCAATACGGCGACACAGGAAGACCTGAAGGAAGAGTTCGATCACGTTCTGAAGACGCTGGATGAGGCCATGGATGCGCTCAGGGACTACGATGTCGAGCGAGCCCACCGGGTCAAGGAAATGGAAGACCGCTGCGACTTGATGACGAAGGAATGCATGTCCCGCAACATTGCCCGGCTCAATGCGCACGAAGTGGACCCTCAAGTGGGTGTCGTTGTCGTCGACCTGTTCACCAACCTCGAGCGCATCTCAGACCACTCTGACAACATCGCCGACGTCGTTCTGGGCGTGTACTAGAGACGCAGAGAGTCGCTGGATACCGTCCCACCTGCGGTTCCTCAGGAACACCGAAGGGTGACTATGTCGTGTTGTTTCCGGGAGAGAGCGTCATTGCCCGCAGGTCCTTTGCATTCTGAACCGCCTGACCACGATGGCAGTTGTTGGTCATGATGAACATCAGCGGAGCATGTGAAGCCATCGTCTGAATGGCAGGCAGTATCTGCTCGAGTTCCTGGCGGGAATAAAGGTAGTCATACCGCTCTTCACGACTGGCACCAAACCAGTGTGGATTGCGTCCATGCAGTCTTAGATAGGCGACGTCGCTGGTTACGGCAGGGACCAGGGGCAGGAGATTGCGCAGCTGCGGTTCGTCGACGGCAACATAGCCCAGATGTTCCTGCCTGAGAAAAGTCAGGGCATTGTTTTCATGCCAGCTTTGGTCGCGAAACTCGATGGAGAGAGAAAGGCGGGGCAGCAGGTCGCGTGTCACGAGGAGAAGTCTGCGATTCTCAGGCGTGTCGTGAAACCAAGGCGGGTACTGCAGAACGACCGTTCCAAGGCGGCCGGCATCGGCCATGGGAGCGACAGCCTCCCAGAATGCCATAAAGGATGGTGCCAGCTGTGCCGTGGTCTTGAGCCCCTGCTTCAGATCAGGAAAAGAAGGTCCTCCGGAGGAGGCCGGCTTCATGACATTCCAGATGTCGTGTGTCATGCTTCTGTGTGCTTTCACGGTAAAGAGAAAGCCTGGCGGCGTCTTCTGCATGAGCGCCTGGACCAGTGGAACCGTAGGCATGTGATAGAAACTGCTGTCCAGTTCAACTGCCGTGAAACCCAGGGTGCGCGCATAGTAGACAAGATAGAGCGATGGGCGCAGGTTGGGTGGGTAAACAGTGCCTCTCCAGTCGGGAAATGAGTATCCGCAGGTGCCAATGCGCAGATCTGTATTCATAGCGATAGCTCCTCTCCTGGCTCCTCTGCCACCAGTCCAGGTGGCTCCTCTGCCAGTCTACCATCAACCAGCGAATAATGGAGAACAGTTTCACGCTCAGGTGGCGCAAGCTTGTTCTTGACGACATGTACACGAATAGCGAAAGAGGTTGGATCTCCTTCGTCCAGGCTCAGCTGTTCCTGTGTCATTTTCAGGCGCAATGAGGCAAAACTGCGCAGAGCTCCCCCGCCGATGGACGCGACTGAACCAGGAACAGCCATCAGATAACTGCGGCTGAGAAAAAGCATGACGCAGTTGCGGCGGGCAACCAGTGTTGTGAGTTTTCGCAGTGCACGGCCAACCATCTCGGCACGTGCCATATTGAGCGGGGTGCCTTCGGGCCGGTGCGATGGATTCATGGCGATTGCCGAATCCATGACGAGGAGATCGATGCTGGCACGTTCCAGAAGGATGACAGCCATGTCGACAGCATCTTCTGCTGTTTCCGGCTCGAGCAGCAGGATATCTTGTGCCGACGGGCCAAGGTTCTGTGGAAGTTTGGCTGTCAGGCTGTGTTCCAAGTCGATCCAGACGACAGTCAGCCCCAGGGCTGCTGCATTCAGACAGCAGGCCACTGCAAGAGCAGACTTGCCTGAACTGGCTGTTCCAAACAACTCAGTGATGCGCCCGCGCGGATACCCACCGATGCCCGTTATCCGGTCTATCGAGGAGATACCGCTTCCAAGGACGGCTACGGGTGCAGTGAATTGTTGCTGAATGCTTTTAAGCATATTCATAGAAAAGGGGCGCATCCTTGGCACCCGGAACAAACTGCAGGCCATCCAGCCGCTTGACGATGACCGTGGGACTCCCCTCGGCATTCTGAAGTTCGCCATACAGGCGCATCATGCTGTTTTGCTTGAGCGCCGCCGCATACTTGCGCTGGACGTCCTCAAACATGACCGCTTCTATCATGCCGTCTTCATCCTCCAGGGTGATAAAGAATACCCGCTTGCCGGATTTGGTCGGAGGAGTCTGGATACGGACAACAACCCCTCGCACCCACACGTTTGAACCGTGTGGCCACGAGGTCAACTGGACACTGTGCAGGGCAGGCGCGCGCATCTGCACGGGCGTTGGTTCATTGGCAGTCTTGACAGCAGCCAGGTCCAGCAGGACAGCCAGGCTTGTTGATACAGGATAGCCTATGCCGGATATCTCTCCCAGGACAGCACGCAATTGCAGGTTGGGAGAGGCACTCAGAATGCGGTCGATCTCGCTGGGTTCCAGCCCAAGTTCATCAGCGACGGCCAGAGGAGTTCCAAGGTCGTCGAATGCCCCAGCCAGCACGAGGCGTTGAAGCGCCCGTTTATTGACATGCGTCCGCTTCAGGAAATCGGTGGCTGAGTCAAAGGGGTGTTTCTCTCGCGCAGCCACAATGGAATCAGCATCCTTTGCCGAAAGGCTGCTGAAGGTGTTCAGCCCGAGTTTCAGTACCATGCCATGCGCGGTCGTTCGGACCATACTGCGTGTTACCAGCGGCTTTTCGACCAGAACGTGGCAGCGGCGCGCTTCATCCAGCAAGATGAACGGAGGATAGAACCCCACGGGCATCGCGTTGAGCAGTCCCGCAATGTAGTGAGCCGGCCAGTGTGCCTTGAGATAGGCAGTGCGGTAGGCCAGCAATCCAAACGAAGCGGCATGCCCTTTGTTGAATCCGTAGCTGGCAAAGCTCT
The DNA here is from genome assembly GCA_049699855.1 of Candidatus Cryosericum sp. Classification (GTDB taxonomy): domain Bacteria; phylum Caldisericota; class Caldisericia; order Cryosericales; family Cryosericaceae; genus Cryosericum. The sequence goes on from JBNAWM010000041.1 coordinate 9,526, forward strand.
GGAGCTGGCTGTAAATGCGCCGGGCAGTTTCCGGGGTGGTGCCTTTGGCAGCAGCTCGCTCCAGGAAGAGCTTTTCAAATCGAGCAAGGTCAGCCTTGGGGGTGTGCTCTGTCATGGCACGCCGGAGGACATCCGCTTCTGCGAATGATAAATCGGCGACTGCATTGGCAACTTGCAGAACCTGCTCTTGGAAAACGATAATGCCATAGGTCTCATTCAGAATCGGCTCCAGGCGCGGATCCTCGAATGTCACTGGGGCTGTTCCATTTCTTCTGGCCAGATACAGCTTGTCCATGTTCATGGCCATGGGACCCGGGCGGAACAGCGAAACGTTTGCCATGATATCGGCATAACAGGTGGGCTGCAGCTTGAGCAAAAGGTTCCGCATCCCTGGCGATTCCAGCTGGAACACACCAAGCGTGCGGGCCTCACGTAACAGGCGATATGTCGACCGGTCGTCCATGGGGATAGTCGAAAGGCTGATCTCAGCACCTGTTTCGGCTTGTACCATCGCTGTTGCATCTACTGCGGCGGACAGCGTACGCAATCCCAGCAAGTCCATCTTGACCAGGCCCAATCGCTCTACGTCGTCTTTGTCATACTGTGTCATAAGGTGACCCGTTCCAGATGGTTCAAGAGGAACAAGGTCAGTGAGTGGAAAAGGGGCGATGACCAGTCCTGCAAGATGTGTGGACAGGGTTCGCGGGAGCCCTCGTATGCGTTCAGCCAGGGAGACCCATCTCTCTATACTGCCATAGGGAAATGTGGCCAGTTCCGGCAATTTGGCGATGACCTCAGTGATGCGGTGGTGGCTGTACCAGGGCAGAAGACGGGTGGCGTCATCAATTTCCTCCCGGCTGTATCCCAGCGCTCCTCCGACATCACGAAAAGCTCCACGGATGTTGTATGTGTTGACGTTGGCTACACGGCAGACCCTGTCTTCACCATAAACGTTGAATAATTCGGACACGACCTCATCACGGCGTAGTGCATCAAAGTCAATGTCGACATCTGGCAGACTTTGCCGCCCCTCATTGAGAAAGCGCTCGAACAGCAGGTTATGCCGAAGTGGATCGACCTGCGTAGCATCGATACAGTAACAGACGATGGAATTGGCGCCCGAACCACGTCCGGAGTAGGCAATTCCTTTGCGCCGCGCTATCTCGATGATGTCGCGTACGATAAGGAAGTACTCATCCATGTGCATATGCCGGATGGTGCCCAGCTCATGCTCGATACGCTCTGCTACAGTGGCAGTAATGGTGCCATATTTCTCCCGGGCTCCGGCATAGACGATATCGTGGAGACTGCGCGTTGCTGTCAGTATCGAACTGGGAGTCTTGAAACCATGCAAAGGCAACTCCACCCGACATTGGGCGGCGACGTCTCCGCTGACGGCCAGTGCTTCAGGCCAATCTGCAAACAGTTCAGCCATCTCATCGGCTCCCCTGAACCAGTTTTCAGCATTGACATGTTGTGTCTGCCGACTGCGGGTGTCGACATCTTCCAGCGAACCAATGGCCAGGAGCATCTCACGAACTTCTGCATCGACACGGCGCAAATGGGTAACGCCCCCAGTGGCGCAGGCGGGAACGCCGGTTTCGTCAGACAACTGATGCATACGGTACAGGAGACGCGTCGAATCGGGAAACATGGGATTCTGAACGTCCAGGTACAAATTGTTGGAGAAAAGTGCGCGCATTTTTTCCAGGAGAAGGCGTGCCTTATGCAGATGGCGCGTTGACAGGAACTGATAAAGCAGACTTTCGGGACTGCCATACAATGCGACAAGGTGTTCAGCATATGGCGCAAGCTGCTCGGGCGTCAGTCCTGGATGCACCCGGCCGCGTGCCTGGGCAATAGTCACCAGACGGCAGAGGTTGCTGTAGCCCTCCAGGTCGCGCGCAAGAACAACAATGCGGTCCTCCGTTTCATTGTCAAGCAGTGTCAACTCACAGCCGAAGATGGGAACAATTCCAGCAGAGCGCGCTGCATGGTCGAAGCGGATGGCGCCGGCGAGGGTGTTCCTGTCGGTGATGGCGCAGAAGGAGTAGCCCAGCTCGCGACTGCGCTGTACCAGGTCTTCAATGCGGATCGAACTTTCATGGAAGCTGAAGCCCGTATGAAGATGCAAATGGACGAAAGACATATCGCATCACTCATCGTGTTCGTATCAATCCATCAGGCGAATCATATACCAGTGTCGATGAACATTGTCTCTTGCAACGGTCGCTATCATCTTGTCATCGCTCATGATCGTGTAGTAGGTGGCATCCTCCGTATGGTCAGAGGTAAACTGTCCGCTGGCCCACATCTTGAGGATGCGATCGACATGTTTGACTTCACCACGGAACACAAAAGCGGAAAGGTGACCGTTTCGTTCTTCCACGTAAAGCAGTGGCAGCTTTTCGGACAACGTCATGGAGGTTGGCAAATCGGACAGGGAGTTCATGCGTGCCTTCTCAGGAAAGGCGTTCACGAACAAGGCCGACAACTTTGCCAATAATGGTGACTTCATTGGTGACGGGGATGGGGTGGTACGCAGGATTGGCTGGCATGAGAAAGATGCCGTCTCCCCCCTGGTGCAGTTTTTTGACGGTCGCCTCGTCTCCAAAGAGAGCGACAACAATGTCTCCGTTGTCTGCCGTTTGCTGTTTGTGGACAATAACGATGTCTCCCGGCACAATATGTTCATTGATCATGGAGTCCCCCTTGACCTTGAGGCCAAAATAATCGGCTGTTGCAGAGGTGGGAGGAGTAACAAAGATCCACTTCTCGATATTCTCCTCGGCCAGAATGGGCGTGCCTGCAGCAACAGTGCCCAGGACCGGGATCATCAGCGATGGAGTGGCCGGTGTTCCCTTGATAAGGTCCGGCTGAGGAAGATATCCCTTGCGTTCGAGCGTCTTGACATAGACGACGACCGAATTGAGCGAGTTGAATCCAAAGTGGCGCCGCACATCTTCCAGACTGGGACGGAATCCTGTCTGGCGCGCGCGCGCCTCGATGAATTCCAGAACGGCTTGCTGCTTGCTGGTCAACTCTTCCATCATCTGCCTCCATGGTAGTGTAGTTACTACAACTGTAGTGTATACACTATTTCATAGAAATGCAAGAGGTTAGCGGAGGAAGACGACCGATAAACAATGCTGTTAGGCTGCGCAGCCTGACAGCATCTGTGGTTTGTGAAGGAGGCAGTGCTACAAGTCTTTGTCGTACCTTCCGGCAACCGTACAGCTCATCAGGAAGCGATATAGCTCCAC
>JBNAWM010000042.1:0-12592 GCA_049699855.1 Candidatus Cryosericum sp.
CGGAGAACGGCAGGATGGCGCTCTCGATCATCGCGGGATATGACCGGCACGTCGACATGCTGCTGACCGACGTAGTGATGCCGGAGATGAACGGCCGCCAGCTGTATGCCAATATCGCGCGGGACCACCCCGGGATGAAGGTCCTGTACATGTCCGGCTACACAGAGAACGTTATTGCCCACCGGGGAGTGCTGGACGCGGGCGTCCAGTTCATCCAGAAGCCGTTCACGGTGGAGGCCCTGGCCGCCAAGGTGCGCGAGACACTGGACATGGGTACCACGCCCCAGTGACCGCTCGGTCGCGTACCACTCTTGGGGCACTGGCCCCCACGCTGGGGCTGGCTGCCGCAGGGACCTGGGCTCTGCATGCCTGCCTGCCTGCGCTCGACTGGGTCCAGGCATGGCTGCTGAGCATCACCGCCGTCACCCTGCTCACCTACGGGTACGACAAGCTGGTGGCGGGAAGCGGCGCGACCCGCGTCCCCGAGCGTGTCCTGCTGACGCTGGCGTTTGCCGGAGGCACCTTTGGGGCACTCCTTGGCATGCGCCTGTTTCACCACAAGACCAGCAAGGAGAGCTTTCTGGAACGCTTCTGGCTGATCGTTGCCCTTCAGGTGGTCGTCATCGCGGGCTGGTACCTGTTCCTGCGTGCCCGCTAGTGGAGCGGGAGACCCTGCCAGTTGCACTCTGCCCATTTCATGGCTATGATGGTTGCCCTTTCTGGAAACTATACTGGAGGAGCTGAAGATGAGCGAACCGTATCTGTTTTTTTCGATCGTCATTCCTGCTCACAATGAGGAAAAGTACATTGGCACAACACTTGCATCCCTGAAGGCGCTGGACTATCCGTCGGATCGGTTTGAGGTCATCGTTGTGGAGAACGGTTCCACCGACCAGACCCTCAAGGTCGTGGCGGCAGAGGCGCCGTCCTCAGCCAAGATCGAGCATATCGATGCGATGGGCGTCTCGCGGGCCAAAAACCGTGGCATAGAACTGCTCTCCGATTCCTGTGACTGGGTCATCTTTCTTGACGCCGACACCTACTTCGCCCCGCCGTTCCTGAAGGAACTGAATGCCTTCCTGCAGCGAAATGCCGCGAAAAATCTCGGAAGCGGCATGGCGTCCCTGCGCCCGGTGCCTGACACCCGCATCGCCCGGAACTGGTACCGTTTTTTCAACTTTGCGAATTACGCCGCAGTGACCACGAGATCGATCCAGTGCATCCGGCGGGATCTGCTGCGGGACTTGCGCTACGACGAGGAACTGACGTTTGGTGAGGATACCAGGATGCTGAAGGAGACCAAACGGCACACGCGGCACTTCTATCTCAGGACCAGGAGCGTCTTTTCGTCCACCCGCAGGTTCGAGGAGCATGGCTGGGCGCGCCAGCTGTTCAGCTGGATCGCCATGGCCTCGCTTCCGTACGAGAAGAAGAAATCCCTGCGCTATCCTCCCACTCGCTAGACGAACAGCCGGAAGGTGCCTTCCATGATGGCACCGGAGACGACGGGGACGCTGACGTTGTCGCTTACCCTTTCTGGCAGCAGTTCGGCAAGCGTTGCGATGCCTGCTCCCACCAGACCGATCCAGAGAGGCAGGTCGTTCGCGATCCACAGGAAGTAGGCAACGCCGATGGAGATAGCCAGAAAGGCGAGCAGCCCCTGGATGGAGGTCCGGCTCCTCTTGAAGAGGTAGGATTTGCCATAGTTGGTGTCGACAACGCGCGCCATCATGCCACCGATCGAGAGAAAGCCAAGACTGGCGTAGGCAACGTATTCCCGCGAGAGCAGCAGGGTGACAAAGATGCCGAGCAGAAACAGGGTGAAGGCGCTGACCGTGCTCCGCTCGGCCTCGCGCAGAAGGCGCGTTCCGGAGAGGATCTCGCGGTGCAGGGCGCGTTCCAGCGTGGGAACAGTCGCTCTCAGCAGCTCCAGGACGAGGAGCGTCGACAGGACACCGCCGACCACCAGCAGGACATCCCTGCGGCTGATGAACATGCCCAGGATGACCACGATGATGGCAAGCGGGCGGGCAAAAGTCCTCCACAGCGTGCTCCTGTCCTTTGCCAGGACAAACATCTCCCGCTTCAGATTCTTGGAGCTCTCGAACGAGATCATGCCAATCAGTACTAGCACCAGGGTCAGCTCGCTGTAGGAGCGGACGTAGAAGGCCAGGATGATGCCCAGCATGGGCATCAGGGTCGTGGCGAGAAAATCCTCATCGTGTGTGGCGGCCATGATGAGGACGGCATAGACTGCCAGGAAGCTGAGAGCGGCCGCCATGTCGGCGGGGGACATGGACTCCGACGCCACCTTGCCCAGCAGAAAGACAAAGATACCAACGGTGGCGGCGATCCCGCGCCCACCCCTGAAGTGCAGATAGAAGGGGAACTTGTGCCCGAGGATGGCGGCAAAGCCGGCAGCGGCCACGACATCGGTGGGCGCCTTGAACAGCCAGTACGCGATCAGCATGGCCACCAGGCCCTTGGTCAGGTCATAGGCGGCGACTGCCGCTCCCAGGCCAATTCCAAAGTTCCTCTTGACGTTCGTGGCGCCCGGGTTGTGGTCGCCCAGCATCCGTATGTCAGCATGCCTGGTCCAGCGCACCAGGAAGTACGCCGGGAGGATCGATCCCAGCAGATACCCGATGACGATGGGCAAGGCATATGACAGTGCTGTCTTCAGCATGTCCGTTCCTCCTTGGTCCGTCCGGCCCGTGCCCCTCTCCTCGGAGGGGCCGTGGTGAAAGTATAGTCAGGTTTGCGCGAGGGACACTGTTTTCGCGTTGCACCGCATGTATCCGCCCGCAGATCTTGTCCTTTCGAATATCCGTTCGTGCCTGGACGTCACGGGGTGGTACTGCCGGGTTTCTCCTTCGGCCTTCCTCGTGCCGCGCGAGGCCGGGTCGTGGCGTACGCCCTGGACTGGTTGTATCGTACGGCCTCCCGGATGAGAGCCTTCAGGGCTTCCCTGTTGATGGTGTCGCCCTTGTGAAGGTCGATGGCCCTCCATTGTTTGCCAGCAAGTCCATTGTTGAAAAGCTTGTCAGGATCCGCGAGGTTCGCTCCCTGAGAGAAGGTCAGCTTGACCTTGTCCTTGAAGGCGTTGGCCAGGCAGACCATCCCGTCGTGGGACCACACGGGACTTCCCATCCATTTGCACTCCTCTTCGATGTCGGGATCAGCTTCGTGGATGATGCTTCTGATGTCCGCCACCTTGGTACCCCGCCAATCAGTGAGACTGGCAATCATGCTGTCGATACACTCGCGTGCATTCATCGCTGTCGTACCTCCCGAGGGCAAAGTAGAGCCAATTGCACCACCTTTCGGGAGTATAACGCGAGAAAAGCGTTGTGACCAGATGGAAACAGCTATGCACGATGACATGAAAACGGCACGCGCCCCATCGAAATGAAACATGGGACAAATGTAACGTTTGACCCCACAATGGGGGTTGACACGGTTCGAACCTGGACGAAAATAATACCAACCGGTCGGTTTATGATGACCAGGCAGACAGGGAGTATGGACATGACACAGGAAGAACGTTCGCAGGAGACACGAAGCAGCATTCTGGCGGCCGCAGAGCAGAGTTTTGCCGAGCGTGGGTACGATGTGACCAGCGTGGACAGCATCTGCCAGGCCGCCGGCGTCAGCAAGGGCGCCTTCTATCACCACTTTCCCAGCAAGGGATCGGTGTTCGTGGCGCTTCTCAATGCATGGCTGGCTGAACTGGACCGGCAGTTCGCCCTGATGCAGACCAGCGGTGCCTCCGTGCCACAGCAGGTCGCCGCGATGGCGGCCGGGGTGGATGAGATCTATCACCTTGCAGGGACCAAATGGAACATCCTGCTTGAGTTCTGGGCCAAGTCCAAGGCGGATCCCGAGGTCGCGCGCAGCACCGTCGACATGATCCGCAGGTATCAAGTGTTCTTCCGGCAGGTGCTCGAACGTGGTGTTGCCGAAGGCAGTCTGGCGATCAAGGATGTCGACCTGACAGCAACGGTTGTGCTCAGCGTTGTGCTGGGGCTGCTGCTGCAGGGCATACTCGACCCCGAGGGCCAGGATTGGGGAGCGCTGATGGAGCGCGCGCTGGCCATGCTCATGGAGTCCATGAGCGGGAGGAACACATGAACATCCTGGTGACAGGAGCTTTTGGAAACGTTGGAACGTATGCCATCGATGAGCTGCTGGGACGCGGCGCAAGCGTCCGCTGTCTGGACATTCCATCGCGCCTCTCCAAGCGCAAGGCGCGTCCATATGCGCGCAAGGTGTCCATCATCTGGGGTGACATCCGCGACCCGGCAGTGGTTGCCCGCGCGGTGGAGGGGATGGATGCCGTCGTCCACCTGGCCTTTATCATCCCGCCCAAGAGCGAGCAGCGCCCTGCGTGGGCCGAGACCATCAACGTCGGCGGCACCTGGAACCTTCTGCAGGCGGCGCTGGCATCCCCCCGGAAGCCGCGCATCGTGTTCAGCTCATCGATTGCTCTATATGGCAAGACGCAGCATCTCGCGCCGCCACGAACCAGCGATGAACCTCTGCATCCCGACCTGCAGTATGCGTATCAGAAGCTGACGTGCGAGCACATGCTGCACGCCTCTGGCCTGCCCTGGGTCATCCTGCGCTTCGGCGCGGTGCCGCCGATTGAGTTCGGGGAACTGGATCCGCTGATGTTCGATGTCCGGATGGACGACCGCATGGAGTATCTGGCGCCCATGGATGCCGGCGCCGCCGTTGCGGCGGCTGCGATGGTGCCGGGACTGGAAGGCAGGACGCTCATGGTGGCGGGTGGGCCGTCGTGCCAGGTCACTGGTCGCCAGTTCATGCAGCGCTCCTTTACGGCGCTGGGTATCGGCATGCTGCCGGAGTCCGCCTTCTCGCCCGTGCCGTTTCACTGCGACTTCATGGACACCGACGAGAGCGAGCGCCTTCTCCACTACCAGCACCACAGCTTCGAGGAGACGCTGGCGCTTCAGCAGAAGACGCTGGGATGGAAGCGGCTGTTTGTGCCCCTCGTCCGGCCATTCATCCGCAGGAGGCTGTTGGCCATGTCGCCCTACTACCCCCGGCAGACTGGGCGAAAAGCCCTGAGAGCGGGGCGCATCCGGCTGGCCCCAGGGGGCGGAGGCGGCAGGTAGCCCGTCTGGCATTCTTGCAAACCTCGCACCTCTGCTACAATGAAGGCATGAAAACAAAGATTGCCATAGTGGGCGCGGGTGGCAGGACCGGGACGCTGTTTGCCACCGAGCTTGTTGCAGCCGCCGAGGTCGTGGGCGTTGCGCGGCACGAGCAGGTGGTCCAGGCGGCCGAAGGCAGGATCCTGGTGGAGCGCCGCAGTGGCGAGCGGGTCCGGTTGAACCCTCCGGTGATCGATGATGATGCCTTTGCCAGCGAGCTGACACCCGACTTCCTGTTTCTCACGACCAAGAATCCCGTCGGTCCCTCCGTTCAATTCTACTATGAGCGCGTCCGGCAGGACGACCTTCCTGACCTTATCCTCTCCCAGAACGGTATCGCGGCGGCCGATGATGCGCGTGCCACCCTTGAGCGCATGTTTGGGGAACGGGCGCGGAAGGTCAGGGTTGTGAGGGTCAGCCTGTTCAACCCGGTCTCGGTGGAGGGGATCGGTGACCAGGTCGTGATCTCGTACTTCACGCCCGTGCGCCTGGCATTTGGCGTCGCGCACGGACCGGATGAAACCTTGGACCTGCAGCAGCTGTTTGCCGCGGCGGGCATCGAGGCGCAGGCCGTTCCCGCGGGAGATGTGAAGAACATGGAGTACTCCAAGCTGTTCACCAATCTCATCGGTGTGCCTTCTGCCGCTCATGGCTTGACGATCGGCGACGGCTTTGCCGATCGGGCCGTCTTTGAGGAAGAGATTCTGGCACTGCGCGAATACGCCCGGGTGGTGCGCGCAAGCGGCGGGCGGTTTCTCAACCTGCGCCACTTCCCCACGGGCACGTACGCGCGCCTCCTGGAGGCGGTTCCCCTGCCGGTGCTGAGCCTGTTCCGGCGGCAGATCGCGGGCATGATCACGAAGGGCAGGGGCAGCAAGGAGAAGGGCAACATCGACGAGATCGACTACTACAGCGGCGCCGTGGTGGCGGTGGGTGGGCGCCTCGGAGTGGCAACCCCTGTCAACGCCCGTATCTACAATACCATGAAGGCGAGGGCCTCATGACCTTCATCGCTCTTGCCATCGCCGCATATCTCCTGGGGTCCATTCCCTTCGGCTTCCTGGTGGGCAGGTGGAGGGGGGTGGACGTACTCCAGATCGGTTCCAAATCCGCTTCGTCGACCAACGTCTCGCGGGCCCTCGGCTGGAAGTGGGGGACCATCTCGGCGCTCCTCGACTTCACCAAGGGGTGGCTGCCGGCATATCTTGGCGTCCGCCTGCTGCCCTTCCACTGGCAGATCGTCGTCGTTGCCCTGCTGCCCATGGTGGGACAGGTCTTCCCCATCTTTCTCCACTTCAGGGGCGGTAAAGGGGCCTCCACCTTCTACGGCGCCACGCTGGCGATGATCGGTCCCCTGTATTTCGTCTGGTTCTTTCCCCTCCTGGTTCTAATCTTTGCCGTGACTAGGAAGACGAGCCTCTCTAACCTCCTGTTTCCGTGGATCCTGGTGGTCCTCACGTCTATCTTCCTGCCGCTGTACTGCGCCATCTTCACGGTGGCGGGCGCCTCGTTTCTGACCTTTGCCCTGCGCGGCAACATCCGGCGGCTGTTGAAGGGCACCGAGCCCGACACTCCCCTGACATGGTGACCTGGGACAGGACTGACCCTGTCCACGAAGGAGGGACAGCATTCCGATGAGCGATGCATGGCGAGAGTATTTCTTCATCGTGCCCGACGAGGGCGACGCGCATGTCCTGCTGGTACCCGAGGGCAAGCTCTGGACACTGCCGCATGTCCGGGTAGCGGGGTCCTCCCCGTGGCAGTCCGTGGCCCCTGTCAACAAGGCAGCCAATGACGCCCTGGGCTTTCGCGCCACGACGCGCCGCTGCGTTTCGCCGGACATGGACCCGGGTTCGCCGGTGCCGGAGCTGGTGTACGTGGTCGAGAACCATGCGGCGACGTGGACGGCGCCCGCTGCCGCGCGGTGGGTGGGCGCAGGCGATCTGGCCAGCGTGCAGCTTGCCACACCGGGCATGGCACGGGTGCTCAAGGAGTGGTTTGCATGGGTGAACGCGGCCGACACCTCCCTGCGTGTGCCATGGTACGAGGCGGGATGGATGAAGAAGGCCGGAGCATGGATGGTACAGCAGCTTGCCCGGATGGACACCGCCCCCACCGGACCGGTGGAGCAGGTCTACTCGTGGCAGCGCTCCTGCGTCCTGCGGCTGCCGACCACGCACGGCGGTGTCTACTTCAAGGCCGTGCCGGCGGTCCTGGCCAGCGAGGTATCGGTAAGCGTCTTGCTGGACCACGAGGTTCCCGGCATGGTGGCAGAGATCCTGGCGGTCGATGCGGGCCAGCGCTGGATGCTAATGCGCGACATGGGCGCAAGGACGCTGGACAGCGTTCCGGCGCTCGAGCAGTGGAAGGCTGCCGTTGCCGCCTACGCCCAGCTTCAGGTAAGCTGGGTGGATGCGACGCGCAGGTTTGCGGTCGCCGGCTGTCCCAACCGGGGACTGCTGAAGCTGGTGGAATCCATCGATCGACTGCTCACCGACACCGTTGCCATGAAGCCTGGTCAACCCGACGGGCTCTCGATGAAACAGATCCATGCACTGCACTACCGGGCGCGGGCGCTGAAGATCGCCGCGCACCGCCTGGGAACCCTGCGCCTGCCCGTCAGCGTGGACCATGGCGACTTCTGGGCGGGCCAGGTCGTCGACGGGAGTGCCAACCCCGTCTTCATCGACTGGTCCGACGCATCGATCTCCCACCCCTTCTTCTCGATGGCCTTTTTCTCAGACGATGACGAGATGCGCCCGTACCTCGGCGACATTCCGGACATTGCCCTGCAGATGCGGGATGCCTACCTGGAGCCCTGGACCGTCTACGAGCCCTACGACATCCTGACGCAGGCTTGGAGCATCGCGTGCTCGCTGGCGCCGCTCAGCACCGCACTGCTGTATCACGACCACATCCTGCCGGGCATGGAAGTGCAGTGGGAGCTGGAGAACATGGTCCCCTACTTCCTCCGCAGCGTGCTGAGGCACCAGGGCGAGGCTCTGCCGACGCTTGGCATGGCTGACTATGAGCTGGAGGCCGAATCGTTTGAGTACGACCAGACAGAGAGCAGGGCGTCGCAGGGCGCTGCCGAATTCCGGTCACAGCTCGGTGTGGAGCAATTCAACCGGCCGCACTAGCCACACTAGCCACTTTTCCAATTGTGAATCCTTTTGTACCAGGTACAATGGCATTCACAATTGAGGAAGACGGCATGATGAAGGTGGTACGGCTCTCGGCAGAGCAGGTGGCCCAGGTTCGGGTTCTGACGGACCTCTGCCAGAAGCAGGATGGGTACTCGATGGCGGCCCGGCTGGACATCGGGAGGATGGCGACGCGGCCGGAGGATTCGGTCAGCGATGTGCTGTGGTACGAGCAGGGGCAGCTGGTGGGGTTTGCCGGCATGAACACCTATGGCGACTTGTCCGAAGTCGAGGCGGCAATCCTCGTTCATCCTGCGTTCCGAGGCAGGGGCATCGGGCACGCTGTGGTGCGCGCAGTTGTGCGGGAGTGCCAGATGAGCGGAATCTGCCGCCTGCTGGTGGTTGTGCCGCACGAGTCAACGGCCGGTGCCGCGCTGGCCGCGGCCATGGGCGCCCGGCACGCGTACAGCGAATGCACTATGGACCTCGACCCAGCACGGGTTCCACCCCTTGAGGGGGTTCGCGACCAGGTGGAACTGCGGATGTCGGGAGAGGACGATGTGCCCGTCATGGCGGCAATCGTCGCGGCTGCGTTCGCAGAGCCGGTTCAGGAGGAGGAAGAGGCCCTTGCCCGCTTGATGAGAGACCCGGAGCGCGTCACGTACCTCGCGACGCAGGACGGGCGGCCCGTGGGCGTGATCCAGTCCGTTATGGACGATGGGCGCGCCTTCATCGTACACTTCGCCGTGAGGCCGGACATGCAAGGGAGAGGCATCGGGCGTCAGATGCTGCTCGCCATCGTCCATGGCTTGCTGAACAGCGGGCGCACCTGGATCACCATCGAGGTCGAGACGGAGAACGTCGGCGCTCTCGGACTGTACCAGCACTGCGGGTTCGTGACCGTGGCTGTCAGGGACTATGAACGGCTGGACCTGCCGAGGATCCCCAGGGCGCCAGAGCTGCTGTTTGGCCGCTAGAGGGAGGGAGCGCTGGCGATGCCCGTCAGCTCTTCGCTGATGTGCCAGAGGCGCTGCTGGGCTGTCCGGTCGTATGATGCGCCGGATGAGCGCGCGGCGTGCCGCCTCTGAAAGTAGCGGCCAGTGATCCCCTCGACATCGCTTGATGATGCCAGCCAAATGCCCGTGTCAGCGCCCTCCTCCGGGCTGATCCCCGAAAACCGGTCCATCACCAGCTTTGCTGTCCTGATGAGCCAGCCGCTGTCCATGCAGATGTTGGTGCGCACGAGGCCGGGATTGAACGCGTTGACGGTGACACCGCTCCCCTCAAGGCGCCGAGCCAGTTCATAGGTGAAGAGCAGATTGGCCAGCTTGGACTGCGCATAGGCCTGCTGGGAGAAGTAGAAGCGCTCGCCCTGCAGGTTGTCCCAGGCGATGCGACCGCGTCGGTGTTCATATGAGGAGGTCACGACGATGCGAGCGGGAGCGCTGCTCGTGAGCACGGGCAGGAGGAGGCTGGTGAGGAGAAATGGTGCGAGGTGGTTAACGGCGAAAACCTCCTCATATCCATCGGCGGTGACGTGCCGCGTCGGCAGGACCGTGCCGGCATTGTCAATCAAGATGTGCAGACGGTCCCAGCCCTGCCGGAAGTCCGCGGCAAGCCGGCGCACCTCGTCGAGCGAGGCCAGGTCCGCCCGCAGGAAGTGGACATCGCCGCCAGTGCTCTGGGCGATGTCGGAGATGAGCTGACTGCCGCGCTCGGCGCTGCGCCCGGTGGCAACCACCGTTGCCCCCATGGCGGCGAGCGACCGCGCCATGACCGCGCCGATGCCGCGCGTGGCACCCGTCACCAGGCACACTTTGCCCTGCAACACACCAGGGATCGTTCCGATAGCGGTATGGGTCATTAAAGCGGCTTGATCGGGGGGGAGTACACCCGCGCCACCGGCACGCTGACCAGCTCGCGCTCGGGATAACGCAGTGCGGTCAAGCTGCCGCCATGGACGCAGCCGGTGTCGATGTCGATGGTGTTGCCCACCCAGACCGCCTCGGCAACGGGCAGATGTCCCCAGACAACGATGGCGTCCCCCGTGTAGGCGTGCGCCCAGTCGGCCAGGATCTTGAGTCCGTACGCGTCCCGCTGACCCGTCTGTGTCCCAAAGAGGGCGACATCGCGCGCGTGCGGCGAGTCCACGCCATGCAGGTTCTGCGGCAGGCCTGCATGCGCAATGACCAGATTGCCGCCGTTCAGGACCAGGTGCGACGGCAACCCCGCCAGAAAGTCGCGGACCAGTGTCTTCATCTCATCACCAGCCGCATCCAGCTCCTGCAGGGTGCGATCCAGCCCGTTGCTGATCTTGACCGGCGCTCCCTGCAGTGCTCTCAGCAGTTTGTCATCGTGGTTGCCCGGCACCGCGAGGGCGGCGCCGGATCGGACCATCGCCATCACGATGAGGAGCGTCCGGACGTTGTGGGGTCCGCGGTCGACGAAGTCGCCGACAAAGACGGCGGTCCTGCCCTCTGGCGCCGTGATGCGGGGGAGCAAGTCACCCGGGTTGTCGATGCGGTAGCCCATGACCCGCAGCAGCGACAGCAGTTCGTCACTGCACCCGTGGAGGTCGCCGATCACGTCAAACGCGCCGGGCTTGTCGCGCCAGGCGGTGGGAGACGGCCGCGCCTCTGGGGCACCAAAGGCGTCTGCCTCCTCTGCAGAGTGCAGGACGATGACAGGATCGAATCCCTCTGCCTGCAGAACCTCGGGGCTGACGGGCGCCTGTGCGCACTGGCGGTCCACCACGGCGTCCACGACCACGCGGTCCTGCCGCACCCGGTTGCGCTCTTTGCACACCTGCGGCGGCAGAGCGAACAGGACAGCCATGGCTGGCCGGTGATAGCGCGCGGCCAGCGCGAGGAGCGGACGGCGGGCTTTGGTTTGCACATTGGTGGCGTCCACGACGGTCAGCCGGCCCGCGCGCAGTCGCTGTTCGACGATGGTGTGCAGAACGGTGAAGGCTGCCGCGGTCGCAGCCTGGTCAGCCTCGCTGTCGGCAACCATGGCGCGGCACGCATCGGAGGAGACGATCTCCGTCGGCTGAAAGTGCTTCTGCGCGAACGTGGACTTTCCCGCCCCAGAGGGACCAACAAGAACGACGAGCGTGCCTGGCGCTATGCCAGTTCTGGCAGGCGACATCATGGTTGGGCGGCGGGATTGCGCAACTCTGGCTCCAGCAGGTCCATGCAGACCATGTCGCAGCGCACGCGGTCGCGGACGACCGACTCGCGGAAGCTGCCGATCTCCCGGAAGCCCACCTTGAGGTACGCCTTGTGGCCGCGCGCGTTGATGGACAGGTGACGCAGGAAGATGCTGTGCAGGTTCAGCTTGTCGAACCCGTAGCGGCAGAGCAGGTACAGAGCCTCGCTGCCATATCCTTTGCTGTGATACTCCTTCTCACCGATCAGGATGCCGACCTCGGCGGTGCCGTTCCGGTCGTCGATATCCAGCAGGGCGCAATTGCCAATAAGCTTCTGGTCCTCGGCCAGGCGTATGTCCAGGTGGACCATGCGGCGGCCGGCGGCCCCGGCAACAAACTCGTCATACCACGCGTACTCCTGCTCCAGGGTCGAAACCTTGCCGTAGTCGAGCAGGAAGACGTTCAGCTCCGGGTCCGTGATCCAGCGCAGGTAGGTGGGAACGTCCTCGCGGCATGCAGGCGTCAAAACGACCTTGGTTCCACTCATGATGACCGGCAGGTGCTCCATGCTCCGACCTCCTCACAATCAGTGAAACCAGCATACCAAAAAGGCTGGCGTGATGCAAGCGGCCGGAGGGCGGGAACCTGCGGAGGAAGTCAGCCGGCGTTGTGCGCCGCGTTTTCTTGACAGCTGAAGCCCCCCATCTATACTATTCTCGCTTAGCAGCAAACCGGCTTCAGTTCGGTCTTGGACTGTCGCTGTGGCTGTGCGCCGTCGTGCGCGCCGCCTCAGGTTCTGCGCCGTCGTGCGCGTACCTCCGGTCGATCGGGCGTGTTGTCGTCCGCACTCATTTCCCTGGAGGTTGTGCCATGCACACGAGAATGTTCCGCTCTATCTGTCTTGCCTTCCTTGCTGCTGTCATGCTGGTTGGTGGCTTCCCATCCACGGCTGTCAAAGCCGCGTATCAACCGGTATCGTCGGTTACGCTGACGGTCGGAAGCTCCACGATGACCGTGAACGGCTTCAGCTTTCCCGTCGACCCCGCAAACCCGAAAGTCACTCCTATTGTGGAGGCAGCCTGGGACCGGGCGCTGGTGCCAATCCGCAACGTGGTGGAGCTGAC
>JBNAWM010000043.1:0-12136 GCA_049699855.1 Candidatus Cryosericum sp.
ACTCAAGGATCGGATGCGTGGTGATACGGCTGTCTTCCACTTTTTCACCTCTCCACTACGAACTTGCTTTCCATTGGAGTATAGAATCCATTTTCCGTTTTTCCAGGACCAGTGAGAAACATCGCATCACTGCAAGCGATAGCGTACCCGTGGAGACAAATGAGAGAACATGTCCACACGGCCTATCTGGGAGGTTCCAAAATCGTCTGCTGACTTGAACACCTTCCCAATCGGCGTACCATGTGAGCGGATTCACGACCAATCAGGAGGTGGACGGTGAAGAGTATTGCCGAAATGCGACAGGAACACAAGATCCTGGCAACCTACACGTTTGTGCCGGGACAGGTGCATGCCGGGTACACCGACCGGCGGCTCTATGTCAATTTGACCACAAACGTCATCGAAGAACGGATCATCGAACCCATGGTCAAGGAGAAGTTCACCGGTGGCCGAGGCTATGGCATGTACTATCTGTGGCAGGCGATAAAGCCAACCACACGATGGAATGATCCCGAGAACGAGCTCATCTTCACCGCTGGCCCGTTGACCGGGCTGACACAGTACCCGGGCACCGGCAAGGCTCATTCCGTGACGATCTCGCCGGAGACGGGCGTACCCGTCGACAACAACGGCGGCGGCTACTTTGCTCCATTCATGAAGTTCTCTGGGTTTGACTGCATCGAGTTTCAGGGCAAGGCGATTCAGGATGTCATTGTGGTCATCGATGGCAACAAGGGCGTGGTCACCATTGAGACGGCTTCCGACGAACCGACCGACAGCTACGAACTTCCAGAAGTTCTGCACGCCATGTACGCTGACGGTGACAGCGACCGCAAAAACGTCAGCGTGGCCACGTCCGGCGCTGGAGCCGAACACTCCCTGATCGGCATCATCAACCTCAGCTACTGGGATGCCAAGAGAAACCACGCCCGCATCAAGCAGCTTGCGCGCGGCGGACCTGGTACGGTGTTCAGAGACAAAGGGCTCAAGGCTGTTGTCGTCCACTTCAGCGGTACGACCCCTCTGTTGACCAACCCGGTGGATCTCGAACCCATCAAGTTCGCCGGAGCACGCATCAACAAGGAGATCCTGACGCTTGACCATACGCACAGCCGCATGCGTGAAATCGGGACAGGCAACACGGTCGACATCCTGGACAAGTGCGATGTCCTGCCAGTCATGAACTACCGCTTTGGATCCGATCCGCGCACGCCGAAGATCGGGAGCGACGTCTGGCTGAACCTCATCACCCAGAACATGCCTGATGCCTGCTGGATCGGCTGTACCATGTCCTGCGCCCATGGCGTCGACAACATCGAACTCAGGACGGGTCCGCTCAAGGGCCAGAAGGTGCTGGGGGATGGCCCCGAGTACGAAACCATCGGCGGACTGGGCGCCAACACAGGTAGCTTTGACCCCCACTTTGTGCTTGAGGCGAGCTTCTACTGCGACTATTATGCTCTCGATCTCGTCGCCATGTCGACGATTCTTGCCTTCTTGATGGAGTGCTACGAGCATGGCATCATCACCAAAGAGGTGACCGGCGGCCTTGACCTGCACTTCGGCAGTGACATGGACGCACTTGAACTCATTCATCAGATCGGCCAGGGACGCGGCTTTGGAAAGGCAGCGGGATTGGGCGTCCATCGTCTCAAGAAGCTCTTCATCGAAGAGTACCATGCCGACCCTCGCTTCGTCAACGACATCGCGATGGAAGTCAAGGGAATGGAGGTCTCGGAGTACAACTGCAAGGAATCGCTGGTCCAGCAGGGCGGCTATGCCATGGCCAACAAGGGACCTCAGCATGACGAGGCCTGGCTGATCTTCATGGACCAGGTCAAGGGCCAGCTGCCCACATTCCCTGACAAGGCTGAGTCGCTGTTCTTCTTCCCGCTGTTCCGCACCTGGTTCTCGCTCATGGGATTGTGCAAACTGCCATGGAACGATTCCGAGCCGCCGTCCAACCGCAACTACTCCGGTCTGGAAGCCGCAAAGATCCCGGAGCACGTGGAGAACTATCTCATGCTGTTCAAGGGAATGACCGGCATTAACCTCGACCTCGACGGATTGCTGGCCCAGAGCAAGCGCGTCTATGACTTCCAGCGCATGTTCAACCTGCGCATGGGCCAGGGAACGCGCAAAGACGACTGGATGCCCTACCGCGGCATGGGACCAGTGACCGAGGAGGAATATCTGTCTCGCCAGGAGCGCTACGACAAGCAGCTCACCGAAGAGGCCCACGTTGACATCGCAAAGATGAGCCTTGCAGAGAAGATGTCTGCTCTGCGTGAATACCGGGAATCACAGTACCGCCAGCTGCAGGATGTCGTCTATGCCCGTCGTGGATGGGATGAAGACGGCGTGCCAACAGTCGAGACACTGAAAGCGGACGGCATCGACTTCCCCGAGCTGGTCGAGCTGGCCGAGAAGCACTCGCACAAGAACTGACACAGTTCGTGCTTTTGTTCCCTCCCTGAGCGGCATGCTCAGGGAGGGATTGACATTGCATCTGGATTGGACGACAATACAACCATGGACGACCGCGAGAGAATACACTGCGAACTGACGGCTCACATGTTCCGGGCGCTGGCCAACCCCATGCGCATCTTCCTGCTGGACAAGCTCAGGGAGAGACCGTGGTGTGTCTGCGAACTGGCTGCCGAGGCAGGAATTGGCAAATCGGTCGCCTCTAAACACTTGTCCATGTTGAAAGAGGCTGGACTGGTAGAGTCAAAGAAAGTCGGCACGGAGAACCAGTATTCTCTGGCAGCACCTTGCGTCATCGAATTGACGTCCTGCGCAGAAGGCACGATTCTTACCAACCGCAAAAAGTCACTCTACCTCGATTTCGCCACTCCCGACGACACCGACAAGCCCTCCGGCGCCGGAACGTAGCCGCGCCAGCCTTCGGGTTCCTATCCCGAGATAAAGTTCCTCAGCCTGTCGAAGAACAGGTCTGTCTGTTCAAGATAGACGGAGTGGGCGCATTCGGGCACTGCCTCATAGGTTGCTCCAAGAGCTGAGGCTGCCGACTCCTGAAACCAGGGCGGAATCAGGCGGTCCTGCGCTCCTGCAAGGACAAACATGGGAAAGTCTTTTCCGAGGTAGTCGCTACGACGGTCATCAACAGCGAGCAGCCAATCCCGCTGGGCATCCATGAGACGAATCAGCCTGTACACCTTGTCCTTGAACCCCAGCATGTGATGCTTGGCAGCCTCCACCGCCTCTTCGTGGGCACGAACGTACTTTTCACTGAACATCTTCTCGTACAGATACTCCGGGTAGACATCAAAAGGCAGTCCACGATACCAGCGCAGCGAAAGGTCCAGATACATCTCGAACAGCCGCGCCCGCTCCAGCAGCACACCGGACAGGAACAGCCCTCTGATTCGTTCTGGATGCAGGCGCAGTACCTCGAGGCCGACGAAAGCGCCATACGATGCGCCCATTATCCATGCTCTGTCGACGTTATTGGCATCGAGCACGGCATCCAGCGCATCTGCGAATGGCTCAAGGCTGTAGGGAACGTCAGGAGCATCGGACTGACCCTGGCCAAGGTAGTCGTACAGCACGACATCGACGTCATCCTGAACATAAGGCAGATATTTGTTCCAGGAACTGGTGCTGGATGCCATGCCGTTCAGGAAGACAAGGACGGGGCGATCAGTTACCCCACGGCGCTCCCAGTGGTACTGATACCCATCCACTTGCACACTGCCATTTACGACTTCCTGCTTTCCTTCGTTCATCTCATCCTCCTTTTGGATCGAGTTTGCAGAGCACCATCAAAACGCCTGCTGCTCTGTCCGTGCGATGATCTCCTCCTGCAAGCCAGGCGTCAGGTCGCAGAAGAAGTCGCTGTAGCCGGCCACGCGCACGATGAGGTCACGGTATTTCTCGGGTTCGGCTTGAGCGGCGCGCAGTGTCGCGGCCGTGACGACGTTGAACTGGATGTGGTGGCCGCCCAGCGTAAAGTACGAACGGATCAGGTGCGTCAAGGCCTCCAGGCCTGCCTCGCCTTCCACCAGTGACGGCGAAAACTTCTGGTTGAGGAGGGTACCGCCGGTGCGCACATGGTCCATGCGGGCCGCAGACTGGATCACGGCCGTGGGTCCCTTCCGATCTGCCCCCTGAACCGGCGATATGCCGTCTGACAGGGGCTGCCATGCCTTGCGGCCATCGGGCATGGCTCCGGTTACCGAGCCAAAGTAGACGTGAACGGTCGTGGACAGATAGTTCACGTGGTACGTCCCTCCCTTGGTATTGGGACGCCCGTCGATCGCATCAAACACCACGTCAAACAGCCGAGCCAGGATGTCGTCAGCAGCGGCATCATTGTTCCCATACTTGGGCGAGCGGTTCCAGAGCATCAAGCGCGTCTTCTCATGACCAACGAAGTCTGCATCGACGGCGTCCAGGACCTCGTCCATGGTCAGGTCCTTCTGGTCAAAGACATGCGCCTTGAGCGCAGACAGACTGTCAGTACAGCTCCCCGGTGAAGTCACCTGAATGTAGGTTGAGTTGTACCGCGGACCACCATCGTTGTAGTCACGCCCGCGCGCGATGCAGTCATCTACGAACAGCGACAGGAAGGGCGCAGGCATCTGCTGTGCATACAGCCGCTCGATCACGTTGCTGCCGCGCACCTTGATGTCCACGAAGCGGTGCAGCTGCGCCGTGAAAGCCGCAAACAACTGGTCATAGCTGGCAAACAACCGGGGGTCGCCTGTGCGCAGACCGATGACTTTGCCCGTCCGCGGGTCGAGGCCGTCGTGCAGAGCCACTTCAAGAATCTTGGGCAAGTTTAGGTAACCAGTGAGGATGTACGCCTCACGCCCGAAGGCGCCTGTTTCGACACAGCCGGACGTCCCGCCCATGCGTGCATCGACCACCGACTTCCCTTGGCGCAGCAGCTCTTCGACAACCATGTCCGCATTGAACACGGAAGGTTGACCCCACCCTTCGCGGATGATTGCGGCCGCCCGTCTGAGGAAGTGGTCCGGGCTCTTGCGGCTGAGCTGGATGTTGGAGGATGGCTGCAGCAGGTGCATCTCGTCGATGACGTCGAGCAAAAGATAGCTGACCTCGCTCACCCCGTCCGAGCCGTCCGGGCGCAGGCCCCCAACGTTGATATTGGCAAAGTCGGTATAGGTGCCGCTTTCAGCCGCTGTCACGCCCACCTTGGGTGGTGCCGGCTGATTGTTGAACTTGACCCAGAAGCACTCCAGGAGTTCCATGGCTGACTCGCGGGTCAGTGTGCCATCGGCAAGCCCTTTCGTGTAGAACGGCTCCAGGTGCTGATCCAGACGGCCAGGACAAAACGAATCCCAGGTATTGAGCTCGGTCACGACACCCAAGTGGACGAACCAGTACGCCTGCAAGGCCTCCTGAAAGGTGCGTGGAGCATGTGCGGGGACCCAGGAGCAGACCTCGGCAATATCCAGAAGCTCCACTTTCCGCGCGGGGTCCATCTCCGCCTCGGCCATCGAGCGGGCCAGGGCGGCATTGCGCTCTGCATAGCCAATCATGGCATCAGCTGCGATGGCCATGGCACGAAGCTCCTCGCGGCGCGCGGTTGCCTGCGGGTCGTTCAGGAAATCGAGGCTCGCAATGGCTTCTTCGACCTCTTCCTTCAGCTCCAGCAGCCCCTTGCGATAGATGACATCGCCCAGCACTGTGTGCCCCGGCGCCCGCTGCTCCATGAACTCGGTAAACACGCCGGCTTCGTACGCATCCTTCCATGCGGGTTCCATCAGGGCAAAGATGCGGTCGCGTATGGATCGTCCGTTCCACGCAGGGATGATTTCTTCCTGCTGGATCCGGCGCCCTTCCTCATCGACTTTGTATGATGTCTTCTCGCGGCGGTCGAGAACATCGAGGTCTTCCATACTGTGACAGCACAGCTCCGGGAAGGTTGGCACCACTTTGGGCGCTGGGCCCCGCTCGCCCACGATCAGCTCACCGGGCCCAATGAACAGCTGCTTGTGCTCAAGAATGTACTGCAGGAGACGCGCGCGGTAGACAGGCACCGACAATCCGCGCGCCTGCCGGTCGAACTCCGTCACCAGATGCGCCCGCTCCAGCGACAGCCTGGGAATTGCATCCAGGCTCTCTTGACGCAATCGTGCAACACGCTCATTCATGTCAACCTCCGACTCTTGCTTCAATGCCCGCGCTTGCAAACACACTCCGGATTCTGTCCATATGTTCAGTGGAGGGAGTCTCAAGCTCAGCAAGCTGATATACCCTTCCAAGTCTTGCGTACTTGTCCGTACC
The DNA here is from genome assembly GCA_049699855.1 of Candidatus Cryosericum sp. Classification (GTDB taxonomy): domain Bacteria; phylum Caldisericota; class Caldisericia; order Cryosericales; family Cryosericaceae; genus Cryosericum. The sequence goes on from JBNAWM010000043.1 coordinate 6,277, forward strand.
CATGCGGTGATAGGGCAGCAGGTCGATCTCGCGCAGCCCAAGCCCCTGCATCATCGCAATCATCCGCTCAAGGTTGTCGCTGCCATCGTTGACGCCGGGGATTACGGGGAATCGTACGATGACATGGGCATGGACTGCCGCCAGCGCTGCGAGGTTGGCAAGGATCATCTCGTTTCCTGCGCCCGTCCACTTCCTGTGCTGCGTCGTATCCATGTGCTTGATGTCGTACAGGAATACGTCCACTGCTCCAGCGGCGTTCAGCAGTTCGCCTTGACCAACCATCCCGCTCGTCTCGACAGCCGTCGAGATACCCTCCAAGGTGCACGCCTCGAGCAGACCTCGCAGGAAGGCAGGCTGGGCAAAAGGTTCACCACCAGAGAACGTGACGCCCCCACCCGACTCCTCAAAGAAGAGACGGTCCCGCACGACTTCAGTCATCACGCCCTCTACGGTCATCATGCCACCCGCCATCGTCCGGGCTCCGGCAAGACAGGCATCCACACATGCTCCGCATGCCATGCAGGCGTCCGTCGCCCCCGGAACCCCATCCACCAGTACGGCGGCACCGGCCGGGCACGCCTTCACACAATCGCCGCACCCGATGCATCGCTCGACCATGATCATCAACTGCGTACTCGGTTCCTGGCTTTCGGGGTTGTGACACCACTGGCATGCCAGCGGACAGCCCTTGAGGAACACGACCGTGCGTATCCCCGGCCCGTCATGTAAAGCGTAGTGCATGACATTGAACACCATGCCGGTCATGCGTCTGGCCTGTCCCGCCCAATCATCAGTGCCATCGACGATCGTCGTTTCATGGCGTCATTCTAGCACAACCCACGACAAGGTCACATTAACGATCCATGAAGATGGCTTTGCCCCTCCAAAAGAAGACAAGCCGGTTCAGCTCCAGTTCTGGATGAGTCGATGCGCTGGTTGTTCTTTGTATCTCCTCGCCTACAATGGTTGCTGAGGTGCCACGATGGCGATGGTAACGGTGAGAGTCTACTTGACTGAGGAATTCAAACAGGGGGCTGTTCCCGTGACGGCATCGAAGTATCTGGAAGCACTGCAGAGTCTGGTTGCGCAGTATCCAGTTCTCAAGGGTGTCATCCTGGGCACGGACCTGCAGCTGAGAGGAGACTACATTTATCTCCTCAACGGGCGAAGCGTGGAGTTTCTGGGAAAGGGAGACACGCCGCTGGGGGATGGCGACTTCATAGCGGTCTTTCCACCGGTCGGGGGTGGATAGTCAGACCAGGCGCGGGGCGTAGCGCCTGGTCGTTTGATACACGGCAGTTTGCTACAACGCTGTCTTGAAAACGGACGGGTATAAGTCGGCGTGTGTTACCGTCCCATGCAGAACCGACTCGACCATCGGACTGATGTTCGTCTTCTCTTTCATCATCCTCAGGTAAACGCCAGGGTTGAGGGCGCCTTCCCCGACAAAGACAAAGCCGCGTAGCTGTCCGTCCTTTACGACGATCTTCCGGTATTCGCCATCACTTGCGTACCGGTAGACCTCTCCCTCATCACGGGTGCTGATTCCACCGGTGAAAATCGTCTGTCCAAAGACCGTGAGGATATTTCTCAGCACATCGCCCGGATATGTCGTCGCCATGCCAAGCATATTCGCGGCAGCCGTGTTTGCCTGCTCAATAGCGACTGGCCAGAGAGCATGAAGCGTTTTCTGTCCCAGCAGGAGATCATCTGTTTCAACGGCATCGCCGGCGGCGTAAATGTCCGGCACGTTCGTTTCAAGGTACTTTCCAAGAACAATTCCCTTGTTAAGCTGGACATCGCTGCCCTTCAGGAAGCCGGTATTGGGGCGAACGCCTTTGCCGTAGACGACACAGCAGCCGGTGAGGACTTTCCCTGATGCGAGTTTCACCTCCAGGGCATCGCTCTGTTCCTTGATCTCTGCAATGTCCTCGCCCTTGAGCAGTTCCACATCGAGTCCTGCAAATGCCTTCTCGATGATGGCAGAAGCCTCCTTGTCGACAATCTGCGACAACATCCTGTCCGAGGAAATAACATAGGTGACGGGGATGCCAAGCTTCACCAGCGCGTCGCCCACCTCGGCATTGACCAGCCCGGCGCCCGACAGAATAACCCTCTTCTGGGAGGACTCGGCGATTCTCTTCTTGATGACCTCGACGTCTCCAATGTTTCGTACCCCGACGACAGCAGAGAGTCTGGAGCCCGGGATGTCGGGAATGAACGGTGACGTACCGGTTGCTATCAGCAGTCTATCATATTCATACTGCCCACCATCGCGGGTGTGGACTGTCTTGGCGACGGTGTCGATGCTGTCCACACCCTTGTTCAACATGACATCCACCCCGGCAGCCGCGGGAAGCGTGCAGTTGTCAAACCACGTCATCCCGGAGAGGATGTAGGGAAGGGACATCTTGCCATAGGGTGCAACGCCCTCCGCCGAAAGCACCGTCACCTCCTGCTCCGGGCTGAGCTGCTTGATTCTCGCAGCCGCCGTCATCCCTGCGATTGACGCACCAACAATCACGTGTCTCATGACAAATCTTGGAGTCCCAGCTCTTGCAGCCTTTCCTTCGTGGGGACACTGTCCTCGCCCCATCCTCTCAGCGAGTAGTATTCGCCCAGCATCCTGTCCAGGTCTTCAACCTCTCCCTTTGAGGGTCCGGTGACGACCGGCTCATGCAGAATCCTTGGCGGCAAGGTGTCGTCCTTTCCGGTCAGGCCTGCCTTCAGGTTGAAGAGCTTCTCCATGTTCCAGATCCGCTCGCCAATCTTCAAGAACTCCTTCTCGTCGCACTCAAACCCCGTGGCCGCGGAGTACAGCTGAGCAAAGTCCGTGGCCTGCAGTCCAAATGTCGTAAACAGGCAGATGCCCAGCGAATCGAGCGCTGCTGTCAGGTCTTGCAAGAACTTCGTGACGGCTGCCTTGCCCTCGTACGCCAACCGGTCAAGGCCAGGCGAGAGCACCTCGGCAGCGATGGTGTAGCCTCTGACATGGCAGGCACCCCTGTTGCTGGTTGCATATTCAAGACCAATCCCTTTGACGCCTCGCGGGTCATAGGCGGGGAACTCCTGCTTCTTCACGGACATGGACAGTTCTGGATGCCCATAATGCTCGGCAAGTCTGTACGACCCCTGCGCCAGCAACTTCCCAAACGCGTCCTTCTGCTCTCCCATGGCACGAATGGATTCAACGAGAGCGTCAGGATCACCAAACTTCAGAGGGAAGGGGGCGTCCCCTGCCGGCATATACCCTTTCTCATAGAGCTCCATGGCACAGGCAACTGTCGACCCGGCCGAGATTCCATCAATGCCATAGCGGTCCGTCAGATAGTTTGCCATGGTGATGGCATTCAGATCGGAAACACCGCACATGGCCCCTAGCGACCAGATAGGCTCATACTCGGGCCCGCCACCGTGCTCGCCCTTGTACTTGCCTTCCTTGATGACCGTCACCCTTCCACAGGCAATCGGGCAATCCGAACATCCTTCGTTCCGCACCAGGTTCTGCGCACGCAGCGTCTCACCGCTGATTTTGTCTGCCTCGGCAAAATAGGCGTCCTGAGCGTTCCTCGTAGGCAATGAACCCACAGAATTGATAATATTCACGAGAACTGCCGTTCCATACAAGGGGAGCCCTCCGCTGGCAACGGGGTTCTGCGCGAGAATCTCGCGTGTTGACCGCACAGCCTCCAGAAACTTGTCGTGATCGGCAACCGAAACGCCCTTGTTCCCGCGCACGACGATGCCCTTGAGATTCTTGCTGCCAACCACTGCTCCAACACCTGTTCTGCCCGATGCTCTGTGCCCGTTGAACATGACGTTGGAAATCATGGACAGCTTCTCGCCGCCTGGTCCGATCTCCATGGTCTCAGCTTCGAGATGCGTTTCCTCCCGCAGCAGGCGGTCAGTGTCGTTGACAAGCTTGCCCCACAAATGCTTTGCATCACGGAACTCGACCTTGCCCTTGTTGATCCACAGGTACACGGGCTCGCTGGCCTTCCCTTCCAGGACAATCATGTCATATCCCGTTCTCTTCAACATCGGGCCGAAATAGCCCCCAGCGTTGGAACAGGCAATGGTATTGTTGAGAGGGCCCTTGGTAATCACCATGACCCTGCCCGATGAAGGGGCAGTCGTCCCGTCCAGAGGACCAGTTGCGATGACAACCTTGTTTTCGGGGGAGAGCGGGTCTGCCTTGGGGTCTACCTCGTCCACGATGATCCGCGTACCATATCCCCTTCCACCAATGTATCTCTTTGCCCAGTCCTCACGCAGCGCTTCTTCCTTGACACTGCGGTCGGTGAGATTTACCCTGAGAATGGTTCCCTGATATCCTCCGTCCATCATGGATTCACCCCCTTGGCCATCTCTGAGGCAATACGCCGATATGCCTCAGCGACTCCGTGCTGCTTGCTCGAGACCTCATCCTCGACCTCTACATAGGTCAGCGCCTCCGCCTTGCATACCTTGACGCAGGCAGGATCTCCACCGCACTGATCGCACTTGATGATCTCCTTGCCCAGATGGTTGAGCTTGATGGAACCCCATGGACAGGCAACCACACACTGCTTGCAACCGATGCACTTCTCCTTGAGGAAGTCGACCAGACCAGTCTCCGTGTTCTTCACCAGAGCAGAAGTGGGACAAACCTCTGCGCAGTACGGTATCTCACATTGACTGCAGACCGTCGGGACAAATGTGAGATCTTCATGGAAGGTGATCACATTGATCCGGGAATCCAGTGGATTGAAGACATCCGTCTTGGCAAACGAACATGCGTCCATACATGCCCGGCAACCAGTACATTTCGCCGGCTCAAGTACAAGTACCTTCACACTCGCGCCTCCTTGATGCAATTCCCTTTCCAAGCGCGGGAGGCACAGGAGTTTTCTCCGGTGCCCTATGGCTTCACTCCGTAGCATCTGCCGTAGGCCATGAAGCTCGGGTACCTTACTCATACTTCATCTGCGAAAATTGTCAAGGATTTCTGTTGGAAGGACAGTTCAGTGCCTTATCGGTCCCTCGGTCTCTCCCTGGGCCCGATGATGATCGTGTGCGTCGGGATGCCCAGCGTATGACGATACTTCAGGACATGGCGCTCGTCATCCTTGAGAAATGTGCCGTCCGTCATCCACACGGAATAGCCAAACGGATACTGCAGCGGGGGCACAAAGATCTCAGTAGGCTCAATGATGCCGGGGTCATGACGGAAGGTGAACCGCAGGACCCTGCGGCGCATATCGAAGGACAACGAAAGAGGCTCGCCGGCCGTGGCAATGGGATACGGACGCACGAGAGCACGCAGAGCACGCCCGCCTTTGTCGAGGACCCGCACGTCGCGCCCTTGGTCTGCACTCCAGATGGACAGGTCTTCGCCGTTCCAGCCATCGCCACGCTCATTGGTGTTGCTCGCCGTGTAGTTCCAGATCGTCGCTGAACACAGGCTGCCTTCCACCGCGGACAGGCTCCGATCCATGAGTGCCTCCTGCTCGCTGAAGTCGCCCGTTCGGAACGCCTGTCCCCCGCGCAGATCATACTTGATGCCGATTTCACCAATCAGCGTGGGGCCATGCAAGCGCTCCGTCCCTGCCGTCGCAGCGTAGCCAGCTGCCAGGCAAAACTGCGACGGATGGCCCATGGTCCGATGACCACGCGGTGACGCAGGAAGTCGTACCCAAGCCACCTGCTCATCCGCTTCAGAAGCAACGGAACCATGTCATACCAGTGTGGCGCAGAAACCAGTCCCGTATAGCCATCGCCTACCAGGGGCGGAGGCGACTCAACCTCACCCTCGACAAAGATCAGCGCTGACGGATCTACCATCCGGATGGCGTCCACGTAGCGACGCACAAAGGGGACA